>CANQJG010000010.1 GCA_947624185.1 uncultured Clostridia bacterium | reverse complement strand
AAATTAATCTAGAACTTTCTTTTACAATTTTTTATTACCTTTTAAAACTGGAATTTAAATTTTCACTTCACGAAAAAATATTTATTTATTTTATTTTTTTTCTTGACTATTTACCTAATTTTTTGATATGATAGATTTGTAATAAAAGATACTAAAGAAAATGTTATTTAAAAAGATTTCCACAGATTGCGTACAAGCTGTGGATATTAAATAACTTTTTTTATTTTCTATACTAACAAAGGGGATAAAAGTTGAAAAATAATTACAATTTTCCAACTAGATTTGTGCTTTAGGAAGGAATAAGATTAATAATGGCTAATGAGGCAATGATTGACCTATGGAATAGGGCAAAAGAGTTGTTAAAAGAAGAAACAACCGTAATTACATACGAAACTTGGATTCAGTCTCTTGAATTAAAAAGCATTAATGACAATATAATTGTTTTATTAGCTACTAATTCATTTCAAAGAGACACAGTAGAATCAAGGTATTTAGATTTACTTACAAATACATTTAATTTTATTACAAATAAAAAATGCAAAGTTATAATCAAATTAGAAGATGAAGAAACTGACACATTAAATCAAATGCCTGCATTGGGAAATAATAAAGTATTACTAAATTCGGGACTCAATCCTAAATATACATTTAGTACATTTGTAGTTGGAAGTAACAACAAATTCGCACAAGCTGCAGCTATGGGTGTTGCTGAAACTCCAGGTTCAAAATACAATCCATTTTTTATATATGGGGGAGTTGGGCTTGGAAAAACGCACCTTATGCACTCAATAGGTAATCAAATTTTAGCTAACAATCCAAACTCAAATATATTATATGTCACTTCAGAAACCTTTACAAATCAATTAATTAACGCTTTGAAAGATCAGGCCACTGAAAAATTTAGAGAAAAATATAGAAATATTGATGTATTATTAATAGATGATATTCAATTTATTGCAAATAAGAAAAGTACTCAGGAGGAATTTTTTCATACATTTAATACTTTATATGAAGCAGGAAAGCAAATAGTACTTTCTAGTGATAAGCCTCCAAAAGATATTGAGCTTTTAGAAGATAGACTAAAATCAAGATTTGATTGGGGACTAATCGCAGATATTTCTAATCCTGATTATGAAACACGTTTAGCAATATTAAGAAAGAAAACTCAATTAGATAACATTATAATAGATGATGAAATTTTATCAAATATCGCTACACGAATTGATTCAAATATTAGGGAGTTGGAGGGGACACTTAATAAATTAATTGCTAAAGCTTCCCTTACTGGTAGTCCAATAACCATGGAAATGACTGAAAAAGCCATTAACGATATAGTGTCTATGCATGATAAAGTTATTTCATCAGAATATATTCAAGATGTTGTTGGAAAATATTTTAGCATTGAACCTCAGGATTTAAGAGGATCTAAAAGGTCAAATGATGTAACATTTCCTAGACAAATTGCAATGTATTTATGTAGAAATGTCGCTCAAATGTCTTTGCCTCAAATAGGTATTGATTTTGGGAAAAGAGATCACACAACTGTAATGCATGCATGCAATAAAATAGAAAAAGAAGTAAAGACCAATTCTAATACCAAGCTAATTGTGGAAAGTGTGAAAAAAATACTACTTTCCAGCAATTAATATAAATATCAACCAAAAACAATCATTAATAAAATTTATGTTTGTAAAAATTTTGTTTGATATTAAAAACGGTAATTCTTCTTACGGAATAGCTAGGTTAGTTATCCACAGGGTACCTGTGGATAACGTGTGGATAACATGTGGATAACTCAAAATGTGGATAACTTTTTGAATTGTGTGGATAAAATTTTAAGTTATCCACACAATTATCCACAGGCATTTCCGTAGGTATATAAGGGTTTGAGTGAGTTTTCCACATTATCCACAGCACCTACTACTACTACTACTATATATATTTATATTATATTAATAAGAAAGGAAAAAAAATTATGAAATTTATTTGTGACAAAGAAAAAATGCTTAAAGCTATTAATTCCGTAACAAAAGCTGTTGCTGTTAGAACAACAATGCCAGTTTTAGAAGGAATACTTATCCAAACTAATGATAATGATATAAAATTTACATGTTATGATCAAGAATTAGGTATAGAATACATTATTAATGAGTGTAAGGTAACTGAACAAGGAGCAACAGTTGTAAATGCAATAATGTTTAGTGAAATTATCAGAAAACTTCCTGATACTGAAATAAGTATAGAAGTAAATGATAAAAACTTATTAGTAATAGAGTGTGAAGGTTCATTATATAAATTAGCTACAATGAATCCTGAAGAATTCCCAGAGTTACCTGAAATAAATGTTGAAAATTCTATTGAAATAGAACAAAACACATTAAAAGATATGATTAGAAAAACAATATTTGCTATAAGTACAGAAGAAAATAGACCAATTTTTACAGGAAGTCTATTTGAAGTTAAAAATAATAAATTAAATGTAGTAGCAGTAGACGGTTTTAGATTAGCTTGGAAAAATAAATTTTTACAAACTAAAACAAATGATTTTACAGCAGTAATCCCTGGAAGATCATTATCAGAAATTAATAAGATATTATTAGATTCTTTTGATGTGGTAAAGATAGGAATAGCAAAAAATCAAGCTTTATTTGAATTAGAAAATTGTAAAATTGTTACTAGACTTTTAGATGGAGAATTTTTAAATTATTCTAGTGTTATTCCTGATAAATGGGAGACAAGAATAAGAGTAAATAGAAGTGTTTTAGCAAATTGCTTTGAAAGAATTAGTTTAATTTCTTCATCTAGCATAGAAAAAGAAAAGAAATATCCAGTAAAAGTATCAGTAGATGTTGGAAAAATTACAATATCATGTACAAATCAAACTGGAGATGCAAAAGAAGAATTATTTGTAAATACTGAAGGTAAAAACTTAGAAGCAGGATTTAATCCAAAATATTTCTTAGATGTATTCAGAAATATTGATGATGAAGAAGTATTTATTGATTTTGGAACAAGCATTTCTCCTTGTATAATAAGAAGTGTAGAAGAAGAAGGCGATTACAAATACATGGTATTACCAATAAGATTAAAAAATTAAGATTAAGTTATCCACATTTTGCAAACAAAATGTGGATATATTGGAGATAAAATGTACTTAAAAAATTTAAAAATACAGAATTTTAGAAATTATGAAAATCAAGAAATAGATTTAAGTAAAAATATAAATATTTTTTATGGTGATAATGCTCAAGGAAAAACTAACATTTTAGAAGCAGTGTTTTTATGTGCATTTGGTAGATCTTTTAGAACTAATAAAGATAAAGAAATGATAAAAAAAGGACAGGATTTTTCTAATATTGAAATTGATTTTGAAAAAAAAGATAGGGAAGGGAAAATTAAATTTCAGATTAGTGATAAAAAATATGTTTACTGTAATGATGTTAAGTTAAAAAAATTGAGTGAATTATTAGGAAATATTAATTTAGTAATTTTTACTCCTGATGATATTAATATTTTAAAAGACGGACCTTCTGTTAGAAGAAAATTTTTGGATATGTTTATTAGTCAATTAAGACCTAGATATATTCAAAATCTTAATCTATATTTGAAAGTATTAGAGCAAAGAAATAATTATCTAAAACAAAGAATTAATAACAATAATATGCTAGAAATTTGGAACGAAAAATTGGCTCAATACGGGAATATTGTATATCAATATAGAAATGAATATATTGAAAAAATAAAAGAAAAAATAAAAGATATTCATGCAGAAATTACAAATGAAGATATTAAAATTGAATATTTTTCTGATTGCAAAGATAAAGAAAATTATTTAAAAAAGCTTGAAAAAAATATAGAAATTGATAAAATTAAAGGTTATACATCATCAGGAATACACAGAGATGATTTTAAAGTTTTTATAAATGGGGAAGAAGTGAATATTTATGGTTCACAAGGTCAAAATAGAACAGCAATTTTATCATTAAAATTGTCAGAATTGAAAGTTATTTATGATGAAATAGGTGAATATCCAATTTTGTTATTAGATGATTTTATGTCTGAATTAGATGAAAAAAGAATATCAAAGTTTTTGTCAAATATAAATGATATACAAGTTTTAATAACTTGTACTAAAAATATTGATATAAAAAATAGTGTGTCATTTAATATAATTAATGGAGTAATTGGTTAAAAAAATTTTCTATATTAAAATAAATGATATTTGTTGAATTAGATTATGAAAGCAAAATATAAAAAATTGAGTTTTAAAAATGGTCAAGTGAAAAAGTAAATGCAATTTTGCAAAGAGAATTTTTAAAATAAAAAATAAATTGTAAAGACTTGACAAATAAAAAAAATAAAAATAAACTATTATAGTAGGGAAATAAGTAATTATAGATTAAAATAAAATTTACGTCTTATGGTTAAGTAAAGAAAGAGAGGAAAATAATTTATAATGGAAAAATATAATCACGAATATAGTGCTAATCAAATTCAAGTATTGGAGGGATTAGAAGCAGTTAGAAAAAGACCTGGTATGTATATAGGTAGTGTATCAATTAGAGGATTACATCATTTAGTTTATGAGATAGTGGACAACTGTGTTGATGAAGCATTAGCAGGATATTGTACTGCAATAGAAGTAAAAATTGAGCCAGGAAATATAATTTCTGTAGAAGATAATGGTAGAGGAATACCAATTGATATACATCCTAAAACACACATTTCTGCAGCAGAAACAGTTTACACTGTACTTCATGCTGGAGGAAAATTTGGTGGTGATAGTGGATATAAAGTATCAGGTGGTTTACATGGTGTTGGTGCATCAGTTGTAAATGCTTTATCAGAGTGGCTTGAAGTTCAAATTCAAAGAGACGGCGGACTATATCAAATGAAGTTTGAAAGAGGAAAAACAGTACAAGCTTTAACTAAAATTGGAGATTCTGATAAAACTGGTACAAAAGTAAGATTTTTCGCTGATGATACAATATTTGAAACATTAAATTATGATTATGAAATATTAGAAGATAGATTTAGAGAAATAGCATTTTTAACTAAAGGGTTAAAGATAAGTATAGAAGATTTAAGAGAAGAAACTCCTAAAAAAGCTGAATTTTGCTATGAAGGAGGATTACGTTCTTTTGTTGAATACTTAAATAAAAATAAAGAAAAAGTTAATCCTGAACCAATATATTTAGAAAAAGATAATGGAGATGTGCCAGTAGAAGTTTCACTTCAATACACAACATCTTATAATGAAAATATATATACTTTTGTAAATAATATTAATACAGTAGAAGGTGGAACACATCTTGAAGGTTTTAAAAGAGCATTGACAAAAGTATTTAACGAATATGCAAGATCACACTCAATCATAAAAGAAAAAGATGCTAATTTACAGGGAGAAGATATTAGAGAAGGACTAACAGCTGTTGTTTCTGTAAAAGTAAAAGATCCACAATTCGAAGGTCAAACAAAAACAAAATTAGGAAATAGCAATGTTACAGGAATTGTGCAAGCTATTGTAGTTGACGGGCTTTCAACATTTTTGGAGGAAAATCCAAATATTGCAAAAGCAATACTTGAAAAATGTGTTAGTGCATCAAGAGCTAGAGAAGCGGCTAGAAAGGCAAGAGAATTAGTCAGAAAAAAGAATTCATTAGAAGTAACAACTCTACCAGGAAAATTAGCAGACTGCAGTAGTAAAAATGCAGATGAGTGTGAAGTATATATAGTTGAGGGAGACTCAGCAGGCGGAAGTGCTAAACAGGGAAGAGATAGAAGAACACAAGCAATTTTACCTTTGTGGGGAAAAATGCTAAATGTTGAAAAATCAAGAGCAGATAAAATATATAATAATGATAAATTGAAACCAGTTATTCAAGCAATTGGTGCTGGTATTGGTGCAGACTTTGATGTCAACAAGATTAGATACGGAAAAGTTGTAATAATGGCTGATGCTGATGTTGACGGAGCACATATAAGAACATTATTATTAACATTTTTCTTTAGATATATGAGACCATTAATTGAACAAGGACATGTATTTTTAGCACAACCACCATTGTATAAAGTTTCTAAAAAAGGAATTAAAGATGTATATTGTTATACAGATGAAGAATTAGATGAACAACTTGCTAAAATAGGAAGAGATAATGTATCAATTCAAAGATACAAAGGTCTAGGAGAAATGAATCCGGAACAATTATGGGAAACTACTATGGATCCAGCAAATAGGATATTTGTTAGAGTAACAATGGATGATGCAATGAAAGCAGATGAAATATTTACTGTATTAATGGGAGATGAAATAGAGCCTAGAAGAGAATTCATAGAAAAAAATGCAAAGTTTGTTAAGAACTTAGATATATAAAAATCATATATTGATAATTATAGTATTTATAAAAACTATAAAACTATATTAGATTAAAATTATATTAAATTAAAAGTATATTAAATTGAAAGGAATAGGTAGTTTATTAATGAAGTGAGCCCAATTAGGGGAAGACATGAATTAATAAGCTACTTTTTTGCGATATTTCAAGGTTACTAATAGTTATAATCATTTTTGGTTGAAAAGTATAATAAAAGTGAGTATGATATTTTGTCAATAAAAATATGTAAAAATTTAACAGAATATATTGACAAATAATGGAATATATTGTAAAATAAAAAACAAGAAAGGAGAAAAATGAATAAACTTGAACAAATAAAATCTGTTCAAAATTGGTTGCCATTTGACAAGATTTTAGATAAAGGTATTATTAAAATGAAGGATTCTTCTTACATAAAGATAATGAGTATTAGTCCAATAAACTATGTTCTAAAATCAAGTTTAGAGAAAGAGGCAATTCTAAACTCTTATAAAAATGTTTTTAAGAGTTGTAATTTTAATTTACAAATTTTTATTCAAAGTCAAAAGGAGGATTTGAGTAATCATATAAATAAAATAAAAGAAAAAAATTTATATCCGGAAATAAGTGAAAAATACATTAAATACATAAATAATTTTATAAAAAGTAAAAAATCCTCAAATAAAAAATTTTATCTTATTATAAAAAGTTCTCATTTAGAAGAAAATGAGGCAGTTAAAATACAAAATCTCGAAAACAATTATTTTAAATTAAAAGATTTATTCAGTAGATGTGGAAATTTAGTTTCTGAAATTACAGAAGATAAAAAAATAATTGAGATATTACACTCATTATTTAATTTTGATAAAACATAAAATAAATACAAAATTAGGATACATAAGAGGTGATATTAATGGAAAATTATTTAGCAGGCAGTTTTGATGTAAAGGATTATTTAAGTCCTTCTTATATAAGTTTAAATAATCCCAAATATATTGAAATTGACGGCATCTATTATGCTAGCTTGTTAGTGGTAAATTATGTCAGAGAACAAAATGATTTAATTTTTCAAAATATTATAGATACTGATGAAAATATTTATATATCAATATATTACGAAAAGCAAGATACATATAAAGTAATAAAAGATTTGACTTATAATATTGGAAATGTTGGTGTAGACCTAGAAAAGATAGGAAAAGCTAGACAAGATTATGAAATTGCAAGTTTTACCTATAATGATGCAAAATACATAAGGAAAGAGCTTCAAATAAATAATGAAGAATTATTATTTATATATACATATATAACAACATTTTCAAGAGATAAGAAAGAGCTTGATAACAAAATCAACAAGATAGAAGGTATGTTGTCTAGCAGGGGGATGCAATCAAAAAAAGCCTATTTTAGACAAGAACAAGCTTTAAAAACTTGCTTGCCTTTTATGATTAATGATAATGATGTTAAAGATGTTACTAAAAGAAATATACTTACTAACTCACTTCAAGCAACATACCCATTTTTATCTTCATCAATATTTGATGAAAATGGGATTTTTATAGGAACTAATATATACAATAATTCCTTAATGTTTATTGATAAATATGATAAAAATAAATATAAAAATTCAAATATATGTGTATTTGGAACAAGTGGTTCAGGAAAATCATATTTTACAAAATTAATGATATTAAGAAATAGTTTATTAGGACTAGAGCAATATGTAATTGATCCTGATAGAGAATATGATAATTTAGCAAAAGAACTCAAAGCAACAATAATTAAAATAGGGCCAAGCTCCGAAAATTACATAAATATATTTGATATAAGGGAAGAAAGCCTAGAAGATGAACAGAAAGGATATTTATCTACAAAAATAAATAAAATAATTGGTTTCTTTAATTTGATTTTTGGTACTTTTGATGAAAAAGATAGAGCAATACTAGAAGAAAAAATAATCAAAATGTATGAGTCAAAGGGGATTACATTTGATGATAATTCTTTATATAAAAATGGCAAATTTAAAACTGCTGATGATATGCCTACATTGGTAGATTTATATAATGAATTAGAGGGTAATATGAAAATCAAATTAAAACCATTTGTTGAAGGTTCTCTTAGCTTTTTCGCCAAAAAAACTAATGTTAAATTAAACAATAGGACTATCATAGCAGATATTTACGAATTAGGAGAAGATAATATCAAATATGGATTATTCTTATTTGTTGAGCTTTTTTGGGACAAAATTAAAAGAGATAGAAATATACACAAATCAATATACTTAGATGAAATATGGCAGTTGATAGGAGTCACATCAAATAAAGAAGTAGCAAGCTTTATATATAAAATTTTTAAAACAATTAGAAAATATGGTGGAAGTGCAGTAGCAATAACGCAAGATGTTTCAGACTTGTTTAGTTTGGAAAATGGAACTTATGGAAGAAGTATACTAAACAATTCAGAAATAAAAGTATTTTTCAATCTCGAAGAAGAAAACATAAGGATTTTAGAAAAGAATTTAAGTATATCAGAAAAGGAAAAAGTAGAAATGAATTCTTTAAGAAGAGGAGAGTGCATTATGTTTGTTGGAAAAGAACATGTTTTAACAAAAATAGAATCTGCGGAATTTGAAAAAGAAATAATCGGAGGTGGTAAAAATTAAAAGAATAATAACAGCAATTGGCAATACAGATATTAATGAAAAATTAAATTGTCAAGAAATAAAAGTTTTATGTGGAGATATTATATATAAAGAAGGGGTAATTGAATATCTAGAAGAAAATAGTGATGTTGATTTTATCGTATTAAATGATGAATTAACTGGAAGTATAACAACTGAGGAATTAATCGAAAATGTTAAAAATATTAATAATAAAATTAGAATTATTATAATAACAAATCGACATGATGATAAGTTAAAAGTTTATAGAAAAATTGAAACTGCAGATTTTACCAAAATAAAAAATATTATTTTAAATAAAAATAGTGTATTTAATATGAAAACGATTCCAATAAACAATTTTTTTGATTTTCAAACAAAAGATGGAAAAGTAGTAGATATATTGGGTTCAAATGGAATTGGAAAAACCATATTTTCTCTAATTCTTGCACACAGCATAAAAAATAAAAAGATTTTAATCATGGATTTAGATATTCTAAATGATAGTATGATTAATTTATTAGGCATAAGAAAAAAAGCCGAACAAATTAAAAATAATAATTTGTCATATAGTGAAAATATTGATGTAAGTGATTTCATAGTAAAAATTGAAAAAAATATAGACTATTTATTAAGCATGAATTTGTTTTTTAACACTAAACTACAGGTTAGTAGTAAAAGGATAAGAAATATAATAAATAACATGAAAACTCAGTATGATTATATAATAGTAGATACATCAACAAGTGCTTTTTGGGAATATACTAAGGAAATAGTAAAAATTGCAGATGAAAATATATTTATTTCCGGAGCAAATATGCTTGAGATAAGAAAATCACAAAAATTACTTGAGCTATTTATCAACGAGTGTAATACAGAAAAAGAAAAAATAAAAATTATATTTAATAAGTTTACCAAAAATTCAATAGATGACGAAATTTTAAAAGAACTATTTGATGATTATGACATTATTGGCAAAATAAAATTAAGTGACTATTATGATTTAGCAATTAATAAAAACAAAATTAACAAAGATCAAATTGAAAAAGAGACCAAAGATATTGGCAAAAAAATTGTTAAATTTAAAGTACATAAAAAAAGAAAAGTAGTATAAAAAATAGGTTTATAGATAAATCCGTATTTAAAAATCTAAATATCATACAAGGAGGAAAGTAAGTTGAATTTTGCAATCTAAATACAACTTATTAATAATAAAATGGAATTAGCATTAGAAAATAATGTTTCAAATGAATTAGTAAATTCAAAAGAACAAAATAGCTTTTTGGAATCAACATTGGGCAAGGTAATCAATGTAGGCTTAGATACTGGAATAAGAGCATTATTACCTGATTTAATAGAAGACCAAGTAATAGATATTAAAGATGAAATACTTCAAAATGGTTTTGGTGCTGGAATAAAAAAGGCAATATCTTCTGCAATTGATTTAGGAAAAAGTGCAATTGGGATGATAACAGGTAATTTCGAAAATGTAGAGCAAGCTAGAACAGTAATAAAATCAGGAGGACTGATTGATACCATTTCAGATTTATTAGATCAAGGTATTAATAAAATATCCAAATCAGGCAAGATATCTAACTCAGTAGCATCAGTTGTTAAAAATGGAAAAAATGTAATATTAGATGCAATTAATGATAATATAGAGAATAATTTTGATAATCAAATTAAATCATTAGAGTTTATTGGAAAATATTCTTCAAATTGGAAGGAATATTATAAAGAACAAGACTTTGCAGGCATGGAAAGAGAATATGCAAAAATTAAAACTAAAATGAAAGAAGTATTACCAATAGAAAATACAATTAGAGAAGCAAGACAAATTGAAAATTTACATACATTAATAAAAAATAAGGGAGGAGATTTTAATTTGTCATCAGAAGAAATTGAACTTGCAAATTCGTTAATAGCTTAATTATTATATTATTAATTAACATAAAAATAGTTGCTTTTTCAAGCCTTGCTGTCGCAAATTCCATTATGCCTTCATGGCTTTGCAATTAATTTACTTTATAAAGCTTACATAATGCCATTCGGCGCTTGTATGCAATTTGCTTCATTCGCCCTACGCTGGCGCTTCGGTTGGGCGCTGCGCGGCAATTTCAAAAACAACTATTTTTATGTCTAATAAAATAATTATATAGTTTTAATAGCTATTTTTATGTTTAATAATTGTATAAGTTTAAATAGTAATAAAACACAGAAAAAATAACTTTTTTTTCTTGCTTTTTTATTTTAGTTTTAGTATAATGAAGGAGTATAAAAAGCTAAGAAAGAGGTATACAAATGGACGAAAATGAAGGAACAGAAAAACAAGAAGGAAGAATACTCAATAGAGATATTAATGAAGAAATGAAAACAGCATATATTGACTATGCTATGAGTGTTATTGTGCAACGTGCACTTCCTGATGTTAGAGACGGTTTAAAACCAGTTCACAGAAGAATTTTATATACTATGTATGAAGACGGTTTGACTCATGAAAAACCATATAGGAAATCAGCAACTACCGTCGGAGATGTTTTAGGTAGATATCACCCACATGGTGACTCATCAGTTTATGATGCAATGGTAAGATTAGCCCAAGATTTCTCACTTAGATATCCTTTAATTGATGGACATGGAAACTTTGGGTCTATTGACGGAGATGGTGCAGCTGCATATCGTTATACAGAAGCTAGAATGGCAAAGATAGCTGAGACAATGCTAACTGATATTGAAAAAAATACAGTTGATTTCATGCCTAACTTTGACGGTATCAGACAAGAACCAACAGTGCTACCAGCAAAATTGCCAGCTTTATTAGTAAATGGTTCTTCAGGAATTGCTGTAGGTATGGCTACAAATATACCACCACACAATTTATCAGAAGTGCTTGATGCAATCATAAAAATGGTTGAGTATAAAGAAAAATCAGAAGAAATACCTGATGAAGAACTTTTAAAAATAATTAAAGGACCTGATTTCCCAACTGGAGCAACTATACTTGGAAGAGAAGGAATAAAACAAGCTTATCTTACAGGTAAAGGAAAAATTACTTTAAGAGCAGAAGCTGAAATAGAAGAAATGTCAGGGAATAGACAAAAAATAGTTGTATCTTCTTTGCCATATCAAGTAAATAAAGCAAAATTGATAGTAGACATTAATCAATTAGCAAGGGACAAAAAGATAGAAGGTATATCAGAAGTTAGAGATGAATCTGATAGAGAAGAAAAAGTTAGAGTTGTTATCGAGCTAAAAAGAGATGTAAATGCAAAAATAATTTTAAATAAATTATATAAATACACTCAAATGCAGGATTCATTTGGAATTATAATGTTAGCATTAGTTAATGGAGTTCCAAAAATTTTAACATTAAGAGAGTGTTTAGATAATTATATTGAACATAGAAAAGTAGTAATTGTACGTAGAACTAAATTTGATTTGGACAAGGCATTAGCAAGAGCTCACATCTTAGAAGGATTAAGAATAGCAATAGACAATATTGACGAAGTTATTAGAATAATTAGAAATTCTTATGATGATCCAAAAGAACAATTAATGGAGAAATTTGGACTAGACGATATTCAAGCTCAAGCAATTTTGGATATGAGATTAAAAACTTTATCAGGATTGCAAAGAGAAAAAATAGAAGAAGAATACAATGAATTAATGAAATTAATTGCTCATTTAAGAGAAATTCTTGAAAATGATAACTTAGTTGATGATATAGTTAAAGAAGAAGCATTAGAAATGAAGGAAAAATATGGTGATGACAGAAAAACTAAGATTGTAGCTTCAGAAGATGAATTTGTTGAAGAAGACTTGATACAAGAAGAACAATCAGTTATCGCCTTAACACACTTCGGATATATTAAGAGGATGCCACTTGATACATATAAGAGTCAAAGACGTGGAGGAAAAGGAATTACAGGAATAACAACAAGAGAAGAAGATTTTGTAAAACAAATATTTACAGCTTCTACTCATGATATTATACTATTCTTTAGTAATACTGGAAAATTATATAAATTAAAAGGATATGAAGTACCTGAAGCAGGCAGGACAACAAGAGGAACTGCAATTGTCAACTTATTATCATTAAGTGGTGGAGAAAAAATAACAGCAGTTATTCCTATCAAAGAATTTAATGATAATCAATTCTTATTAATGGCAACAAAACAAGGCTTAATTAAGAAAACTCCACTTAAAGAATATGATTCAGGAAAGAAGACAGGATTAATATCAATAAATATTAAAGAAGATGATGAATTAATTGATGTTAGATTATCTGACGGTAACAATAATGTTGTAATGGTAACACAAAAAGGTATGAGTATTACATATAGCGAAAAAGATGTACGTGCAGTTGGTAGAACCGCACAAGGCGTAATAGGTATGAGACTTGATAAAGATGATGTAGTTATAGGTATGGAAACTATTAATGAAACAAATAAAGAAACATTGCTTGCAATTACTGAAAATGGCTTTGGAAAGAGAACAGAACTTGAAGAATATAGAGTACAAACAAGAGGCGGAAAAGGTGTAATTACATATAAAGTTACTCCAAAAACAGGAGATATAGTTGGCATTAGAATAGCAGATGAAGAAGATGATATTTTAATGATAACAGATAAAGGAACTGTAATAAGAATAAAAGCTAAAGAAATAAGCGTACTTGGAAGAAATACACAAGGTGTTACACTTATGAGAACAAGTGACGGAGGAAAAGTAGTAAGCATTGAAAAAGTTTCTGAAAAGGAAGAAGAAGACATAGAAGGAGAAGAATAAAATATTAGAAACTAATACATCATATATAAATAGAAGTCAATTGTAAAAATAAAAATGTGAAACAAATTTTATAAAAAATATAAAAAATGTTTCACATTTTTTTTACACTTTAATTTTCTTTTTCATCCTAATATCTTCGCCAAAGAAATAGCAAGCGTTGTAATTTCCAATTATTCTTGAAACAATACGTTCTTCATAAACATCATATAATTCCTGAAGAGATAAATTAGTAGATATAATTGTTTTAGTAATTTTGTTATCTTGATTAAGAAGTCTAGTGTTTATTATATTGAAGAGTTCTGTAATTTTTAGACTATTTTTGGTTTCTGTTCCAAGGTCATCAATAATTAATAAATCAACTGTATTGATTGCATTGCAAACATTATTATCAATTTTTCCAAATTTATAATCTATAATATTGTCAAGCATAACTGGAGCAGTTTGATATAAAACAGTTTTTCCACGTAAAATCATTTCATTAGCGATACAAGAAGAAAGAAAGGTTTTTCCTAAACCAGGACTACCGCAGAAAAGTAAGTTGCTTTGCAATGGATCGTCGAAGTTCTCTATAAATTCTTCACAAATATTTTTAATAGATGCTATATTCTCTTTTGGAGAAGTTGCCTTTCCATATCTTTCTTCATCTGCTATATCAGAATAATAATCCAATTTGAAATTTTTAAAAGTCTGATTTTTTAAGTCATAAATGTTAGCATTATTATACTCGATATTGTATAATTCTTGTTTTATACAATTACATAACACATTACCATTTTCAGTTTTTATATATCCAGTATCATTACACTTTTTGCAGTCAAATACAGGTTCTAAATCTTTATCAGTCAAATTATTATTTCTTAAAATTTGTGTCCTTTTCCTTCGCATTTCAGTTATTTTTTTGTTCAATTCAGTAATTGATTTTTTATTATCTTTAGTTGTAAGTATTGATTTTATAGATTGGATTGACAATGTATTTATATCATTATCAATTTTTTCTAATTCCGGAATCTTATCATAAAGTTCAAATTTCTTTTGTCTGCAATTAGAGATTGCAGTATTTCTTTTTTGGTCATATTTAATTAAAAGCGATTTTAAATTGTCAGTATTCAAAAAATCACCTCCTTATAACTAAAATAATTAAATATTACTATAGAAGTTATTCAAATCTGTATAAGGTCTTTGAGCAAAACTTGAAGTCTTTTTAGTATTTTCATTTTTCTGAACAGGTTTATTTTTTTGATTCTCAATATATGTCATAATTTTATCAACAGACTTAAAGCCATGTTCGTGCCAATCAGATATTATCTTATCAAGGTATTCAAAGCTTGGATTAAATTTAGAAGTAGTCTTTTTTAAAGCAATTTCAATTACATCCATATCATAACCATAGGTTATATTCCATTTTGTTACATAAGCTTCTTCGTACTCAGATAAATTACGAGATAATCTAAGTTTTTTCTTAATAGCATTAGAAATGGTTTTAACCTTTTCCTGCTTTTGATAATATAAATCCAAATCGCTAAAAGTTTTAATCTTATTTTTATACCACGCTTCTGCAACTGTAGAAATATAAGAACGGTGTAAAGCAGATTTATTAAAACAATATCTAAATAAAGCTATCATGACTTCTTCATCAAAACCATATTTTTTAAACCAAAGCTCAATATCTCCATACCATGAAGGAGACATAACACCTTGAAAAAATTCGTTGTTAATTGTATCAATAGCAGTAGCACGACTCTTGCTTTCAGCCACCTTTTTAATATCAGTAGCAGACATTGTAATTTTAGGTTTGTATACTTTATTAAGCTCAATTTCTTGTAAATTAGTAACTATAAATCCTTGATTCTTTCTAATTAGTAATCCATTATCTTCCCAGTATTTAATAGCATCTTGAATTGTTTTAAGCGGAAGTTCTAGCTTTTTAGATAAATCATTTATTTTCACATCTTTATTATATTTTGATAAAAAGAATAAATATAAGTAAACTTTAACATAATCGCCATTTGCATAAGACAAATATTCTGTGAAAAAAACATCAGGGATATTTGTTTGAGAAAATATTAAAGACATATCATTTTGTTCAAGTTTCATTTTTAGCCTTCCTTTCAGCAAAATATAATATCATAATTTTAAAAAATTATATCATTAAAAGTCGTTTTTTACAACAATTTATGAGTAAAATTCTAAGTTTATTTGTATAGATAAATTCTCGGTTTCATGAAGAATTTTATAATATAAAAAAGTGTATATAAAATGTTTTCATGATTAAAACCAATTATACTAAATAATAGAATTGGAAAGTAAAAAACTACAATAAATATAATTTTTAGATTTATGGAGTGAAATATAAAATTAAATATAGAAAACACAATCAAAAAGTAAACAATATTAAATATAGCAGTTGGATAATCAAGCACTCCTAAGATTTTATTTTTAAAATTGTAATTAGTTGGAAAAATATATTTCATAAATTTCAAGTATAATTAAAATAATTATACAAAACCTCCTAATATCATAGTTTTAAATCAAAAATGT
Organism: uncultured Clostridia bacterium; assembly: GCA_947624185.1. Lineage (GTDB taxonomy): Bacteria > Bacillota > Clostridia > TANB77 > CAG-508 > CAG-793. The sequence continues at coordinate 3,318 of CANQJG010000010.1, read as the reverse complement.
TTTATTTCTTTAGCATTGAAATCATAGAATTAAAATTACTAGAAAAATCAACACTAAGACCACCAAACATCTCTCTAACATAGCCATTAATTCTAGTCAAAAGATAAATTCCTGATATGTATAATATCTTATTTGCAATATCAATTGAAAATATAACCATTATAATTAGTGGAAAAAATGCTTGCAAAATCAATAGAGAAAATAAGCATTTAAACCATGAGCGGAAAATCCAAGAAGTAGATGAATTTATCAAACTTAAAAAGGCAAAAGGGGAGAAGAGTATTAAAACTTGAACTAAAACATATCGTAAAGAATATGTAAAAAGTAAGTTTATCAATCCCACACTAATAAAGCTTTTTAACAATCCGTCTAATGAAAATAAATTAAAAGTCAAGTCCTCTTCAGCCAAATTTGCATTTAAGCTTGATATTAATTCAGAAAAAGATATTTTCTTCCCAATTACATTTTGACCAATTTCTTGGATTGAAGCGGATATTAGATAGTTAATATTTAAAAATTGCTCTAAAATAAAGTAAGAAAAATTTACTATAATTGCAAACAATAAAAGTTTAAATAAAAACTGAAAAGGTTTTTCTATATTAGATTCAGCGTAATGCGAGTAAAATAAACGTATACAGTAGTATACCGATATTCCAAGCAATAACGCATCAGTCAAATATATTAAGCCATTTTTGCCATTGGCACCAAGAATCTTTTCAAAAAATGAATTGGAAATTATATCCGTATCAATAAATGCAATATGATCTAGATTGGTATAAATGCTATTATCTATTGATGAAAAGAGATTGGAAAAAATAGTATTTATGGTTTCGATTATTATACTAACAATTTCTGATTGATCCAATATCTCACCTCTAAATCAATGATTTTATAGCTTGTAAAATCAAATCTAATGCAAGCAAAAATCCATAAGAAAATAATGATCCTCTAATTATTTTCTTGGAAGTTCTAATTTTTTCCTCATCACCAAAACTAAATTTTTTCATAAAAACTCCAACTCCCACAGCAACTGCTGCTGCTGGAGTAGCAAGTTTCAAAAACCAATCTTCAATATTTTCAAAAGCTTTTGTTAGAGTATTAACAATCTTTGGCGTAGCTGCCATAGAGCAACTTTCTAAGCAAAATATAATCATAATAACAATAAACAATATATAACAAAAATTTTTAAAAAGTTTCAACAAACTAACCTCCTTGTAATATTAATTTTTAAAATATGGAATCATATCTAATTTTTGAGGTTTAAGTATTTTATCTCCGTCAGATAAAAATGCTAAACATTTAAAAGTAGAAAGTTCCTGTGTAAAAAATTTGTAATCATATTCAAAATCAAATTGTGTATACGAATTAACACTTTCGGAAAGATTAGAATCAACGGAAATAAAATTTTTCGCAAAATGATTATAAATACTTTCCTTAGAATTTTCAGAAATTGTTTTAGAAATTCGCTCTTTTTCTTGTTTGCCAATTTGTTTTTGAATATCCTCAATTGTGAATACATCATCACATCTGAACCACAATTTGTTCACTAAATTTTGAATAATTACTTTAGTAGAATATTGATTGTTAAGTGTATTCAGAATAGATGTATAACTCTGAGTCGCAACAATATTAATGCATTTTGATTCTCTGCTCTGAGAGAAAAAAGAAGCATCAGAAGAGGTGACATACTCTTGATATTCGTCTGAAATAAAAACAGACGATTTTATGTTTTTGTTTCCATTTGATAATTGTTTCAAAATATCGGTTTGATAATCTAGTTTTAAATAAGCAGCAATAATTTTGGACAAATTCTTATATATGGCAATGTTCATATTTAAAACCACGATTTTTCCATTTTTAATAACATCCTCAAATCCATTAAAACTCTCATTTTGTTTAGAAGGACAAAATGTATTTTTTATGTCCAAACTAGAAACAAAGCAATTCGTAATTCTAGTTATTTCGGATTTTAAAATATTGTATGTTCTGCTATCTAAGGCAAAATAATCTTTCTCTAATGTCGAAATAGCAGAATATAGATTAAAGACATCTTCTTGAGAAAGTGTATTAGACAAGAATATTGACCTGCAACACGAGACTTTTTCCTCATAATAACTTTTATCTGTCACTAACTTGTGAATCTCCTCAAAAGTAACATAACCGTAGTTATATACTCTACAAAATTTGATGCACGCTTCCAAAATTTGTTCGGATTTATCAAGCCAGTACGATTCCGAATTATTAGGAGAAAATAACATTAAAATCTCCTTTAATCTATTTGCAAGTACAGAAGCCTTGAGATTAGGCTTATCAAGAGGATTATAGGTATACTTACCGTCAAGCTCTATAATAATTAAGTCATTTATTCGATTGAATTCCTTCGCAAAATCAATAACTTTTGAATAATAGTTTCCTTTAACATCTAAAATTAAAAAACTTAATTTTTTATCATTATCATGATTGTAATTCATGAGTTGCTTAGTAAAAGGATATAAGGCAGACGAAGTTTTGCCAGAGCCTATGGTTCCTGTCACTAAAATATTTTGATACAAACCTTTTTCAGAAATATACACTTTCTCATTATTTTCATTAACACCTATTAAAACACCAAAAGTAGGGACTTTCGCTTTATCATTGTCTTTATTTTTAAATCTAAATAAAGAGTATATAAATCTTAATAAAATAAATGATGAAAATATAGATGTCACAATAAAAACAACTTTAGTTATATTCCATAAAGCTTCATCTTCAATTAAAAAATTAAATATTTTAAAATTACTATATAAACTTAAACTATCAGATAAAAGAATAGGTCTATACAAAAGAAATTCTAAAATCAATATTATAAATGCAAAAATTAATAATAATAAATAAATATTATGAATCCTCCTTTTTCATTTTTAATTTTAATTTGGTACCTTGCAAATTATGGAAAAACACAATTTGAACCCAATTATATAAGGAATAAAAACATATAAAACAGTTTATAATTAGATTAATGAAAAATAAATCAAGTAAAGTAAAAATAAAAACCACCTCTTCCAATATTTGGCATTATATAACAAAATTTTTAAAATGTCTATACTTTTTTGAAAAAAAGTGATAAAATATTTAAGTAGTCATTGTAATTTATAAGTTACAATATAAAAGATCCTGTAAAATACAGGAAAGAAAGGAATTAAATATTATGAAAATTGATAAAAATACAAAAATAGGAGAATTATTAGAAATAGCTCCTGAAAAGGTTGATATATTACTAGAAGCAGGTATGCATTGCATTGGATGCCCAGCATCACAAGAAGAAACAATCGAAGAAGC
>CANQJG010000009.1 GCA_947624185.1 uncultured Clostridia bacterium | reverse complement strand
TTATTAATTTATTTAATAATTGTTCTCTACATTTTTCTTCAAATGTATCGTCTAATTTCTTTAGTTTAATTTCACCACTATTTTCCACTTTTCTTTGTAAACAATATTTTATAATATAATCTGCAACTTTTGGATTCTTTGAAAGCAATGGTCCATGCAAGTATGTGGCTATTACATTTTCTTTGAAAAATCCTTCTTCCTTATCTTCGAATTTGTTTCCATTTCCTGTTATAACTTTTCCAAAAGGTGTGTTAACATTATATGTTTGCCCACCATGGTTTTCGAAACCTATTATTTCTGTTTCTTCATTATCTATAATAGCTTTAGTTACTATATTTCCTATACATCTTTTACTTCTATCTAATTGTGCTTCTGTGTAATAATCAAATATTTCCAATCCGAGGTATTATGTTTCCTTCTACACCTTTATAATACTTTCCAAATAATTGATAAGCTCCACATATTAGTAGAAAAAATGTTCCTTCTTTTACTGCTTGCCTTATAGCTTCCTTATGTTTCATTAAGTCTTCTGATAATATAGTTTGTTCATTATCTGCTCCACCGCCTGCAAAAACTATGTCATAGCTTTTAAAATCCGGAGCATTATCTCCTACTACATATTCATCAACTGTAAGCTTAATATCTCTTTGTGCAGTTCTATATTTCAAAACCTGAATATTACCATAGTCGCCATATAATTCCAACATATCAGGATATAAATATAATAGTTTTAATTCTTGCATTTTGTGCCTTTCTTCAATTCATACTTTACAATTAATTGTTTAAATCTTACAAATTAATCTTTCTTATCTTTCATCCAATCCTTGCCGTCAACAATTCTTGTAACCAACATTGATGACGCTGTGTCTCCAACAACATTAAGCATTGTTGCTGGTGGATCAATGATTGTTGCAACTACGGTAAGTATTGGAAGTGCTGCAACAGGGAATCCCATCATTGTGATTATTAACATTTCTGATATTGTTCCTCCACCTATTGGTACACCTGTTATTAATAAATTAGCCAAAAGTGCTACTCCTAATACTTGGAATATTGCACTTGGTGTGCTTAAACTGGTTCCAAATAAGCAAACTAAAAACATTATTTTAAATACTGAACCAATAACTGATCCGTCTTTATGAAAACTTGTTCCCATTGGTACAGTTGTTTCCGCTATATCACTTGGCACGCCAATCTTTTTAGCGCACTCTATATTTACTGGTATTGATGCAGCACTTGAACAAGTTGCTAATGATGTAAATGTTACAGGAAGAGCATTTTTCCAAAATTCTGTTACACCTTTCTTTCCCCCTGCAATAAATGCGTATAATGTATATATTATAAAGTAGAACAAAAATGCCACTACTGTATATAATATAAATGTTTTCAAATATCCTATTGCAATTGATGCTCCAAAGCTACCAACTAATGCTGCAAAATAGCAACCTAATCCAATTGGTGCATAATACATTAATACTTTTATAAAGTTTTGTACTACTTCATTTGCAGAATTTAGGAAATCTAAAAATGGTTTTCCCTTTTCTCCTGCCATTTTAGTAGCAATTCCACATATTATCGAAAATACTAATAATGCTATAATATTATTTTTTGATAATAATTCTTGAAAATCGCCTACAGTGAGTAATTGTACTGTTCTTTCAGCAATTGTAAAATCTTCTTCTTCTGTCTCTTCTTCTGATGTTTCTTCTAATGAAGCTCTAATAGCTTCTCCGTCTTCTGTATCTACTAGTTTAGTAAATGTTGTACTAGCAAAACCTATTAATAGTGCAATTAATGATGTGATAACAAACACAACAACAATTGTGACTATTATTTTTCCAAATCTTTTTGGACTTTGCATTTTTGCAATTGAAGTGGTTATTGTTAAGAAAATAAGTGGTACAATAATAACTAGTAGTAAGTTAACAAAGATGTCTCCTAGTGGTTGTAATACAGTTGCTTTTTCTTGGAATATAATTCCTACGATTGCACCAACGATAAGAGCAACTAAAAGAATTATCGTTGATTTGTAATTTGATAAAAATTTTTTCATAATACTACCTCTTTTTATTAGTGGTAACGAGAATATAATTATATTCTTCGAATTTATCCTTATTATAAACTATATGATTTGAAAAAGCAAGTTATAATTCAAATCATTAAAAATTAGTTCTAAACGCATTTTTTTGTATAAATTACAACTTTTCTCCATACAATCAGTTTAAACCTAAAATCAACTTTCATTTTTTATCAAAATGAAAGTTGATTTTAAAAATATTTGATTAAAGTCCTTTAGCTTGTAACATAACTTTTTTTATAAATTGTTTTATATTTCTAATTTTTATATTTTTAGATATATGTCGTTTTTTTAGCTGTTCTTTAAAAAAATGTTTGTCTTCTCCTTCTAATTCAGGTAATATTACTAATAATGAGTTTGTCAAAAATATCATAAAATTTTCAAAAGTATATTTATCTAATTTTAATTGCTGAGCTCTTTTAACTAGTTCATCAAAATTGGACAATATGTCTTCTAATTTTTTTCTTTTCTTTTTAGCATCACTAGTTCTCATAATACTTTCGTTAGATAATACATAATAATATTCGTTCTTTCCTAGTGAAACCATTGATTTTGCCTGCAATACAACCAATGGCATTGTTGCAAAATCTTCATGATACTTTCTTTTTGGGAATTTCATAACTATATTGCGACTTACCGCATAATTCCAAGCACTAGATATTAATTTGTCTTTTCCATATAATGCGTTAAATCCTTCTATTCCCGTTCTTTTTTCAAATGGATAACATGGCTCAATCCCAACTTGTTCTCCTTTTTCATTTACATAAATCGGATTCCATTTTATTAGTTCAATGCCTTCATTTATATATTTTTCTATATCATGAAGCAAATAATTTGAAATATAATCATCACTATCTACAAATATTATGTAATCTCCAGTTGAATTATCTATACCAACATTTCTAGCATCTGCAAGCCCACCATTAGCTTTTTTTAAGTACACAAATTGTACTTCTCGCCCTTCACTATTTAATATCATTTTTCTAAAAACGACGCAATCTTTGCTCTTTTCATTTTCTTGTTTTTCTTGTAACCATTGATTTACTACATTTTCAGTATCATCATTTGAACCGTCATTAACCAAAACTATCTCATAATCTAAGTTAGTTTCCTTCTGCTCTAATATTGAATTTAGCGCTCTGCTAATGGTTTTACTAGCATTATACGCTGGGATTACAAAACTAATCATTTTTTTTCCTTTTTTAATAATATTTTACACAAAGTATAGCTTAATAAAATTTACATCTATCCAATAATAGAATTTAATTTTGCTAAAATTTCTGCATTAAATGCTTCTGCGTCAAATTTCTCAGGTTCGAAGCCGTTTTTCAAAAACTCCTTCATGCCCTTATACACACCTTTTTCGCTCTTTTCCACAACAATACCAAATTTACCGCTAATATCTTTTTTAGCATCTGACACATCTGTTGTTATTATTGGTTTATTTAAAATTTTTGCTTCTACAAATACAACTGGATAGCCTTCGAATTCGGATGACATTAAGAGTGCATCACTATTTTTTAAATATGGGTATGGATTTTTCTTGGCTCCTAAAAATTCGATATTGTCTAAATCTTTTGCCATTTCACTATATTGTTTACTTGAACTTCCTTTGCCAATAAAAATGACTCTAAATTTAAATCCTTCTTTATTCAGTTTTTTCGTTGCATTAATTATTCTACTAAGCTTTTTTTGCTTTTCATCATGTCTGCCAATATTTATAAATGTTATTACATCCTTCTTTTTGAAGTCATCCACTTTTTCTTCTGACTTTTTTAGTATTTGTTCATGGTCAATCAAATTATTGCAAACTACTGCTCTTTTACTATACTCTGGAAACTGTGCAATAAATACTCTTCTGTCCATTTCAGATACAAATACAATCTTTTTATAAGCATATATTTTTAAATCATTGAAAAATTTTCTATACTGAAAAATGTCATCATTATAAAAGTTCAAATAATCATTATGCACCCATAAAGCTGAGTTCTTGCTTGCTGTTCTTGCAACAAATGATGCTGGAAAGCTGTATGTTGCAAAACATGCCGAAAAGTCAAATTTATTTTTGTATTTTAATTTAAATGACAATTGTTTTAAATAATTATGTGCTTTTCTAAAAATAGTATTTTTTATTTTGCTTGTTTTATATGTGATTATGTTAACATTTTTAGGGATTTCTTTTAAGAAAATCCCTTGTTTTTTTTCTAACACTAAAGTTATATTATAATTATTTGATAAATTTTTTAGCAATGCTACTAGTGCTGTTTCTATTCCTCCAACGTCAAGCGAATATGCTGAAAATAGTATGTTTTTCAATTTTAATTCCTTTCTTTTAGGTTATAATTTCTACATTATACCCCATAAATAATCCTGATTCAATTACTCCTGATATTTGTTTTATTTTCTTTTCTAAGCTCACATCTATATCTTCCAATTTTGCATGCAAAATAGAATTATTATTTTCAGTCATCCCTTTAAAAATAATTTCAGTTGCTCCTAGCTTTTTTAATTCATCAGATACATATTTTAAAGCAGTTGGAAAAACTTCAACTGGAACTGGATGTTTTTCTCCTAGCTTGTCTACAAATTTAGTATCATCTACTAATATATATGTTATAGGAGAATTTAGCATATTTAGCTTTTCCTTGAACATTGCTGCTCCCATGCCTTTTATCATATTATTTTCGGAATCTACTTCATCCGCTCCGTCAAAGGCCCAGTCAATGCTATCTTCTAATAAATTTCCTATTTCAATATCATACTGTTTACATACTCCTTCTATTTCTTTAGACGTTGGGATTGCTTTTATTTTCCAATTTTTCTCTTTAACTTTTTTTCCTATTTCTATTGCTGTTAAATATGAGGTTGACCCCGAGCCAAACCCAATGGTTTGGCCGTTATCAACCTTCTCTGATAATTTTTTAGCTAGAACAATTTTTTTCTCTTTATTTGTTATATTATTTATATCCATAAATTTTTCCTTTATACGATTTTATGATTTTATATCTTTAGTATTTTTCTTTTTAGTTGTTCCTGTGTCTACTTCTTTTTCTTTAGTTACTTTCTTTACAGATTTTTTTCTTTTGTCTTTTATTTCTTTTTCTAATTCTGCTAATTTTTGTTCTCTAGCTTCCTTTTCCATATCTAATCTTGCTATTTCTTCTTCTTCCGTTTCCTTTTTATCTTTTACATTATTTGCATTTTCATCATTTGGCTCTATTTCTACTTTATCAGTATATTTTTCACTTTCCATTTCTCCAGCCATTTTGTCAAATTCTTGATGTTTTTCTTTTTCTTCTTTTTCAATCTGCTGGGCTGTTTCTTTAAATTCATCGCTCCATTTTTTCAAATTTTCTTCTGTCAAATATGTATCTTCTTCGTCGTAATCAAATAGCTTTTGCTTTTTTTCTTCAGATTCTTCTTCAGGATTTTTTTCGAACTTGTCTTTTTCTTCTCCTAACTGCATCTTTTTGTTTTTCTTGTAATTTATTATTAATAATGTAATTAGTATCACAACTAAAATTACAATAATTATTGCTACTATATCAATAATTAATTTTGTTTTATCTTTATTTTCTACTTCTATATTATCATTACTAATAAGCATAATTTCATCTCTATTTACAGTAATTTGATAAATAGATTTTACTTCTTCATCAGTTGGTGAAGTTAGAATTATTCTAACAAGATTTTTACCAGTATTCAACTTTTCTGCACCTTCTACCTTGATAGAAATCTTTTCATTTTCAACTTTTCCTTCTACTTCTAAGCTTTCAATCTCAGGTGCTACATTTAATTCATAATTAAATATTTCTGTGTTAAATTCTGGATCAAGCTCTACTTCTTCACTTTTTCCGTCTCCGTCTATAGCTTTTATAATTAAACTACTCAATCTTAAATCAGATTGTTCTATCTCTTCAGGCTTTACAAATGAAATTCTATAAGTTCTAACTGATGAATTTTCTGCTGTAACTTTAACTTCAATTATATTTTCTCCTGTGACAACATTTATAGCACCTGTTCCAGTTACTTTTGCTCTAGTATCTTCTGTTTTTGCCGATACATTAAGTGTATCTAAAGATGAATAATCAAAATCTTCAGGAAACTCTAGTGTATACTCTTGTTTTTCTCTACTAAATTTTGGTGTTAGAGTACCTTTATCTATACTTAATGAACTCAAATAATTATTACTTGATTTTGATGTGCTAGTGTTACTTCCATTATTACTTCCTCCGTCAACGGGAAGCTGTGGTTTATTTGTACCTGGAGTCTCGCTACCATTAGTTTCTCCTGTATTTCCTGTTGTTGGTTGTTGTGTGCTTGGCTTAACAGTTATTGTTTTTGTAGCAAATGATGTGGTAGTTTCTCCAGTATATTCTTGAGTTATACTTCCCTTAAGTGCGATAGTTAGGGTTCCTGCAACTTGAGGTGTATATGAAGCCGAAAAATTTATTGCCTGATTTCCTTCACCATTTTCTAATTGATTTTTACTTTCAACTATACTTCCATTAACTACTATACTTAATTCCCATTGTGCTGCACTTCCTAATACTGTTATCGTAAAAGCTTTTCCCACCTCTGCGGAGTCAGGACAGCTTATATAAGCATTGGCTGCTTGTACCTCCGGCTTGGTTATAAATATTGTAGACATTATAATTGTTATTATCATAGCAATTTTTGTCAACTTACTAATGTTATTTCTTAACTTCAACATTAACTGATAATTCCTTTCCTTTTGTTTTAATATTTTATTCTGATCATTTTATAGTATGATTTAACAGCTTTAATATAAAACTATTTCTGCTAAATTCAAAACATCTCTTTTTAACAAGTATGAATCGCCTGTATTAATTGTACCGTCTCCATTTACATCTGCTGATAGCTTTAATTCATTTGTATCTGCAGAAAGATATCTTAGTATGATTCTCTTGATTAAATAAGTATCTCCTGAATTAATTGCTCCATCACAATTTATATCACCTAACTTTATTATGCTGTATTCTTGTCCATTGATTTTTACTTTGTATCCAGTTCCAATTATTCCTTTTTCAATATTACTTCCGTCAGATTTTGTAATTGATATCTCATTTCCAAAATCATTTTTTAAAGTATTTTCATTTACATTTGGTTCTGCATATATTATTTTACTTTCATCATCTTTTCTGGTTTTTATTTGGGTAGTTGGATTACTTTGTGAATTATTTGGGTCATCCACATTTCCACTTGGTACGTTTCCATATTTATCTCTTAAATAGCTTCTAGCAACATATCCTACAGCTCCGTCTGGTGTTGTTACTTTATCCCAAAAATATCCGTTTATTTCATTTGTACCTATCTCTGTTCTAACAACGCTTGTTCCGTCAGGTAGTAAACGAATAGCTTCTCCAGCAGGTGCTCTACGCAAGAATAGTCCACCGTCTGCCTTTATCGTGTATAAATTATTTACATCATTTGCATATTGTAAATACGTTCTTGATGCAAATCCTTGTCTACCGTCTGACAATACAACTCTATCCCATATATTACCGTCTATATTGTATCGACCTGTATTATCTATTCTGGTCAACTGCTGACCATAAGTCAAAGATGAAATAACTGGAAGACTTGAGCTTGGACCTGTTCTTAAGTTTACTCCATCGCCCATTACTATCATGCTTTCATAACAATTAGTTATGTCATCAATTTCTTCTAAATATTTTGTATCAAAAAATACATATCCAATCGTTCCGTCTGTTAGTATAATCTTATGCCATCCATCCCCATATCTTTCAACAGAAAGTACAATTACCTCACTATTTTTTAAAGTAGTAACTATCCTACTTGATGTGCTTCTTGATTCTCTAACATTTATATCTGAATGTCCTTCTTTTACTCTGATATTTTTTGGACTTAATTCTCCAGTTGTATCAGGTGAAGAGCAAGGATTATAAGGCATATTCAAAAATACTGGTATGACTAAAGTCATTGGTTGATTTAATATTCCTGAATTTTTTATTTTAGAATACATTAGATTTGCTTCTGATTTAGGTGCTTCTATATTTTGCATATATTGATGATAAAGTCCGCCATAGGTTTCAACATCAAATTTATTAAGATATATTGTATCTTGTTTTTGATTTATGTAATCTGAAAATAATGTTTGTATTCCGCCTTCAATACATCTTTCTAAGCTATCCCAACCTTTTGATTTAGCTTTAGCTAATGCATTTGCAACAATTGCGTCTGTTCCGTCTCCTGATGCTCCAATATTAAAGATATTGTAATAATATTTTCCGTCTGCTGCCATTTTATATGTAGCTCCACCATTTACGCCTTGTTCTTGTATTATTCTTGCAATTATGTAGTATGGATTAGCATTATTATTTCTGCAGGCATTATTGATTGCTTCCGCATTGCTCCAACCCAAATTATCATTATTTAAAAATGTTCCACTTATAGCATTATATATATCTTGAGTTGATGTATCAACTCGTCCTATTTGTAGGAATTGTAAAATTGTTGAGCTGTTTGGATCCATCCAGTTTCTTGGGTCTAAATAATATTTTATTGCACTTTCTGATGCGTGATACCAAGATCCTGAATCATATGTTTTTGAACCACATGAACTACAAATCCATGAACCTCCTTTTCCTTGAATTAAAGAGTATGGACTTTCTGATGATGAAAATGAACTTTCAGCTACAACTACTTGATTCCAGTCTAAGTTAGTCTCCATTATCACTATGTTCCAGTTTGGATGAACCGATTTAATTTGGTCTATCCTTTCTTTATATCCTGGATATGCATTAGTATTTAGGTTATCTCCATTATATGTATACCTGTAAGAGTCTGCATTACTTATGTTTGTAAATATTTCAAAAAAGTTCAATATCATAATTAATAGTATAATTACAGATGTTATTTTTATATGATTTTTTCTAACTTTTCTCAACATTTTATCCTCCGTTTTTGTCATATTTTTTCCTATATTGTATTGTATCATTATGAAAATCTTAAGTCAAGTTTGAAAAGCGCATAAATTCTATAAAAAATATCGAAAAAAGCCCATTTTATGGTTCTTTTCCAATAAAATGAGCCTTATATTACATTTTTATTAATTTTTTGTTATTTTACTTGCTTTGTTTTTTCTTATATGAGTAGTAATCGCTATTGCTATTAATCCAACAGCTACTGCTACTACTATAAATATTGCTAATAATTGATTTGTATTTAATTTGTTTTGCGCTACTTCAACTACTGGCTTAGCTTTTCGATTAACCTTTATGATATATGTTGTTTTTTCTTTTGCTATATTATCGCTTGTTTCCTGCTTTGTTAAGGTTATAGTAACAATATTTTCCCCTTCTTTTAAATTTTTTTCTCCGTCAATTTCAACAATTATTCCTTCCCTTTCTACTGTTGCCAATACACTTAAATCAGTTACATCATCTTCTACTGTTGTTTCATATTCTAATTTTTCTTTGTCAAATCCAATGTCTAAATCTTCAAACATGTTGTTTTCATTTATTGTTTGAATTTGTAATGCAGACAGCCTTACATCTGATTGAACAACATTTTCAATTTTATTTACTATTATTGTATAAGTTCTAGCCTGTTCATTTTCTGCAATTACTTCTATATTAATTCTATTTTCACCACCATTTAATGCAATTGAACCTGTTCCATTTATAATTGCTTTTTCATCTTCCGCTTCTGCTGTAATCTCAATTTGTTCTTCAATTATATTATCAACAGTATACTCATAGGTTTCTCTATAAAAATCAGGAGATAATGTTCCAATATTTACTTGCAAATTTTTCAAATAATTATTACTTGATTTTGTTCCATTATTTATTGCTAACTCTCCGCTTCCTTGTTGTGTGCCACTTCTATTATTACTTTGTCTTTGACTACTTGTTTGACTTCCACTATTACTTTGCCACCCTTGACTACTTGTCTGTCCTCCACTATTGCTTTGACCTTGGCTACTTTTCTGTCCACCACCATTGCTTTGACCTTGACTGCTTGTTTGCCCACTACTTCCATTTTGTCCTGAATTTGTTTGACCACCGCTATTACCTTGTCCTTGATTATTTCCACTATTATTTTGACTTGGTGGAGGTGCTGGTGCTTGTTTTTGACTAATTTGAATTGTCCTTGGAGATAATGACACGATATTATATTCATTATCTGTCAATTCTACTGGTGTAGCTGTTACTGATGCAGGAAATCCTGTAACCTTTGCAGTAATAGTTACACTATTCTTTTCAACCCACGTTTGACTTGTACTTAATGAAACATTACTTCCACTTAGTTTTACATTGCCAGTAAGACCATTTGCAGTAATTGTAAAAGTTAAAGTATCTCCATTATTGGCTTGTGTTGGTCCTGTAAAACTAAAACTATATGTTGCTGCTTTATTTTCTGTCAGCATTATTACATTTGTAACAATTATTAGCATTAAGCAAGTTATCAAAATTTTATACAATCTATTCATCTATATTTCCACTCCATACATAATATGATCTTTGATTTTTAAATAATCATTTGCTTTAACCGCTTTATCATTTGTTACATCAGAAGCTTGTAAATATTCATCTTTTAAATTCGTATTGTTTCCAATGATATAATCTTTAATTATTAAATAGTCATTTGCCTTGACATAACCGTCTCCATTTGCATCTCCTCTTTTTACTATTATGAATTTTTTGCCATTTATCTCTATTGTGTAACCTGTTCCTGCTTCTTGTGTTTGTACTCCATTTTTAGTAACAATTCCTTCTAAATCTGCGGATTGTGTTTTTGGTCCAATAATTAAATATTTTCTTTCATTTTGAGTATCATCTTCTATTAGTTCATTTTTAGATGTTTCATTATTTCCTTCTGCGTTATTGCTTTCTGTATTATTAGTTTGATTATCATCATTTACTTGATTTCTTTCATTTGTGCTATTGTCCGAATTACCTTCATTTATATCATTTGTTTGATTGTTTTCCGTATTATTAGTTTGTTCATTTCCTTGGGTGCTATTGTTTACATCTATCTTATTATCTGAATTACCTTCATCTATATCATTTGCTTGATTATTTTCCGTATTATTAGTTTGTTCATTTCCTTGGGTGCTATTGTTTACATCTGTGTTATTATCTGAATTGCCTTCATCTATATCATTTGCTTGATTATTTTCTGTATTATCATTTCCTTGGGTATTATTATCTTCTCGTATTTCCACTAATGCATCTCGTACAACAAATCCTTGTCTTCCGTCTGAAATTATAACTCTGTCCCATATTCTTCCGCCAAAGTTATATCTTCCAGTATTATCAATTCTTATTACTTCATCTCCTTCTTTCAAAGTAGTTATTTCAGCATGTTCTAATCCAGGACCAGCCCTTACAATCGTTCCATTAATATTAATTTGCTTTTTCTCATAACAATTAGTTACATCTGCAATTTCTTCTAAATAATCAGTATTAAATTTCAAATAACCAACTGTTCCATTTTCTAATACAATTTTGTGCCAGCCGTCTGCATACCTTTCAACTGACAATATTACTACACTACTATCTGCAATTCTGCCTAAAATGTTGCTTGATGTGCTTCTGCCAGCTCTTACCATAATTCCATAATGACCTTCTTTTACTCTGATGTTTTTTGGAAATACTTCTCCTGATGTGTCAGGCGAAGAGCTAGCTGAAGCTGGCATGTTTTCATATACTGGTATCACAAACGTTAAGTTTTTATTTAATAAATTAGCATTTTTCATTTTATTGTACATCGATATAGCTTCATTTTTCGGTGCTTCTATGTTTTGCATGTATTGATGAGAATATAATCCCATGTATGATTCAACATCAAATTTGTTTAAATATAAAGTGTTTTGCTTATATGAAATATATGAAGAAAGCAAAAATGAAATTCCACCATTTAGACAACTTTCAATGCTTGTCCAACCACTTTCTTTTGCTCTAGCTAGTGCATTTGCATATACTTCATCTGCAGTATTTCCTGTAGCACCTATATTAAATAAATTATAATATATTGTTCCGTCAGAATCTTGCATTTTGTATGTCCTTCCACCTGCTGTCCCTTGCTCTTGTATTATTCTAGCTATTATGAAATACGGGCTAGCATTATTATTTCTACATGTTCTATTTATAATGCTAGCATTATCCATTGAATATAAAAAAGTTCCATTTAATGCTCCATAAATATCTTCATTTAATGTTTCCATATAATCTGTTTGCAAAAATTGAAATAAATATGGGCTATCAACTAACCAATTTCTTGGATCCATATAATATTTTATTGCCATTTCTGAAGCACACATCCACTCTCCTGTATCATAAAATCTTGAACCACATATAGAGCAAATCCAACCTCCTGATTTTCCTTGAATTAAATTCTTTGGAGTGTCAAAATGACCTGTGTATTCATTTGCTATTACATCACTCCAATTAAGTCCTGTCTCCATAATTATAAAATTCCAGTTTGGATGTGCTGATTTTAATATATCGATTCTTTCTCTATATCCTGGATAGTTCATATTGCTAGAATTATATACATATCTTTTAGAATCAGCTAATACAATTACCGGATTAAAAAATAGCAACATTTTTGATATTAACGTTATAATTATTATAAATATTATTTTTTCTCTTAATTTGTATCTCATGTAACTATTTTTTTACATTTTTACTTTTTTATTCATTAATATGTATAAAATTTTATTTAATTAAATTATTTAAATGTATAGTTATGTCAACTATATGTTATATCGCACATGGGCTCTTAAATTCATTTCACAGTATGGCTTGCCTTTCTATAACAAAAAAATAAATGCAAACATTTTGTGTCTGCATTTATCTTATTACTTCATACCTTTGCATTTATTTTATAACTTAGCTTTTAAATTTTTCTTATTATTTTTATCTATCTAAATCCTCGTCATCATCTTTACTGTTTTCTATATTTTCATCAAAAAATTCTTCCGGAGTAAGGCGTTCTGTATCATTATTTTCGCCTTCTTTTCCTTGTGTTGTTTCAGTTGGTTTTTCTGAACTTTTATTTTCATCTAGTTTTTCACTAACATAATTATCTTCGCCTTCATAATAAAATTTATCTTGTCCAAGTGTTGATTCTTCAGTTGGTTTTTCTGAACCTTTATTTTCATCTAGTTTCTCATTAACATAATTATCTTCGCCTTCATAATAAAAATTTTCTTCCAAATTTGGTTCTTCTGCTGTTTTCTCAATCGGTTCTGTTCTTTGCTCTCTTAGTTCATCTTGTAACTGCTGTCTCCTTTGCTCATAAAGACTTTGTAATTTATCAAGTCTGAATATATCGCCACGAGTTGCAACAAGATACTTTTGAAAAAGCTTTTTATCCAATTCATTTGATAATATATTTATAATATAAGATCCAGTTTCATTTGGTTTATTATTAATTCCGCCTGCAAATACATTTAATATTGAATAGTCACCACTATCAAAATTTTTCGATTCTTTCATTTCTTCAAATGTTTCTGATAATATTTCCTTTAAATTCTGAATTTTTTTATAATCTATATTATCCATACTTAGATTTTCATTAGCATTATCTATACAATTTGCCAAATCACCTGAGAAAGCAAATATAACATTATACTTTACATTACTTGCTTCTGCCCTTAAAGTACATTTATAAAGAGTTGTATCGTTTTCTTTCTCTATCGGTTTAAGGTCTCTCATTTTCAATATACTCTCAGATGCAACTTCAGCATTATCATTAAAATCATAATCTTCTTCACTATTCTGTACCTGCTTAAAGAATGATGGCTTAGACAAAGTGATAATGTTTCCTTCTCTTTTATACCCATAATTAGTCTGTTGCTGTTGCTTTTCTTCTAATTCTCTTCTCATTTTTTCTTTTTCTTTTTCTGCTACTCTTTGTGTTGCTTGCAATGAATCATTACATTCTTTTAACTTATCCTTAAAGTCACATTCATCAGGTGTATATACAACATTATCAAAAATTAATCCTTTCTTGTTCTTGAAAGCCCCAAGATATGTATATTCATCTTTATTAAATTGGGTTTGATCTTTCCTTTCATACCATTTACAAATTAATTTTTGTATATCATCGCAATCTCCACCCATTGCTTCAAATGAAACAGTTTTAGCTTCGTCTTCTATAAATTCTGCATCTCGATTATTAACTATATTCATCTTTCCAATAAACAACCCTAAATCTTTACTTTCAGCCATAACGTGAAGATTTTTTAGAAGAACATATTCACCATTACCAATAGGTATAATATACATATGTTCCTGTTCAATATAATCACCAATGTCAGGTTCTAATGCATACCTATTTTTGTTCGCAAAGCGACTTTTTATTTTTTCCCATATATCTGACCACTTCATTTTATAATATTTCCTTTCTAAAGCCTTATTTTGATTGGCTTTTTTCCTTTTTTCATTTGTAAAATATTTTAATTTTACACAAGTATATTATACTTTAGTTTATTTAGCTTTTCAACTACTTTTTTATTACATTTATGTTACAATTTAATTTAGCATTTATAAAAAATAAATATATATACATAATAAAAAAGCCTAATGAATTTTAAAACTCATAGGCTTTTTCACTACATAACTTCATACATTACATCTTTTTTAATTCATTTAGGCATTTTTCGCAAACTATTTTGCCTTTGTATTCTACAACATTTTTTGAACTTCCGCAAAATGTGCAGTCTGGCTCATATTTCTTTACAGTAATTGTAGTGCCTTCGCAATGTATTTCCAATGGATCATTTTCAGATATTCCTAATTTATTTCTAATTTCCATAGGAATAACTATTCTTCCTAATCCATCGATTTTTCTTAAAACTCCAGTAGCTTTCATAAATATAACAACCTCCTTTTTAATTGTCCAAAAATATTATAACATAAATAAAATACCAAATCAAGGAAAATTTGAAAAAATTTCGACATTTTTTTCAAATTTTTTTATAAAATTTATATATATCCCTATTTACCGCGATTTCATACTCTCAATTAGATTCTTTGTAATATGATTTTTATCATATCTATTGGCAATAAAAAGTAAAATTCCTATAATCGTAAATGTTATTATATAAATTATTAAACTTACTTGCCAATTACCTGCAAGGAGATGTGCTCCGACAAATGTTGAAGATATTACTGAAGGAATCCTTGCAATCGTTGAAATTATTATAAATCTAGTTGGTTTTATTGGCAAAAGTGCCGCTATATATACTAATAAATCTTTAGGTGTTCCCGGAATTAAAAATAAGATTAACATAATTAGTTCTATGTTCTGCGGATTTTTCAATATCTTATTATTTTCTATCTTTTCAATTTTCTCTTTATTATAAAAATTATAAATGAAATTTTTTCCTAACTTTCTTACTAATACAATAACCATTGTAGTTATTATCATTGCAGAAATTTCTATAAATAAAAAACCACCAATTCCGCCATAGCAAACACCCGCTAAAACTTCAATTGGTTCTCCTGGTATTATTATTAAAAATATCTGTGCTAACTGCAATGCAAATAGTGCTGCAATTCCTAAAAATCCTAAACTTGCAACTTTTTCTTTAAATTCCAATTGTCCTTCTTGTGTGGCTAAATTCTTTACAACAGGATAAATATATACTATTGCTGCTATTACTATCACTATTGCTAAAATTGTTAGTAAAACTTTTAGTATCGTACTTTTCTTTATCATGTTATGTTCCCTTCTTTATTTTGTATTTTATCTTTCACCTTATAATTCAATATCCTTTATCATTCAATATTTTAACAAATTATAACGTTATAACTTTATAACTTTTATCATTATAGAAATCTACCATTAGTATTCATAATCTCTTAAATATCCTTGATATATTTCTTCTAATCCTTTTATTAGTTTAAAATCTTCAGGTTTTACTATATATGGAAGATTATTCTCTACATCTGCGGTATCAAAAATATGTTTGACAAATTCTGCACAGTAATAGTAATTTTTTCTATTAACCTTTTTATTTATACTAACACATAATAATCCAAGTAAATTAAATTTATATTTTTCTTTATTGTCATACATTTCTAAAACTTCTTTTTTTATTATTTCATATTGCTTATTTGTTACTTCTAAGGAATATATTTTGCATTTTGTATTTTTAAATCTTTTAAATGTACCTTTATCAATATATTCATGTACCAAACCTGCCCTGAAAATATCATATGCATTTTTTCTTCCAAAGCTATACATTTCTTGCAATTGTCTGTCTAGTGAAATTGATACATGTGAGAATTCATTTTTTGTCCACCATTTTATAATCTTAGATAAATAGGTTCCTGTAAATGTTAGCACTATATAGATTTTCTTCATTTATTATATTTACCTATGTCACTTTTAACCTTTCTTTTTGTATTCCTTTTCTTAATAAGCTGAATCGTTTTCTTAATCATGTATATACAATTTTATATTATCTACTTCTGCAGACAATTTTGCATATCCACCGATTGGAAATGTTATAATA
Source organism: uncultured Clostridia bacterium (assembly GCA_947624185.1). GTDB lineage: Bacteria > Bacillota > Clostridia > TANB77 > CAG-508 > CAG-793. The sequence continues at coordinate 3,230 of CANQJG010000009.1, read as the reverse complement.
GGTGTGGTATGTCCAAAATCAACTCCTGCAATAACTGGTATATTATTCAATTCTGTTTTATTTTTTATCATTTTAGTCCATTTTTCCTTTGTCATATCACAATTTTTTTGTGCTCTACCTAAAACTAATCCTTTAACTTTTTTAAATTCAGGCATATGCATTAAAGACTGCAAATCTCTATCAAAATTTACTAAAAATGAACTTCCTGCTCCGCCGTCATCTTCTATAAATAATATTTTATTTTCTATATTTGGCATATATGGAGTGCCTTGTAATAGATTTAGTGTACATAAATTTCCACCAACAATTTCTCCTTCTGCATTGCCTTCATTGATTACAAACATCCCTTCATTTTTAATAAATGTTCTATTTTCTTGGTCAATAAACCACGCATCATCACTCCACTCTTTTGATGATACAATTTCTATTTCTGTTTCTTTAAAAAACATCTTTTTGAAATAATCAAGTTCATATTCAAATCCTTTTAACATGCCAAAGCTTGAGTAATGAGGTCCTGAATAAGTTACTAATCCTGTTTTTGCATAAATGGAATCTGATAATGCTGTAATGTCAGAAAATCCGCAGAATATTTTTGGATTTTCTTTTATCGTATCATAATCAATATAATCTAATATTTGATTTGAATTAAATCCACCAATTGCCGTTAAAATAGCTTTAACATTTTTATCTGCAAATGCATCATTTAAATCTTGTGCTCTATGTTCTACAGTTGCTGTAGCATAGTCTTCATCCGCTTCATAAATATATTTTCCAAATGTAACCTTTAATCCTAATTTTTCTAATCTTTCAGTAGCTATTTTTTTGCAGTCATCTCCTAAGATTGTCATACTTCTTGAAGGTGCGATTACTCTAACTTCATCACCTGCTTTTAATTTATTTGGTACCATATATAAACTTCCTTTCTGTAGTATTTATTCTTTAAATACAATATTGTTGTAATCAATATATAACCAATCACAGTTCAAATATTCATTTTTGTCAACTATGAAAGTTAAATCATTGCAATTAGATAGTTCTATCGTCACATCTTGACTTGCATCTTTATTAACTTCTCCTTCATAAACAACACTGTCGTCGCATTTAATGGTTACATATACACTTCCTGCTGTATCATCTTGTGTTTCAAACTGTCCATCCATATATAATTTTAAATCTATACTTTGTATTTTTTGTCTAATTTTTGCTGTAAAAATTGTAGGTGTATCACCTGGAAGAATATATAATGTATCATTATCTACTCTCAAATAATCACCCAATTTCTCTCCAAGAGTTATTTCAGACATTAAAACTGCTTTATCAAATTCATTATATTCTTCTTTCCATTGTGGGTAATAACCAGTTAATATATTCATATATTCTTGTACTTCTTCTTCTGTAAAAGATCTATTCTTTTTGTAAATATAAGCTTTTATTCCTTTTTCTAATGTATATGGTCCTGATAACATTGAATATGCTTTTCCAATTGTTGTACTATTATATATTGCATCATTTGGAACTGATATGATTCTCTGACCGTCGGCAGATGTTCCTGTTTGTGCTATATCAGTTACGACAATATAATCACTCGTTAAGCAATTAAAATTCATACCGTCCCTTAAATCTATTGCATTTATGTATTTCATATTACTTCTTATTTTATCAGTTCCTACTAGATATACAACATTATCTGACAGTATTTCAGAACTTGCTAAAACTGAAACTTTGTGATTATCATTACTAACTAAATCATTTATATCACTTACTAACCTTTTCAATTCGTCATAATTTTCATAATATAATTTACAATATTTGTTGTTTTGTGTAAGTACTGGTATTTCCATATTTCTAAAAATAAATGTACTCGCGAAATTCAATAACATTAATATCATTACTATTACTAACCAAACTAATTTTGCATATTTATTTTTTATCGTATCATAAATTCCATATACCCCATAACAAAACAGAATAAAAATCCATGGTGAAATTGTTAGATAATGGTGAATTGACATATATTGTACAGTCATAAATGTACCATAACATATTATTATATTTAATAAACAAAATAATCCATTTTTTCTATGTTCTTTTTTTGCAATAGCATAAATGAAACCAATTAACGCAATTATTAAAAATACATAACCAAATTCATGTAATGTATTTCTTATATGTACCCCAAAAGGTACTTGATAAGCACTATATGCTTCTGAATAATTTTCCCCTAATATATGTTTTACTAATGGTGTTTGCACAATTAGTACACAAAATAAAGTAGTTATACCTGCTATAGCAAAATTTCTTACAGCGAACCAAAAATGAGATTTTTTATCTTGTTTTAATTTAAAAAATTCTATTAATTCAACTATAAACAAAGCTCCATAAAAACCTATGATTGCATAAATGAAATATCGTCTAAATAAGAAACATGTATACAATAGAAATCCTACCAAAAATGGTATATAAATTTTTATTTTATGTATAAATGAATTTTTTTGAACAATCAAAGCTGCTATTATAATTGGTATAACTGCAATTATATCAGGTAAACCTCTTAACGTTGGTGTCCACCATCTAGTATAGAGAAACGCAAGTAAACATAAAAATATAGTAACTATATTTTTATGTTTTATCTCTTTATTTTTAAATAGCATTTTTTTTGCCAATAAGGCAACTAGAATAATAGTTGGCACAACATATACTAGACATAATCCTAGTATATATCCTAACCTTTGACCCCCCCTAAATAGCAAATAGAAAGGAATAATCAATAATATTGAAGAACTATTATAATCATCGTTTCTTATTGAATGTATTAAATCACTTAAAAATTGCCTTCGTGATGTAAGTAATTTTTGAGCATAATCTTTATACATTTGATGATAAGTCCCATAATCATATATGTATATAGGATGTTCATTTTTTACATATTTATAAACAAATATACTTGTTAATATTGCTATAACAATGCCTAACAATATATATATAATTTTATTTTTTTTCATTTTTATTTTTCTCCTTTAACATGCAAAATTATTAAATTGTTTATTTTTCTCTCATTATATATATAATTTTTTCTCTTGTCAACCAAAATTGTAACTTGAATAATTATATTATGAACTTATTATCACTTTAAACTCTTTAACAAAAAAAAGACTGGCAACAACCTATTTTCCAAGCAGGGTAACCCACAAGTATCGTCGGCACTTTGGAGCTTGACTTCCGTGTTCGGG
>CANQJG010000008.1 GCA_947624185.1 uncultured Clostridia bacterium | reverse complement strand
CATATTTCATATAATTTTCTCTCGCATAAATGCCTTTATACGAAGCTCCTTTCCGAAAAAAATTATATCATATAAGGAAATTATATTCAATATGAAAAATGCGTAAAATAATCCACCAAGCTTAAATTTTAATCAAATAAGCTTGGTGGTTATATTTTTAGTACAATATAATTCATAACTATACATACATAGAAAGCTAAGCTTCAGGCTCAAGAAGACCAAAGTTCTTACCGTCTTTTAATTTGTATATAACATTAACTTTGTTAGTATCAACATCTATAAATGGCAAAAACTTATTTTTACTATCTCCTTCAAGAATAAGTTTTGCATCTTCAGCAGTCAAAGGTTTTACACTATAATAAATAGTTTTAATAATTTCTCCTTCAACATCTATTTCATCTTGTGAATTTTGAGAATCTTGGAATCTGATTGTTTCAGTCATATTTTGTCTGTCTCTTTTTGTTTTGATTTTTCTAATTTGTCCTTCCAAAATATCAATGTCTTTGTCAACAGAAGAGTATAAATCTTTACTTGCAGTAACAGCTTTTATAACTTCTCCTGAAAATGTAATTCTAATTTCTGCAACTTGTTCATTTCCTTCTATTTTTAATGTTGCACTAGCATCGAAGTCATCTCCGATATATTTTGATAATTTACTAACTTTTTCATCAATATAATTTTTAATTGAATCAGTTAATTCAAAATCTTTTCCAGTTATGTTTATATTCATTTTTAATTTTCTCCTTTCAAATTTAAAAGATTTTCTAACCACATTATATATAAAAATTATAAAATTGGCAAGGCTTATTGGAAAATTAATTGAAGTAACATTATTTTAATTCAGAATAATAAAAAACATAAATATAGTTATTTTTCCAAGCCTTGCTGTCGCAAATTCCATTATGCCTTCATGGCTTTACAATTAATCTACTTTATAAGTCTTTAATAATGCCATTCGGCACTTGTATGTAATTTGCTTCATTCGCCCTACGCTAACGCTCCGGTTGGGCGCTGCGCGGCTATTTTCAAAATAACTATATTTATGTTTTTTATTATTTGTAAATTGTAGTAATACGCAAAACAAGAAGTCGTAATTTTGAAAAATATATGTCAAGTGAAGAGTTAAATGCAATTTGCAATGGTAAATCAAGGTCAAGTGAAAAAGTAAATGCAATTCTGTAAAGTAAAAACGTACGATTAAAATTTAACTAGACATTATGAAATTTTTGTGATAATATCTATAATGTAAAAATTTAATTTATTGAAGGGTGAAATAGTGAAAAATATATTGTTGCATTGTGCAATGGAAAAAGAAGCAAAGCAAATAGCTGAAAAATTAAATCTAAAGCAAGTTGACTCTAAATTCTATTCGTCTGAAGATATGTCACTAATTGTTACTGGCATAGGCAAGCAAAGAACTGCAATTGAAATGATAAAATATTTAGAAAAAAATGAAAAGCCTGATTTAATCATAAATATTGGATATGCAGGTTCTAATAATGGAGAAATCGGAAGTTGGGTTAGTATAAATAAATCATACAATTATGAGTGGGAGATTCCGGGAGAAGAAAAATACAGCATGGACATTGGCAACCAAGATCTTGTTACGTCTAATAGTATAAAAAATCTACCTTGTTATTCAGCTGAGTGTTTTGTGACAAAAACTGATATTAAGGAAGATGCAATATTTGACATGGAATTGCACTCATTAGCAATTATATGTGATATGTATGATATAAAATTAGCTTCATTGAAAAAGATAACTGATAACTTAAATATAAAAGATTATTATGAAAATATAGATATAAAATAGAAGAAAATATTTTGAAAGAATACAATCTTTCATTTTTATGAGTGCCTTCAGAAAGGAATGGTATTTTATATGCATTTAAAAAGCTTGGAATTACAGGGATTCAAATCATTTGCAGATAAAACTAAACTAGAATTCAAATCAGGAATAACTACTGTAATTGGACCAAATGGTTCAGGAAAAAGTAATATAGCTGACGGCATTAGGTGGGTGCTAGGAGAGCAAAGTATGAAGTCTTTAAGAGGAGCAAAATCTGAAGACGTTATTTTTGCTGGTACTCAAAATAGAAAATCGCTTGGTTTTGCTGAAGTATCAATTATTATTGACAACGAAGACGGAACTTTGCCTATAGAATATTCAGAAGTTACCATTACGAGAAGATTATATAGAACAGGTGAATCTGGCTATTACATCAATAAAACGCCATGCAGACTTAAAGATGTTCTTGAATTATTTATGGATACAGGAATTGGTAAAGACGGATATTCAATAATTGGACAAGGCAGAATTGATGAGATTTTAAGTAGCAAATCTGAAGATAGAAGAAATATTTTCGAAGAAGCGGCAGGCATAGTAAAATACAGGACTAGGAGAGAAGAGGCTGAAAAGAAATTAGAAAAAACTAAAATAAATTTGATTAGAATTAATGATATTTTATCTGAAATAGAAGCAAATCTAGAGCCACTTAAGATCCAAGCAGATAAAGCTAAGCACTTTTTAGATTTAAGAGAAGAATTGAAAAATATTGAGATTGGATTATTTATCTACAAAATAAATACATATAAAGAAAAACTTGAAAAATTAAAAGAAGACAAGGAAATCTTTGAAAATCAACAAATTGATGAAAATGGAAAATTATCTGATATGCAAAATCTTAGAGAACAGCTAAAAACAGAAATTGACAATATAACAGAAGAGATTGAAAGGATGCAAAACCTTGGCTTTGAAAGTAAAACTAAGATTGAACAAATTACTTCTAATATAAATGTAAGCAAGGAAAGAATTTCAAACAATTTGCAAAACAAGGCTAGATTAGAAAGTGAGATAACTCAGTCAGAGCAAACGATTAACGATTTAGAAGAAGAGAAAAAATCTAAAGAAAGTAAAAAAGAAAATTTAGTTCAAAATAAAGAAAAATTTGAAGAAGAATTGAAACAAAAGCAAAATGAATTAGATGTTCTTACAAAAAAGCTAAGTAGCAAAGAGCTTGAGATAGAAGATAAAAAGAAAACAGTTGAAAGTTTGACAGAAGAAAAATACGAAAAACAAAATGTAATTGCTGTACAAGATACAAATCACGAAAATTATGCTGAGCGTAAAAAGCAAGAAGAAAAGGATTTGAGAAATGTTATTTCAAATCTTGATAATAAAAGAGATGAAAAAAATGAAATGCTTAAGCATTTTAACAGTGTAGAAAGTGAAAGAGTCAAAAAGCAGGAAACATTAGATAAAATCAAAAAACAAAAAGATGAGCTTGAGAGAAAGACAAAAGATTATGAAGTAATTATTGCTAACTTAACTGATGAGCGCAGGATGAAGCAAACTAGATGCAACTTTTTAATAGAAACCGAGAGAGAAAAAGAAGGTTATGTAAAAAGTGTAAAAGATTTATTAACAGCTTGTGAAAAAAATGTGGATTTAAAGAAGGGAATTGAAGGAGTTCTTGCAAATATTATCTCGACAGATTCCAAATATAGCTTAGCAATCGAAATGGCTCTAGGTGCAAGCATACAGAACATTGTCACAGAAACTGAGCAAGATGCTAAAAAGAGCATAGAATATCTAAGACAGAATAATCTAGGAAGAGCTACATTTTTACCAATTACAACAGTTAAAGGGAAAAAATTAGATAGAATACTTGGAAATAACCCAGGTGTAATTGGAATTGCTTCAGATTTAGTAAGAGCCAACAAGAAGTATGAAGGCATTATTGAAAATTTGCTAGGAAGAACAGTAATTACTGATAATATGGAGTCGGCGATAAGGCTAGCAAAAGACAACAGATATTCATTTAAAATAGTTACACTTGACGGGGATGTAATTAATCCTTCAGGAGCAATGAGCGGTGGTTCTAATAACAAGAAAACAGTAAATATTTTAGGAAGAAGTGCTGAAATAAAAAGATTAGAGAAAAATATAAAAGAGATAGATGAAAAGATTTCTGCTAAATCAGAAGAAAAAGAAAATTTCTTAAAAGAAAATCAAGACATTATCAACAAGATAGAAGAAGCTACAAATCAGATGCAACAAGCAGAAATCGTGTATGCCCGAGAAAAAGAAAAACTAAATGGAATAGAAAACGAGATTACAAGATTAGAAGCAAATAAAAATAAGATACAAGAAACAATTCAAAAATTAGAAAACGACATGGAAAAATGCCTTTCGAATAAGGAAGAATTGCAAAACGAAATTTCTGAGATTACTAAAAAAGTAGAAGCACTATCTAATGAAATTCAAGAATTTTCAGAGTTAAATAAGGATGATCAAAAATACATAGATGACCTTAATTTAGATATTACAAATTTAAAGATTTCTGTTTCATCATTTGATGAAAGTAGTATGTCAATCAAAGAAATGGTTGAGAGAATAGACCAAGACATAGAAAATGCAAAGAAAAGCATTGAGAATAAAAAGTCGCAAATAGAAGCGGGAATCAAGCAAAATGAAGACTTAGAAAATACAATAAAAGAATTAGAAGCATCAATCGAAAAAATAAAAGAAGAAGTTACAAATAGTTCATCTAAATCAGAAGAACTAAGAAAATCAAGGACAGACAAGAGTAATGAATTAGCCGAAAAAGAAAAAGAAATTACAAATCAATTTGAAGTTATTCAAAATATTAAAGAACAATTAGTCAAACTCGACATTAGAGTAACTTCAGGCGAGCAAGACATTACAGACACAATAAATGAATTGTGGAACGAATATGAAGTAACTCCAAACAATGTGCAAGATTATAAAAAGCCAGAAAACGTGCAAGAGACTCAAAAAAGAGTAAATGAATTGCATACAAAAATAAAAGAGTTAGGAGATGTAAATGTTTCTGCCATTGAAGAATACAAAAAGACTAAAGAAAGATATGAGACAATGGGAGAACAAAGATTAGACCTAGAAAATACAATGGCAAAATTAAGAGACATCATAACCGAAATGACTCAAACAATGAAAAAGCAATTCAAAGCAAAATTCGGATTAATTAATAAGTATTTCAATGAAGTCTTTGTAGAGCTATTTGGCGGAGGCAAGGCAGAGTTAGTATTAGAAGATGAAGAAAATATATTAGAGTGCGGAATTGATATAAAAGTACAACCAACAGGAAAAAAACTTCAAAATATGATGCTTTTATCAGGTGGAGAAAAGGCTTTGACAGCTATTGCAATTTTATTTGCAATATTAAAAACAAACCCAGCACCGTTCTGCATATTAGATGAAATTGAAGCAGCACTTGATGATGTAAATGTTTATAGATTTGCAGATTTCTTAAAGAAATTTAGCAAAGATACTCAATTCTTAGTAATTACTCATAGAAAAGGTACCATGGAAGCTGCAAACACAGTATATGGTATAACTATGGAGGAAAACGGAATTAGTAAATTATTGTCTATAGATTTAAAAAGTAACAACAATTAAAAACTTTACATACTATATATCAGTTAGATTAGTCATTAGTTATTAATGCTAAGAAAAGGAGTTATAGTATGCTAAGTTATATAATAGAAGGAAACAATAAGATAGAAGGTACTGTTCAAGCATCAGGTTCGAAAAATGCTGCATTGCCAATCATAGCAACTGCAATATTAAATCAAGAGCCAGTAACGTTTTACAACATACCTGACATAGAAGATACTAGAACAACTTTGCAAATACTTAAAATATTGGGTTGCAAAGTGCATACCGATAGTGGTAAAATCAGTATATCAAGTAAAGGTATGCATAATAAAACAATACCAAAAGAATTGATGCATAAACTTCGCTCCACAGTAGTACTTGCTGGTGCAATACTTGGAAGATTTAAAGAAGCAACTTTTTCGTATCCAGGTGGTTGTAATATTGGCAAAAGACCAATTGATTTGCACTTAAGAGCGTTCAAAGATTTGGGAGTAGAAATAGAAGAAAAAGAAGACTACATACATTGCAGAGCAAAAAAAGAAATGATTGGAACGAAGATAAAGCTTGATTTTCCAAGTGTAGGTGCAACAGAAAATATAATCTTAGCATCTGTTTATTGTAAAGGCGTAACTCACATAATAAATGCTGCAAAAGAGCCTGAAATACAAGATTTGGCGAAATGCTTAAATAAAATGGGAGCCAAAGTGTATGGAGCAGGAACTAGCAGAATATCAATTTGTGGTGTAAAAAAACTTCACAAAGCAGATTATAGGATAATGACTGATAGAATAGAGACAGGTACTCTTCTATGTGCTGCTGCAATCACAAATGGAACGATAAAAATTGAAAATGCCAATCCGGAAAATCTATTAAGTGTATTGTTTAAGCTCAAAGAAATGGGTTGCGATATTTTAATAAATAAAAATTCCATTACATTAAAAGCACCAAAAGTATTGAAAAGTGTAGATATTGAAACTACACCATATCCAGGATTTCCAACAGATATGCAGCCAATAATTGGTGCAGTTTTAACAAAAGCAGAAGGCACATCAGTAATTAAGGAAAATATATTTGAAAATCGATTTAAGTATGCATTTGATTTGAAAAAAATGGGAGCAAATATAATTTTAAAAGAAAATGAAAATATTATAGAAATTAAAGGAAAAAGTGAGTTAAATGGAGAAATAGTTAGTAGTGCAGATTTAAGAGGCGGAGCAGCATTAGTTTTAGCAGGACTCGCAGCATCAGGAACTACGAAAGTTGAAAATGCAGAATATATTCTAAGGGGATATGAAAACCTAGAAGGAAAATTGAAAAAGCTAGGAGCTAATATAAAATTAGAAAAGGTGGTATAAATGCAAAAGAAAAATACAGGTTCTAATAAAAAGGTACCAACAAAAGGTATCTCAAACGAAAATAATAAAAATAGCACTATTTTTAACTACGATTTGGAGAATTCTGCACCAAAAGAAAAAAACAAAAGCAATCAAAAAATTGAAGAACCGAAAACGATAAAAGAAGTAAATACAAAAAGATTAAATAAAATAAAAAAACAGAAGAAAAAAAGTAAAAACAAAATAAATAAAGAGATAAAAAAGCAAGAAAAATTAGAGAAAAAACAAAGAATATCACGTGAGAAAAAATTAACACCAAAACAAATCAAAAAAAGGGTTAGAAATAAAAAAATTGCGACTTGCTTCTTTTTACTAATTTTGATAATTGTTGCAATCACACTATTCTTGCTTTCTCCAATATTTAATATTTCTAAAATTGAAGTAAATGGCAACGAAAAAATTTCAAGTGATGAAATAACAAGTTTATCAAGAATAGTAAAGGGTATGAATTTATTTAGCATTAATAAAAGGCAAACAGCAGAAAATATAAAAGAAAATCCATACATAGAAAATGTGAAAATATCAAGGAAACCTCCAATGACTCTACAAATTACGGTTCAGGAAAGAAATATAGAATTTCTATTAGAATATGGAAGTTCATATGCATATATTGATAAAAATGGATACATATTAGAGATTTCTGCTGAAAATATTGTGGACAAGCCAAAATTAAGGGGATATAAAACATCAGAAGATCAGATACAACCAAGGAATAGGCTATGTAAGGAAGATTTAGAAAATATTAATGTAGTATCTTCAATATTGCGAGTAGCAGAAAATTATTCGCTAAAGCAATTAATAACTTCAATAAATATTTCAGATGATTCGAATTATGTGTTATATTTAGAAAGTGAAAAGAAAACAGTTAATTTAGGAACTACGGATAATATAGAAATAAAAATGTTATATTTACAATCAATCATAGAAAGAGAAAAAGATAAAGAAGGAATAATATTTTTAAATGTAGATTTTAAAAACAAATATCCTTATGGTAGGTACAATTAGGGAGGTAACAATGAAAGATAAAAAAATCGGGATTTCATTAGGAATTGTATGTTTTATTTTAGCATTGGCTTTAACCTTACAAATAAGAACAATGACTATTGAAAATTCTATAGTTTCGCAAACATTTGCAAATGATGAATTAAAAGATAATTTATTACAATGGAAGGAAAAGTATGAAAAAGCTGTAGAGCAATTGGACAGCTCAAATAAAGAACTAGATGTAATTAGAAAATCAGCGTCTACAAATGCAAGCAATGCCGAGCAAAAAACAGCCAAGATAAAGGAAAATAATATGTTATTAGGTTTAACAAATGTAGAAGGCGAAGGCGTAGTTGTAGAATTAGCAGACGGAAAATCTAGCAGTCTAGTTTTAGACGCAAGCAATTTATTGATACATGATGGTAACTTGCGAGAGATAGTAAATGAATTATCAAATGCAGGAGCGGAAGCAATAGAGATAAATGGTCAAAGAATAGTAAATTCTACATACATAACGTGTGCAGGAAATGTAATATTAGTAAACGGCGAAAAAATAAGTTCTCCATGCACAATAAAAGCAATAGGACAACAAGAAAGGATTGTGCGGAGCAGTAGAAAGAGCAGGAGGAATATTACATCAACTTAAGCTTAATGATTTATCAGTCACAGTAAAAAAAGAGTCAAATATTAAAATAAATAAATTTAATGGAGCTCTTACAAAAAAATATATGAAAGACATTAGAAATTAAAAATGAATTACAGGCAAGATAGCATCCAATATTTAGGAATTATTAAACAAAATGCGAGCCTTCAAAGAAAGGAATTATATTAAAATGAAAGTTAAAGTTGACAAACAAAAAATGCAAATGGCAATAATAATAGGCATAATAACTTTGTTACTGGTAAGCTCAATGTTTATCCAGTTTAAAGCAGTTGACAAAAGCCAAGAATCAAATATAGAAAGCCTAAGGAGTGATGAATTAACTACACAAATTGCAACTTACAAATCAAGATATGAAGAAACAATGGAGCAGTATGAAGAAAACCAAAATACAATTTCAGAGTATAAAAGCACAATGGACGAAAATAAAGAATCAACTAATCTATTAGACAAAGAATTAAATGATACAGAAACATTACTTGGTCTTACAGATGTTCAGGGAGAAGGGCTTATTATTACTTTGAAAGACACAAACGAAGCCACATATACTGCATCAGATTTACTAACATTAATCAATGAATTAAAATATGCAGGAGCAGAAGCAATATCAATAAATGATAATAGAGTTGTAAATTTGACAGAAATAACAGCAATAAATAATAGTTTCATAATGATGAATTCAGACTCAAGAATAAGTTCGCCATATACAGTAAAAGTAATCGGAGATAAGTCATATTTGATGAGTACACTAAATCTAAAAAATAGTGGTTTCGTGGATTTGATGAGAGTAAATAATTTGGAGATAACTGTTGAAGAATCAAAAAATGTTGTAATCAATAAATATTCAAAAGAAATTACTGCAAAAAAGATGAAGGAAGTTGAATAATAGGTATTTTAAGAAATCAATATAAAAAGGAAGAAAGTTGAATAATAGATATAATGCAAAAGATAAAGAAAATTAATAAATGTTCAAGTGTAAAGGTTACAGAAGAACAAAATTAATTAAAATAAATTTAAATAGGAAAGGAATAAGAAAATGGCAATTTTAACAATTATAATAGGAAGTGTATTAGGAATATTACTAGGATTTCTAATCCCAACAATACCATATAGTGTTTCAAAATATTTAGCAATAGCAATTGTAGCAGCACTTGACTCTGTGTTTGGTGGGATCGCATCTAGCATAAAAAAGAATTTTGATTTGAAAGTATTCATTTCGGGATTCTTTGTAAATGCAATAATTGCAATGCTATTGACCTATTTAGGCCAAAGATTAAATGTAGATATTTACCTAGCAGCAATAATTGTTTTTGTAGGAAGGATGTTCAACAATTTAGGTATAATTAGAAGATATTATTTAGATAAAATCAGCAAAAATTTCGGCAAAGGTAAACATAAATAATTTAAATAATATTACATTTTTCGATATTTTTTTTATCTAAAATTACAAATTTTTTTAAAATGTAACACATATTACAAAATTGTTACAAAAATATTTCAAATTCTATTGACTTTTAAAAAAAAATAATATATTCTTAAACAAGATAAAAAAATAGAAACTGGGGGTAAATTACTTTGGCTATAGGAGATATCATTGTAGGCATCGACATAGGCGCATCAAAGGTTAGCTTAGTTGTCGGAGAAGTCAATAATTTTAATCAAATTGAAGTCATTTGTAACACCAGTAAAAAGAGCAGTGGCATACAAAAAGGGAAAATAGTTGATGAAGTAAAGCTCGCTGAATCTATTTCAAATGTTGTCAAAGATGCAGAAAAAGAAATGAATATGAGAATAAATTCTGCGTACATTACAATACCAGGAAAATATGTCACCATAATTCCAAATAGTGTTACAAGGGAAGCAAAAGATAAATATTCAGGGATATCTTCAAGAGATGTATCAAATGCACTAATGCAAGCTAAGGACATAGACATACCTGAAGGAAAGCAAATAATCGATATTGTAACAAATAATTTTATATTAGAAGACGGCAAGCAGGTAGATGACCCGATTGGTGCTTTTAGTAGCAAATTCATGTTAAATGCACAAATTATTTTAGCAGACAAAGAGTACATAAAAACTATTTCAAGTATTTTTAGAAAAGTAGATATTGACATTGACGGGATGGTACCAATCACTCTAGCAGAAAAGAACTTAGTGCTAGATGATTATGACCAAAATGATTTTATAATGTTGCTAGACATAGGAGCCGAAAATACTGATATAGGTATATTTGACAAAAACAGATTTGTATATACAAGTGGAATCCCAATAGGTGGAGATAACATTACAAACGATATTGAACTTGTATTAAACATATCACATGAAGAAGCAGAAAAATTAAAAAGACAATATGGACTAGCTCTAAAATCTTATATAGACAATGACTCAGAAGTAGTATTGAACACAGTAAAAGACGGAGAGAAAATAGTCAGATGTTCTAATATAGTAGAAATTATAGAAGCAAGAGTAGAGCAAATATTTGAATTAATAAATAAGGATATAACTGATAAAGGCATCAAGCAAAGCATTAATAATGTAATACTTACAGGTCAAGGCATAACCAATATTAGCAAAAGCGATATCGTAGGAAAAATTACTTTAAATATTCCAGTAAAAATGGCAACATCAAAAATCATAGGATTGGTAAAGCCATGTTATGCAACAGCCTATGCACTAGTTAGATATATCGCATTAAGACCATTTGCAAAAACAGTATCAAGTAGTTTAGACATAAATTCAAACGAAGGATTATTTCAAAATTTGTTAGAAAAAGTAAAAGACTTTTTCTATTCATAAAATAAGTAATCTAATGATTAAAATTATTTAAAACATTAAGATAATCATAAGAAAAGTATAAATAGATATAAGTATTTTAGGAGGGAAACGTTATGTTAATGGATAATAATAGCTATGAGGAAAATTTGAATCAAACAGATGAAACAGCAGTTATTAAGGTAATTGGAGTAGGAGGAGCAGGAAATAATGCAGTAAATAGAATGGTTGACTCAGGAATTGAAGGAGTTGAATTTGTATCTATTAATACTGATAGACAAGCACTTATGTTATCAAAAGCAGGAACCAAAATCCAAATTGGAGAAAAAATAACAAGAGGCCTAGGAGCAGGAGCAAATCCTGATATTGGAGCACAAGCAGCAGAAGAAAGTAAATCAGAAATTTCAGAAGCAATAAGAGGAGCAGACATGGTATTCGTAACATCAGGTATGGGTGGCGGAACTGGAACAGGAGCTGCACCAATAGTTGCATCAATTGCAAAAGAAATGGGAATCTTAACAATAGCAGTTGTTACAAAACCATTTACTTTTGAAGGAAAGAAAAGACTTACTCAAGCAGAACGTGGAATAGAAAGCCTAAAAGGAAAAGTAGACACATTAATTGTAATACCAAACGATAAATTATTACAAGTAATAGATAGAAAAACAACTATGCTAGAAGCATTTAAAATGGCAGACGATATATTAAGACAAGGTGTTCAAGGTATATCAGATTTAATAAAAATACCAGGATTAGTAAACCTAGACTTTGCAGATGTTAAAACTGTAATGTTAAATACCGGTATGGCACACATGGGAATTGGTAGAGCATCAGGAGAAAATAGAGCAGAAGATGCAGCAAAGCAAGCAATACAAAGTCCATTATTAGAAACAACGATTGAAGGAGCTAGGGGAGTAATAATCAATGTAACAGGTGGAGAAAACCTTGGATTACATGAAGTAAATACAGCAGCAGAATTAGTACAAAGAAGTGTTGACCCTGAAGCTAATATAATCTTCGGAGCAGTAGTTGACAAGAGCTTAGATGAAGATATTTGTATAACAGTTATAGCAACAGGTTTTGATAAAGAGCCAGGAGCAAAAGAAACAAGTATCGGAGCAAGACCTTGGATAAAAAATCAAGTAGCACCAGTACCAAGTGAAGGTGGCATGGGTGTAGACATTGATATACCACCTTTCCTAAAAAAGAGTAAGGGATTAACAAAATAGTATTTTTAAATAACTATATTGTGTTAATAGCATTAATATAGTTATTTTTTATATTCTGAATTTATATTCTAAATAGCATAAATATAGTCATTTTTGAATATGCCGCGCAGCGCCCAACCGAAGCGTTAGCGCAGGGCGAATGAAGCAAATTACATTTATATATGCCGTATGGCATAATGGAATTTGCGACAGCAAGGCTTGAAAAAATGATTATATTTAATGCTATAAAAAAATATATATATCATTTTAATTTATATAGAGTATATGAGTTCGAAAACATTAATGAAGAAAATGATATATAATTGTTATTTAAGTGTCTAATAAGATAGAATTAATAAAAAATAACTCAAGATTTGTCTAAAAAGGCAAATCTTTTTTTTATTTGCATTTCAAAAAATGACAGCATTTTTATAATCAAGAGACTAAAATAAGGACATGACGATTTATTTGGATATTATTTTTCTAGAAAATACATTAATGAACTACATAATATTGTATGCAACTGGATTCATACAAAAAATAAAGATGAAAAATTTGAGATTAATATTTTCAAGCATAATAGGAGCAATTTATGCGATTGTAGCTTATTTGAATATAATCCCAATATATTCAGGTATATTCATGAAAATATTATTGTCAAGCATTATGATTTATGTAGCTTTCAATAATCAAAACATAAAGCAAATGTTAAAAAATTTGTTGCTATTTTATTTGGCATCATTTGTAATTGGTGGATGTGCATTGGCAATGCTTTACATGATTTCTCCGCAAAATGTATCATTTCAAAATGGCGTATTAGTAGGTACATATCCAATGAAAATAACACTAATTGCAGGTGCTGTGGGATTTTTAATAATACAATATTCATTTAGTTTAAATAAAAGACAAATGAAAATGAAAGACTTGTTATGTGACATAGAAGTTGCAGTAAATAACAATAAAGTCAAGATGAAAGGATACATTGACTCAGGCAATACACTAAAAGATCCACTTTCAAAAAAGCCAGTCATCATTGTTGAAAAAAATATAATGAAACAAATTATAGATGTAGATAATTTAATGGGAGGTGATAATAATTTAATGCTAAGGTTAATACCATTTAAATCAATAGGAAAACAAAATGGAATGCTGGTAGGGATAAAACCACAATATGTAAAAGTTAAATACAATGAAAATTCAGTAAAGACGAGCGATGCAATTGTAGGAATATATGATAAAAAAATCAGCAAAAACTATTCGGCTTTAATTGGTTTGGAGATACTTGAAGGAAAGGTTTAAGTATGAAAATTATTAATTAAAATTGGTGTTTTCAAAAGAGAAAAATAATGAAGGCATTATTTAGAAATATAAAAATATGTCATAGCACAAGGAGAGTGATTAAAATGATGATATTAGAAAAGTTTAATAAAGTATGTAATAAAATCTTTAAATTAGAAGATATTGATAAATTTACAGAGATTTTTTATGTAGGCGGAAGTGAAAATTTGCCAGCACCACTAAGCCCTGAAAAGGAAGAAGAAGAAATTATAAAATTAAGTGAAGGCAATGACGAAGCTAGAAAAACATTGGTAGAGCACAATTTAAGATTAGTAGTCTACATCGCCAAAAAGTTTGAAAATACAGGAGTAGGAATAGAAGACTTAGTTTCAATAGGAACGATAGGCTTGATGAAAGCAATAAATACATTTAATATGGAAAAAAAGATAAAATTAGCAACATATTCTTCAAGATGTATAGAAAACGAAATATTAATGTATTTACGAAGAAGCAATAGGATAAAAAGTGAAATCTCAATAGATGAACCATTAAATCAAGATAGCGACGGGAATGAGTTGCTTTTGTCAGATATTTTAGGAACTGACGAAGACATAACTTCGCGAAGACTAGAAGATGAAGTCGACCAAAAACTTTTAAAATTATCAATAGCAAAATTAAATAAACGAGAAAAAAATATAATGGAATTAAGATTTGGTTTTCTAACAGGCAATGAAAAAACTCAAAAAGAAGTTGCAGATATGCTAGGAATCTCACAAAGTTACATATCAAGATTGGAAAAGAAAATAATAGGAAAAATGAAAAAAGATATCCTGAGTAAAACAGGATAATCTTAAAAGTAATTAGTTGGGCATTATGACATAGATGTGAACTATTTAAGTTCGTATAATGCTCATTTGGTTGGGGTACTGTGATTCGAACACAGGAAATGTCGGAGTCAGAGTCCGATGCCTTACCGCTTGGCGATACCCCAATGTAAAAATTTATATCTATTAATAGTTTAACACATTTTATAGGTAATTTGCAACAATATTGAAAAATTTGTAATTATTATTTGACGAAGAAAAAATGTCAAATAAAAAATTGTAAAAAATGTTGACAAAAAATGGAAAACGATATATAATAATAACATATCTTTTTTATTATAGATTTTTATATATGGGAGACAATGAAAATTGCTCTACCCATATTTAATTTATAATAATGGAATGCATAAATATAATTGGTATTTTAGTAGAAAACAAGGAGAATAAAATGGACAAATTAATGGAATTAACAAAAGCACAAAAAGATGAAGACAAACTTCTTGTAGCAAAAATTTTAGATAAAATTAAGTTGGTAGAAAGCAGAAATCGTGTGGAAAACTCAGACTTTTTGGACTTAGCTCAAAAAAACTTATTGCAAGGAATTTTAGAAAAAAGAAAAGTAGAAAACTATAGATTTTTTGGTGGATATGAGCAAGCAGAAAGGACAATGCTTGTATTGTTTCCTAATACATATATGGAAGCTACCAAAATATATAGTCAAATTATGTCTGTAATAAGGATCACTTTGCCAAAAGAATTATGGAAAACTTATGAGCATAGAAATTATCTAGGAGCAATAATGAAGCTTGGAGTAAAGCGAGAAAAAGTAGGAGATATATTAGTCAGAGATAATGGAGCAGATATAGTTGTATCAACTGATATTGAGAAATTTCTACTAAGCAGTTTAATTGATTTAACACGATTTAAAAAATCGCAAATTGAAAAAGTGGATATTGGTAATATAAATGTTGTCGAAAAAGAAAAACAAATTTTAAAAATCAATGTGCCTTCAATGAGATTAGATGCAATAGTTGGAGAACTGGCAAGAGTGTCAAGAAATGATGCAAACAATTACATAGAGCAAGAAAGAGTATTTGTAAATTTTAAGCAAGAATTAAGAAAGACACGTTTAGTAGAAGAAGGTACGATAATCACAATTAGGGGAAAAGGAAGATTCACTATTTCTAAAGTTCTAGGAACAACCAAAAGCAATAGAATTAATTTAGAAGTAGAAAGTTGAAAATAATTACAATTCTTTTATAACTAGATTTTATCTTAGGAAGGAATCAGATTAAAAATGATAAACAACTTTGTATAAACTTATAATAATTGGCAATAATTTCTATAAAACATTAGCCTAAATATTAGCTAATAAGGCTATAAAAGAGAAAGGAAGATTTTATATGAAAGAAATGCCAATAAAAAAGATAGAAGGAAGTCAGGTTTTCGATTCACGTGGAAATCCGACTGTTGAAGTCACGGTTACTTTGGAAGATGAAAGTCAGGGAACAAGTATGGTGCCGTCAGGTGCTTCAACTGGTACGTTTGAAGCGATAGAGCTAAGAGATGCCGATTTTCAAGAATATAATGGATATGGAGTATCAAGAGCGGTTGACAATGTAAATAAAAAAATATCAAAAGGTTTAATTGGCGGAGATGCTTATAATCAAATAAAAATTGATGAAAAAATGATTAAATTGGACGGAACAGATAACAAATCAAAATTAGGAGCAAATGCTATTTTAGGAGTATCACTTGCGGTTGCAAAGGCTTCTGCAAACAGCTTAAAAATCCCACTTTATAAGTATATTGGTGGCATATCAGGAAATACAATTCCACTACCAATGTTTAATATTTTAAATGGTGGAAAGCACTCAGGAAATAATTTGAATATTCAAGAATTCATGATAGTGCCTGTGGGAGCAAGCAATTTTAGAGAGTGTATGCAAATGGGTACAGAAATTTATCAAGTGTTAAAGGAGATACTAAAACAAAAAGATTTGTCTACTGCCGTAGGAGATGAAGGTGGATTTGCACCTAACTTAGAAAGAGATGAAGATGCTATTGAGTTAATTCTTGACGCAGTGGAAATGGCTGGTTACAAAAAAGATAAAGATGTAAAAATTGCTTTAGATATAGCAAGTTCGGAAATGAGAGATGCTGCAAAGAAAATCGAAAAAGAAGGATATTATTTTTGGAAAACCAAAGAATATAAAACTAAAAATGATATGATAGATTATATCGTAAGTCTAACAGAAAAATATCCAATTATGTCTGTCGAAGACGGTTTGGGAGAAGAAGATTGGAAGGAGTGGAAAGAATTAACTAATAAAATTGGAAAAAGAGTGGATTTAGTTGGAGATGATTTATTTGTCACAAATAGAAAAAGACTTGATAAAGGAATAAAAAGCAGAGTCGCAAATGCGATATTGATAAAACCAAATCAAATAGGAACTTTGACTGAAACTTTAGAAACCATAAAATTAGCAAGAAAAAATGGATATAAAACCATAATTTCACACAGATCAGGAGAGACGGAAGACACATTTATTGCTGACCTTGCTGTCGCTGTAAATGCTGGACAAGTGAAAATGGGCGCACCATGTAGAAGTGAAAGAGTAGCAAAATATAATAGAATATTACAAATAGAAAGAGAAATACAATAAATTAAAATTAGATACAATCTTGCAAATTAATTACAACTTATATATAAAGTAAAAAATGCAATTTTGTAAATAAGGTCAAATGAAAAAGTGGTCAAGTGAAAAAGTAAGTGCATTTCTGAAAAGAAACCTTGAAAAAAAGCTGTATTCATAGTATAATATAAATTATGAAATTAAGCGATTTTCAAGGAAAAATAGTTAGAAATAATAAATTTTCATAACTTTTGTGCCTTCGAACAAAGCTGGAAAGGAAAAAGCCAAAATGAAAGTTCACTTTATAAGCCTAGGTTGTAAAACTAACCAGTATGAAACTAATTCAATGGAACAAAGTTTTATAAACAAAGGCTACGAAATTGTTTCGAAGGACGAAAAGGCTGATATATATATAGTTAACACTTGTAGTGTAACAAACATAGCTGAGAGAAAATCAAGACAAATGCTCAGAAGGGCAAAAGAATCAAACCCGGATGCAATAATCGTTGCTTCCGGTTGTTATGCTCAAGTGGCAAAAGAAGAAATCGCAAAAATAAAAGAAGTTGATTTAATAGTTGGAGTAACTGAAAAAAATAGTATTGTTGAAATATTAGAAGATTATTTAAAACAAATGAATTTAAAAAAACAGCAAAATGATAAAAGTTTAAATGAAGAGGAATTAGCAACTAAAGAATCGAACAAAAAAGAATTAGCAACTTTAAATCAAAAGACAAATCTTAAAATTAGAATTTCAGATATAATGAAACAAACTAATTATGAAGAAAATGGCATAACCACATATACTGAGCAAAGTAGAGCAGTAATAAAAATCCAAGACGGATGTGATAGATTTTGTACATATTGCATAATTCCTTATGCACGAGGAAGAGTGAGAAGTAGAAATCCTGAAAATATCATTAAGGAGATAAAAGCAATTGCAAAAAAAGGAATAAAGGAAGTAGTGCTAACCGGTATACACATAGCATCTTATGGAAAGGATTTTAATAAAGAAAAAGTAGAAATCTACAGAAAAGAATATGGATATGACAATAATTATGAAGAATATAATGCAAAAGAAGACTTAAGCTCAGGCGGATTCAGATTAATTGAACTTTTGGAGCAAATCAACAAAATACAAGAAATAGAAAGAATTAGATTAGGCTCAATAGAGCCAAAATTAATCACAGAAGAGTTTGTAGAAAGATTATCAAAATTAGAAAAAATCTGTAACCATTTTCATCTTTCACTACAAAGTGGATCTGATGAGACTTTGAAAAGGATGAATAGAAGATACTCCACAGAAGAATTTGAAAAATCTTGCAAACTACTTAGACAGCATTTTGAAGACTTAGTTTTAACAACAGATATTATAGTGGGTTTTCCAGGCGAAACAGACGAAGAATTTGAAGAAACATATAATTTCTTAAAAAAGATAGAATTTTATAAAATGCACGTTTTCAAATATTCGCCTAAAAAAGGAACAGTTGCAGAGAAAATGGAAAATCAAGTTGACGGTAGCATAAAAGAATTGCGAAGTCAAAAGCTCATAGAATTATCAAATAAAAGTCAAATTGAATTTAATAAAAAATTTATTGGAAAATACGTAGATGTTCTGTATGAAGAACAAGACAAAAACGGCTATTATAAAGGACGTTGCTCAAATTATATTTTAGTAAAATTTAAGGAAGAAGAGCAAGCAAAAGATAAATTGAGCATAGATAGTGTTGAAAGCGATATTAATAAATTTGATAAAAAAATTTTAAATGAATCTAATGAAGAAAATTTAGAAAAAAATGATGAAGAAAAATTAGACAATCAAATTGTAAAAGTAAAGATAACTGGTTTAGACGGTTTAGATTTAGTAGGTTATTATAGGAGAGAAAAATGCCAAGAACAAAGTTAAAAGATAGAATATTACCGACATACACCAAAGGAGAAGAAATATTTAATATGGTAACACATATTGTAGGTGGCTCTTTTGGAATAATTGGTATGATTATTTGCATGGTAATATCCATAATTCATAGAAATGTATATGGAATAGTTGGAAGCATAATATATGGAATATCAATGATATTCTTATATACAATGTCAAGCATTTATCATGGATTAAAGCCAACTAGAAAAGCAAAAAAAGTAATGCAAGTAATGGATCATTGCACAATATATGTGCTAATTGCAGGAACTTATACGCCAATTTTGTTAAGTTCAATAAGAAAAATTGATCCTGTCGCCAGCTGGGTAATGTTCGCAATAGTGTGGTTTTTAGCAATATTGGGAATAGTATTAACTGCAATAGATTTAAAACAATTTAAAGTATTTTCAATGATATGTTATCTCGTAATGGGCTGGCTTATAATATTTAAAATGGATTTATTAATAGAAGCAATTGGTTTGGCTGGTGCAATGCTAATTCTAGCAGGCGGAATTGTGTACAGCGCAGGAACTATATTATATGGAATAGGCAGAACGAAAAAATATATGCACTCAATGTTCCACTTATGCGTAGTAGTGGCGACATTATTGCAAATGATAGCAATAGTGCTATATGTAGTATGAAATAACACATATCGAAAATTATAGCAAAATAGCATTAATGTAAAATAAATTTATGTGAAATATTTACATAAATATGAAATATATGTTATAATTTCTAAAGTTATCAAATTATATCAACTTGAATGAAACTTTAGGTCATAGATTAGTAAAGGAAAGGGAGCAAATTTTCAAATGAAAGCAATAGAAATAAGAAATAAATATTTAAACTTTTTTAAAAATCATAATCACAAAATAATACCAAGTGCACCATTAATCCCTGAAAATGATCCGTCTGTATTGTTTACAACAGCAGGTATGCAACCATTAGTACCATATCTTTTAGGAGAAAAGCATCCTGAAGGGACAAGACTTACAGATTATCAAAAATGCGTGCGTACCACCGATATTGAAGAAGTAGGAGACAATAGACATTTGACCTATTTTGAAATGTTAGGAAATTGGTCATTAGGAGACTATTTTAGAGAAGAATCAATCGCAATGAGTTATGAATTTCTAACAAAAGAGTTAGGAATTCCAAACGAAAAAATAAGTGTAACCTGTTTTGCAGGAGATGAAGACTGCCCAAGAGATACACTTACAGCAGAGTGCTGGGAAAAAGCAGGAATTCCAAAAGAAAGAATATATTTCTATGGAAAAGAAGATAACTGGTGGATAGCAGGAGAAGAAGGACCTTGCGGACCTGATACAGAGATGTTTTATGACACCGGCAAAGAACCATGTGGTCCGGACTGCCAACCTTCATGTGACTGTGGAAAATATGTAGAAATATGGAATAACGTATTTATGGAATATCTAAAAAAAGACGGTAAATACACTAAATTAGTACAAAAAAATGTTGACACAGGACTTGGATTAGAAAGGATGGCAATGCTATTACAAGGCAAGCAAACTCCATTTGACACAGAAATCTTTAAACCAATAATGGACAGATTAGGAGAGCTAGCAAAAAAGGATGATATAGCAAGTAGAAGAATTGTAGCAGAGCATCTTAGATCAAGCATAATGATTGTAGCAGACGGCGGAAGACCAAGCAACATTGACAGAGGATATATTCTAAGAAGATTAATTCGTAGGATGACAAGACAGATGAATAAATTAGAAATCGACTTAAACGAATTAGGAGCATTGATAGATCTAGATATAAATGTATTAAATGAATTGTATCCGGAATTAGCTGATAAAAAAGAAATAATAAAAGAAGTAATAATTCAAGAAAAAGATAAATTCATGAAAACTTTAATCCGTGGAGAAAGAGAATTTGAAAAAGTAATAAAAAGAATCAAAGACCAAGGAAAAAACACAATTGACGGAGAAGATATTTTCAAATTATATGAAACGTATGGATTCCCACCTGAAGTAAGTAAAGATTTAGCAGAAGAAAATGGACTTAAAGTCAATATGGACGAAGTAGACAAATTATTTAAAATGCACCAAGACAAATCAAGACTAGGAAGTGAGCAAAAGTTCAAAGGTGGTTTAGCAGGTACAGGAGAGCAAGAAATAAAATATCACACAGCAACACATTTGCTAAATGCGGCATTAAAAGAAGTAATAAATAAAGACGTACACCAAATGGGATCAAACATTACAGCAGAAAGGATGAGATTCGATTTTAGTTGTGACCATAAACTAACAAACGAAGAAAAGAAACAAGCAGAAGATTTGGTAAATAAATGGATACAAGAAGATTTGCAAGTCACAGTAGAAACGATGAAAAAAGAGAATGCAATTAAATCAGGAGCAGAGTGCATGTTTATAGAAAAATATCCTGAAGACGTAACTGTATACACAATAGGAAATGTATCAAAAGAATTATGCGGTGGACCACACGTAAAACATACAGGAGAATTAGGAAATTTTAAAATTGTAAAAGAAGAAGCATCATCTAGCGGAGTTAGAAGAATTAAAGCAATTTTAGAATAAAAAAGTAATGTTAAAAGCAACTTTATAAAGTGAAACAATAAAAAGTTTATATTTTTGTAGACAAATTGTGGATAAAACATAATTTATATGCTATAATTAGAATATAAAGGAGAGTGTAATGGAAGTAAAAAAATATAATAAAATTTTAACTGTTATATTAGTAATTGTCGTAATAGCAATATTTGTAATATTAGGATTTTGGGTAGCTGATGCAATACAAAGACATAACATGAACGCAGGACTAAATGAAGCGGTAGACGAATTTGACAATAGAATAGCACACATAAAAGATAGAGACAATGAAGTAGAAGATGAAAATTTAGTTGAATTAGGAATAAATGTAAACGACATTCAAAATACTGTATCAGGTGGCGGAAACAGTAGAGTAGCAAAACAAACTTATAAAGGATTTACAGTAGTCGGCAAAATAGAAATTCCTAAGATTAAAGCCAACTATCCAGTATTAGACAGGACAACAGACGCATCAATGAAAGCATCAGTTGGAGTGCTATATGGAGTAGGATTAAATAAAGTAGGAAATACTGTAATAGCAGGACATAATTATAGAAACGGAACATTTTTCTCAAATAATAAAAATTTGAGAAATGGAGATTTAATCTACATCACAGACTTAGAAGGAGTAAGGATAAAATATACAATATATAATATTTATACTACTTCATCAAGTGACTTTGATTATGCAAATAGAGATACAGCAGGCAAGAGAGAAGTATCACTTACAACCTGTACAGATGACGTAAATGCAAGACTTATAATATGGGCAAAAGAAGATTAATTAGCAAGATAGAATTGTAAAAATAAATGCAACTTGTCAAGTAAAAAGTTAAATGTAATTTGCTAAAATAAATACAATTCGTCAAGTGAAAAGTTAAATGTAATTGTATAAAAAAGTGAATTAATAGTTGACAATATTAAAAAAATGGGGTAAAATAAATATGTTGCTTAAGTAATAAATATGGATATGGTGGATTTAGCGTAGTTGGTTAACGCGCCAGTTTGTGGCACTGGAGACCATGGGTTCGAGTCCCATATTCCACCCCATTTTAATATTTTATTTATTATTCAAATATTGGGCTGTAGCCAAGCGGTAAGGCACATGACTTTGACTCATGCATGCGCTAGTTCGAATCTAGCCAGCCCAACCAAAAGGATTATCATATTCATACTTTCCTTAAAACCAATTTCGAAAGTAGTTAAATATGATGATTTTTTTATACCAATTAATAAAAATCATATCATTTCCAAATTATAAATAAGTGAATAAACAGATCAGAGCAAGTTATACGTCAAGTGAAAAAGTAAATGCAATTTGGTAAAAATAGAATATGAAAAATAATTGACAATCAAAGTTGGCTGTTATAAAATGAAAATGAAAAATTAAAATAGGAGAAGAAAAATGGAAAAGATTAGAGGTTTTGAAGTAGTAAAAGGATATGAAGACAAAGGAATTAATTTACCAGTAAGGAAAACGAAATATTCAGCAGGATATGATATAGAAGCAGCAGAAGATTGTATTGTGCCAAGTTTCAAAAAGGGTATGGCGCCAACTCTTATAAAAACTGGGTTAAAGGCATATATGCAAGATGATGAATATTTGAAGCTATGCAACAGAAGTTCAAATCCTAAAAAGAAAGGATTAATATTGGCAAATAGCATTGGAGTTGTTGATGCTGATTATTATGGAAATGTTGAAAATGATGGACACATCATGTTTGCATTTTATAATATCAAAGAAGAAGATGTTGAAATAAAAAAAGGAGATGCCATAGGACAGGCAATATTTGAAAAATATCTTGTTGCAGATGATGATTCAGCAGAAGGAGAAAGAACAGGCGGATTTGGGTCAACAAGTAAATAGAAAGACAAAAATAATTGCAAAAAATTAAAAATAAATTCTTTACTTCTTTCCAAAATCGTGGTATAATAAATATGTGGTATGAAGGGAGACTTATATCTCTTAATAGGACAAAATGGAAAGGAGTGTACATAAATGTTTAACGTAGGAGACAATATAGTATATCCAATGCATGGAGCAGGCACAATTAATGCAATTGAAGAAAAAGAAATATTAGGAGAAAAGCAACAATATTATGTTATAAAAATGCCAGGCGAAGTTATGGTAATGGTTCCAACTGCTAAAGCAGAATCAATGGGAGTTAGAAGTATTATCGATAGTGAGCGAGCAGGAGAAGTACTAAAGTTATTAGAGCAAAATGAGACAGAGATGTCTGATAATTGGAATAAGAGATATAGAGAAAATTTAGATAAAATGAAAACAGGAGATATATATAAGGTAGCTGATGTTGTGAGAAATCTTACATTTAAGCAAAAGGAAAAAGGCACATTATCTACTGGAGAGAAGAAAATGCTTAACAATGCTAAGCTTATTCTAGTAAGTGAATTGGTATTGGCTGAGCACGCATCAAAGGAAGAAATTGAAAAATTGGTAGATAATAAAATCGAGATGTCATATAAGGAATTCAAAGTTCCAACTGAAGCTAAGATTGATTTACAACAAAGTGCAGTTAGCAAGTTTATACCTTTTGATGGAAATACAAATGTATAAAATATAAAAATAATATGGGTTTGCTCATATTATTTTTTATAGTGCGACGGGCATGTCGTTTAGTTAATCGGTGAAAGTCCGTAGTGGAGGTACATATCGCCAACCACAT
>CANQJG010000007.1 GCA_947624185.1 uncultured Clostridia bacterium | reverse complement strand
TTGGAGCCTATGACGGGGATCAAACCCGTGACCTCAGCCTTACCAAGGCTGCACTCTATCGACTGAGCTACATAGGCATAAAAAATTAATTATGTTAAATTGTCTATATTTTTTGCTGTTTTTTTGCGTATTCTTTGGATTGCATTATCAATAGACTTAACTGGCGAATTTAAGCTTTCTGCGATTTGTATATAACTTTTTCCTTCTATATATTTATTCAATACCTGTTTTTCAAATGCACTTAATGCCTTGTCTATTGTTTTTTCTACATTTTTCAAATATTCATTTTTAGTGATTGTGTCAAGTGGATCTTCTACTGTATTGGTTTCTAGTACGTCAATTAGCGGATTTTCTATCTCTCCATTTTCATTTTCAAAAGTTGGATTATTCAATGAAACATAAGAGTTCAAAGGAATATGTTTTTGTCTATTTGAACTTTTTATTGCTGTTATTACTTGTCTTTCGATGCACATGTTAGCAAAGCTTTTGAAAGAATTATCTTTATTAGGATTATAGCTTTTTATTGCTTTAAATAGCCCTATTAATCCTTCTTGTACAATATCTTCTTTTTCAGCTCCGTTTATAAAGTATTTACTTACCTTCATATTGACAGTTTCTTTATAGCGCTCAATTAAAAACTCTAATGCAGATTTATCTTCATTTTTTGCTAATTTGATAAGTTCTGCATCTGTCATTTTATCATAATCTATTCCTTTAGAAAAATATACATTGCTGTTTGACATTTATATAATGCTCTCCTCTGCTTGTTTTCAACCTTATTATATTTTTAAAATTGTTATATGTCAATATTTTGTTGCGATTTTCTTTAAAATATATTATAATTAAGTCATAATTAATTGCTTTTGTAATTTTGATTTTAATTTTATAAAGGAGATTTTCTTAAAATATGGCTTTTGACGGAATTACTTTGAGAAAGATAGTTTGTGAATTACAGACCTTAGTAGGTGGAAAAGTTAATCAAATATATATACCTACCAATAATAATATAATTATTGGTATTTATTGTGGTGGCTATTCTAAAAACGGCATTAACAAGTCTGCTGGCACTAATTATGCTTTAAATATCGATACTTCTGCTAGCAATTATAGGATTAATTTGACTACTACTTCTAGTTCTAATCCCCTTACACCACCTAATTTTTGTATGATTTTAAGAAAATACCTAATTAATAGCAAAATTTCTAAAATATACATGAACGGCTTAGAGAGAATTTGCTACATTGATTTTCAATGTTTTAATGAAATGAACGATGAAATCACTCGAACTCTTGCAATTGAACTTATGGGAAAATATAGCAATGTTACTTTATTGAATAATAATGAAATTATTATTGATGCTTTGAAAAAGTTTGACGGCGAAGGGCTTTCAAGAAGCATTATGCCTACTCAAAAGTATCTTACTCCTACTTCTGATAAAGCTGAATTTTTAGATATTTCTCAAAATGAGTTTGTAGATTTAATCAATACTTCAAATTATAAAACTCTTGATACTGCAATTCCAAATACAATTAATGGTATAAGCAAGCAGTTTGTTAATTCTGCTTTGGATAACTTAAAATTGTCTAATACGGTGTCTTTTTCTAATTTGAATTCTATTTTTGAGTATGTTAACTCAATACTAGATAATGATTGTGAAAATGCTTATATCGGCTCATTTAAAAATACATATTCTGTTTTTCTAGGTAATACAAAAGCTAACAATCTTGATAGCAACTTCTTTTTAGATGATTATTATTCTAAAAAACTTTTAGATGAAGAATATATTGCTTACAGAAATACTTTGCTTAAAGTTTTAAGTAGTGTGTTAGACAAGATTGTAAAAAAACTTGAGAACATCAACGAAAAAATTGAAACAGCTCAAAATATGATTGAACTTAGAACCTATGGCGAGCTTTTATTAGCTAATATTTATAAGTTTACAGAAAATTACAAAACTGCCGAAAATGATAGTTCTAAAATCCTAATTACTGATGATACTAAATATGTCGAACTTGAAAATTTTTATGACAATAATAAAATTGAAAAAATACCAATAGATTCTTCAGTTTCAATATCTAAAAATGCTGAAAAATATTTCAAAAAATATAATAAAGCTAAGAATACGTTAGAAGTTACCAAAATCCAAAAGATCGAAACTCAAAAAGAGCTTAATTACATTGAATCTCTTGTATATTCATTGGATAATTGTAAAAGTATCCAAGAGCTTGATGCTGTATATGATGAGATTTCTGAAAACATATTGTTTAGCACTTTTAATCTTAAGTCGAAGAAAACTAATAACAAAAGCAAAGATTCTGATTCAATGCTTAATAACTACATGAAGTTTAAGATTGAAAATTTTGATGTATTTATTGGAAAGAATAATAGACAAAATGATTATCTAACCTTGAAAGTAGCCAATTCAAATGATTATTGGTTTCATACAAAAGATATTCATGGTAGCCACTTAATTTTAAGGTGTAATGGCGAAACGCCAAAATTCGAAATAATAAAAAAATGTGCCGAACTTGCTGCTTATTATAGCAAAGCAAAATTTTCGTCACACGTTCCTGTTGATTATACTTTAGTTAAAAACGTTAAAAAGCCACACAATTTGGCTCCTGGTTTCGTAATATACACAACTAACAAAACTATATATGTAAATCCTACTTCTAGTTTAGATTTAAAGTAAATTACTACTTTAAATCTAAACTAACTCTAAATCCAAACTAATCAATAATTTTATATTAATTAATAAAACCTACAATAATTATTATTTATATAACGCCACTAATATTTATACATTTTATTATTTATATAATAATATTGTTGATATTATATCTAATAATATTTAAGCACTTTCTTCTTGCGGTGGATTTAATATTAAATCTATGTCTTTGTCTTTTAAAATTTCGTCAGTTAGATATATCCTTGCTTCTTTATTTTGTTTTAATACTTCCATTGCAATATCTTTATCACTTCTTAGTGATTTACTGGCATACTTAATTATCAGCCACTTATTTTTTACCGCTTCTAATACAACCTCTTTATCGTTTCTTAATTCTTGACTTGCATAATATAATGCCTGTCCGTCTACCTTTACTGCTTTTAACATTAATTCTTTATCTGCTAAAAGCTTATCTGATGCATACGCTAATACCCATGACGCTTTATGAGCAATTGCGTCTATCATAAATTTTTTGTCATTAGAGTGGGCTTCTGCATCTTCAATTTGATATTCTTTTTCTTCTTCCATTTCAAATTCGCCTTCTATTTATTTAATTATTGTTTTGATAATATTTTTATATAACTAATTTTATTATATTTTTATTTATGTTTATGTTGTTTTTATATTTATTTTACCTAATATTATTTTATCAATTTTATATTAATGTCTATTATTAACGGTTTTTAAAACATCTTCTAATGCAATTGTTTGTTGTTCTCCTGTATCCATATTTTTTAGTGAGACAACATTATTTTTTATCTCATCTTCACCAATTACAATTACATATTTAACATTTAAGTTGTCGGCATATTTGAATTTTTTTCCTAATTTTTGGTCTTCAATATTTACTTGAGCATTAATGCCATTTTCTCTTAGTTTGCTTGCAATTTCTGCTACTTTTTCATATTCATCTGACATTGACACTACAAGTACATCTGCTATTGATTGTTCATCTGCTGTTATTATGTTATTATCAATCAATTGGAAAAATAATCTTGACAATCCTATTGATATGCCTACTCCTGGCATTTGTCTATCTGTGTAAAATCCCGCTAGATTATCATATCTTCCTCCTGAACATATACTTCCTAAATTCCTATATTGATTTAAAAATGTTTCGTATACTGTTCCTGTATAATAATCTAATCCTCTTGCTATTGTTAAGTCTATTTTATAATAATTTTCCGGTACACCGAATATCTTTATGAATTTTGTAAGTTGTTCTATTTCTCTTAATCCTTCTTGGAAAATGTCATTTTCAATATTCATATTTTTAAGTGCTTCTATTTTACCTTCATTATTTCCTTCAATTGAAATAAACTCCATTATTTTGTCTATCTTTTTCATTTCGTCTAGTTTTTGATCATTTTCCAATTCTTGCTCGCTCTTGTTTTCTATTTCTTTGGCAAGTTCGGCTCTTACTGCTTCTTTTCCAATCTTATCGATTTTATCAATTATCCTTAATATTTCAGCAGATTCTTCAGTAAGTCCTAAACTTGCAAACAAGCCGTTTAGTATTTTTCTATTGTTTATACATATTGTGAAATCATCAAATCCCAAATTTTTAAAAGTATCATATATTATTGCTGGAAGCTCTGCATCATTTATTATTGATAACTTTCCGTCTCCGATTATATCTACATCACATTGATAAAATTCTCTATATCTACCTCTTTGTGGTTTTTCTCCCCTATATACTTTTCCTATTTGATATCTTTTAAAAGGAAAACTTAATTTATCATAATATTGAGTTACATATTTTGCTAATGGTACCGTTAAATCAAATCTTAATGCTAAATCATTTTCTCCTTTTTCAAATCTATATATTTGTTTTTCAGTTTCTCCACCTGCCTTTGCTAGCAATACTTTTGCGTCTTCAATAATTGGAGTGTCTAATGGTAAAAATCCATATTTTTGATATGTTTTTTCTATTTTTTCCTTCATTTTGTTAAATAATATTTGTTCGTTTGGTAATAACTCCATAAATCCTGGTAGTGTTTTTGGTTTAACTCTATCTTCCAATTTCTGTCTCCTTTCATTTATAATTAGCACTATATTTTAAAATAATTTTTATATTTATAATTAATTTCAAATTTAAAATCATTGTTATATCTATAATTGCTTTTATATCTATAATTATTTTTATTTTATGTTTGTTTTATGTTTGTTTATAAATCTAATCTTTAATTTTATATTCTATATCTTCCATAAACGGAAATATCTGTTTTATTGCTTTTAAAGTTATCATGGATTTTTCCGGCATTGGATTTCTACTCTTTTGCTCTATGAGTTCTTGCATATAGCAATTCTCATCAACTTTATATACAACATACCTATTTCTAACATAGTCAAACAATATTTTATATCCGTCGTCTAAATCTTTTGAAAATCTTTCAAAAGTGTATTTGCCTTCTATCATTACTATTCCCTTTCCTTTATCATTTCTTCAAATTCTTGTTCTGAGATGATTGGTACTCCTAAAGTCTGTGCTTTAGTTAGCTTACTTCCTGCGTCTTCTCCTGCTAATACATAACTTGTTTTCTTAGATACACTTCCTGATGTCTTTCCGCCATAATTTTCTATTATCTCACTTGCTTGGTCTCTTGTGTATTTTGAAAGTGCTCCAGTAAGTACAAATGTCATGCCGTCGAATCTATTATCTAATTCTACACTTTTTATTAATTTAGTATTGACTCCTGCTTTCTTTAATCTACTTACTAAGTCTTTTGTTTGGTCTTCTCTGAAAAATGTGTATATACTATCTGCTATTATTTCTCCAATATCATCTGAAAATGCCAAGCTAGTTACACTTGCACGCATTAATTTATCAAGAGTTTCATATTTTTTTGCTAGATTTTTTGCAGTTTTTCCGCCAACATGTCTTATTCCAAATGCTGAAATCAAATTTGATAAATCTCTATTTTTGCTGTCTTCTATGCTGTCAATTAAATTCTGTGCAAATTTTTTTCCATTTTTCTTTAGAGAACTTATATCTTCTAACTTTAGGTCATATATGTCTGCAATATCTTTTATAAGGTTCCTGTTTAATAATTGTTCGACTATTTTATATCCTAGTCCTTCTATGTCCATGCCGTCATCTGATGCAAAATGCACTATATTTCTTAATGCCTTTGCTGGACACTCTATTCCTGTGCATCTTACTGCTGATTCGCCTTCTTCTCTTATTGCCAATGCTCCACACACTGGGCACTCTTTTGGCATTTCAAATGTTACTTCGCTTCCGTCCCTTTTTTCTGTTAATACTTTGACTACTTCAGGGATTACATCTCCTTGTTTCTGAATAATTACATGGTCTCCGATTTTTAAATCTTTTTCTTTTACAAAGTCTTCATTATGCAAAGTTGTTTTTGAAATTGTTGATCCTGCAACCTTAACTGGCTCTAAGATAGCCATTGGAGTAATTACACCTGTTCTACCAACTTGACAAATTATATCTTTTACAATTGTTTCTTTTTGTTCAGGTGGATATTTATATGCAACTGCCCACCTTGGAACTTTAAATGTTGTTCCAAGTTTTTCTCTTAATGCTAAATTATCTACTTTTATAACTGCTCCGTCTATTCCGAATCCAAGTTGTTCTCTATTTTCTCCAATTTCAGTAACTGCATTTATTGCTTCTTTTATGTTTTTGCA
Organism: uncultured Clostridia bacterium; assembly: GCA_947624185.1. Lineage (GTDB taxonomy): Bacteria > Bacillota > Clostridia > TANB77 > CAG-508 > CAG-793. The sequence goes on along the minus strand of CANQJG010000007.1, from coordinate 19,557 downwards.
AAGTTTTCTAAATGGTACTACATTAAATCCTAAGTCTTTTAAATAATTTAATTCTTCATAATGTGAGTTCCAGTCTTTATTTTCAACTTGTTGAACATTGAAAATATATATATCTAATGGTCTTTGCCCTGTTATTTTTGCATCTAATTGTCTTAGTGATCCTGCTGCTGCATTTCTAGCATTTGCAAATTGTGGCTGTCCTAATACTTCTCTTTCTTCATTTAATTTTTCAAATTCTTCTTTTCCAATAAATACTTCTCCACGCACAGTAATATTTAATGGTTCTTTCAATTTTTTAGGAATTGATTTGATTCTTTTTACATTTTCTGTAATATCTTCTCCAACGACACCGTCTCCACGCGTTGCTCCTTGAACCAATATACCATTTTCATATTTTAATGCACATGATAAACCGTCTATCTTAGTTTCAACACAATAATCTGTTTTTCCAGTTTGCCTTATTCTCTTATCAAAATCATACAAATCATCATAAGAAAATACATCTTGCAAACTTAATAATGGCACTTCGTGCGTAACTTTTTCAAAATCTTCTCTTACATGACCCCCTACTTTTTGTGTAGGCGAATCAGGTGTAATAAGCTCTGGATGTTCACTTTCCAAAGCTTTTAATCTATTCATCATCATATCATAATCATAGTCTGATAGTGGCGAATTGTCTTCATCATAATATTTTTTTGAATAGTATTCTATTTTTTTACGTAATTCTATAATTTCATTTTCGTAATCCATGATTTTATATTTCCTAACTCAAATCTTTTAATAAATCTTTTCCGTCTTTTAAATACTCATATCCTGAGAATATGGTTGCTATTACACATACTATCATAAATACTGTAACTAATAAATTAATGATAAATTGCCAGCCTGATAGTGCTTGTGTGAATATTGTTCCAAACGGATTAGTATCTAAAAATGATAAAATAATTGCTATCATCTGTGATACTGTTTTTATTTTGCCCCATTTATTTGCAGCTATTACATTTCCATTTTCTTGTACTGCAATTAATCTATATCCCGATACTGCAAATTCTCTAGTTATGATAATAACTGGAATCCATGCTGGTAGATTACCCATTTGGATTAATATTAACATTGCTGAAATTACTAATATTTTATCTGCTATTGGATCTAAGAATTTACCAAAGTTAGTTATCTGATTATTTTTTCTTGCTAGATATCCATCCACTTTATCTGTTAATGCTCCAATAGAAAATATTAAATCTAAAATTATTGCGTAAATTGGTATCCCCCATATCTCACCTGGTATATTGATTAGATAAATTATTAGCATTGCTGGTACTAATAGTATCCTTATTAAAGTTAGTTTGTTAGGCGTATTCATTTTTTTATTTCCTTTCTTCTTTTCGTTCACTCATTTTTTAATCTATTGTATTATTTGAATCTGTCACTTCATTTGTAGATTGTTCATCCATATTGTTTACTAAGTTTTGCATTTGATCAATTAATTTTGACAATTCTTGCATGTCTTCTCCAAACAACTTCCAATCATTGCTTTTGCTAGAATTCTTTACATTTTCATTTGCCTTTATAATTGATTTAACCAAATCTTCTAGGTTCTCATCTGTATCAACATTTATATTTACTGCAGACTTAGAACTTAGATTTTCCAATGCCTCTACAAGAGTATTGCCTATTGCTACCTTATTTCCTGAAGCTACGACTACTCTTTTCAATGTTGGTTTTTGACTGGTTTCATTTATGTATTGTTGATAATATGTTTCAACATATAAAATAGTATTGTTAATTGGTACTGCTATAAGATTTTTGCTAATTCTAGTTCCGCTAACATTTAAACTTGCAAGCTCTGAAGCTATTGTATCGTCTTGATTTATTTGTGTTTCTAATTGCATTGGTGTCAAAACATTGCTATCTGATGAAAACTTGCAAACTTTTAATTTGTTTTGGCCATTTTCAGTAGTTCCAATCATATACGCATTTATATTTTGTCTTCCATAAGTTAAAAATGGTATTATCAATCCAACATTTTGTTTTCCATTTTCATCTTTTGTCATTGTATAATATGAAGACATTTTTTCTATTTTACCATTGTTTTGAATATTTGTCACTTCCCATACATCATTTGCTCTATAAAAACTTTCCGGAGTTGCATCATGATATTTTTCAATAATTTTTGTTTGAATATCATACAAATATTGTGGGTAAATAAAGTGCTCTCTAACGTCTTTTGGTATTTCTTTTTCATCAAGAAATACATTTGGGAACATTTTGTTATATGCCATGATTATTGGGTCTGTTCTGTCTGTAATGTAAAATTTCATTGAACCGTCATAAGCATTTATCAATACTTTTACAGAATTTCTAATATAATTTATCTCTTCTCCGTTTCCTATATCAACCTTTTGAGCATAAGGATAATCTTTAGTTGTTGTGTAAGCATCAATTACCCAAATTTGATTACCTTCGCTATCTATTATCATATAAGGATTTTGGTCATATATAAGATATGGTATTATTGTTTTTGCTCTATTTAAAATATTTCTGTTTGTAATTATTTTGCTTTCTCCTGTAACAGTTCCTGAAAAAGCAAGATTCATATCTCCTTCTCTAATTCCCAATACAATTCTATCTAATAGATTTAAGCTTAATCCGGCATTTCCTGTATATGTATATTCTACATCTTTAGCTGTTTCTGTTGGATAATCAAGCTCCGTTTTTTTACTATTTATTACTATTGCGCTGTTTACTTCTGTTCCAAAATATATTCTTGGTTCATTTATATCAATTACTTCATCATCTGAATTTATCTCCTTTTGATAATGAATTATATTACCATTTTGTTCTGTTTCCCCAGCAAGAGTTACCACACTACCATATCCATGAGTATATTGATATGTCATGTTTGAATATGTTGCATTTTGATTTGATATTTCTCTTGGAGTTAAATATACTAATCTACTTTCTCCATTTACGTTGTAAGAAGCTATTTGTGTATTTCTATAAGTATAATATCCATTAACATTTTGAGAAGAACTTAAATCTTGAGTAACATTTTGTTTTGATACAATTGCAATATTTTTCAATAAATCACTATTAAAATTCATCTCATTTTCTGTTATTGTTCCGCTGTATTCTATACTTTTTTCTGATACTGTTTCAGATGTAATATTATACGCTTGCTTTGTTTTTTCTATATTTGCCAATATGAATTCTTGATTTTTTTCAAGTGAATTTGAACCAATGAATATCAATTGATATAGAGCAAGAACTACTGCTAAAACTATTAAATATACTGGAACTATAACCACTTGTCCCAAAACTCTTCTTAGACTTTTTGCTTTTAGTCCTTTGTATGCCTTTAAAATTGATATTGTTGCCAATATTGCAAAAATTATATATCCTGCTAATTTAATATTAATTTCAGCTTTTCCTGCACCATTTAATGAATACTCTGTGCCGTCTCCAAGTTCTATATTTAAAAATTTTTCATTGCCAATGTTTAGCACCATAAATGCTATTATAATTAATCCAATCAAAACTGCTATAATCTTAACCCTTGAGCCAATTTTGCTGATTAAGTCACATTTACTAAGCGATTCCCTAGACACCCCGTCAAAGCTTCTATTTAATATGATTATTGCATATATTACTGCATAAACTAATGTTGCTATAACAATTGCTAATAAATAGATTAAAATAAATTGTATTAACGGTTTTATAAATACAAAAAAGCTAATGTCCCAGCCGAAAACGGAATCGGTTATTCCGAATTTTGAACCACTGAAACATAATAGTATATTTTTTAATAATATTCTTGAACTCAATGCACTTCCAATTAATGCAATTATAAAGCACACTGACTTGTTAGGGAATTTTGGCATTTCTTTCTTTTCATCATCAAAAAATACCTTCAATCCCTTTTTTATCGTTTTATTTGTAAGATAAAATGATAAATATAAAATTACAAAATTTATGATAAATGTAATAAATGTATAAATAATGTCAGTTTTAAATACAGATAAATAATTTTCGCCAATTCCACTTATTTCAAGATAATTTCCCCTTGCGAAAATATATCCAATTATAATAGCTAACAAACTTATTATTGTTACCACTCTTCTTCTAATCTTTTTGGATTTTCTATTTTTTTCTTCAATTGTACTCGTCTTATTAACCTTCTCATTTTCTTCTATTTCTTTATTGATTGAGCTAACTTCCTTATCTTCTAGTTGTTTTTCTTTTTTGTCGTTAGAATTATTTTTTTCACAATTACTTTTTCGCATAAAACATATTTCCTTTCTAACAAATCTTTTCTCAACTATACAATTGCATTTACAAAATCAGTGCTATTAAATGTTTCCATATCATCAATTTGCTCTCCAACGCCAATGAATTTCACTGGCACTTTTTCTTCTCTTGCTAATCTAATAACTATACCGCCTTTAGCCGTTCCGTCTAATTTTGTCAAAACTAAGCCAGTAATACCAGTTGTTTCCTTAAATGATTTTAATTGTGAAATTGCATTTTGACCTGTTGAACCGTCTAAAACTAATAAAATTTCTTTAGATGAATCAGGCAATTCTCTATCAATTACTTTCTTCATTTTTTCAAGCTCATCCATTAAATTCTTTTTATTTTGTAATCTTCCAGCAGTATCACAGATTAAAATATCTGCATTAACTTCTTTTGCCCTTTTGCATCCGTCAAAAATAACTGATGAAGGATCTTGATTTTCTTTTCCTTTAACTAATTCACAATTTGCTCTATTTGCCCAAACTTCAACCTGCTCCACAGCTGCTGCTCTAAAAGTATCTCCTGCAACGATTACAACCTTTTTTCCTTCTTTATTAAATTTGTTAGCAATCTTTCCTATTGAAGTTGTTTTACCAGAGCCATTTACGCCAACCATAAGTATTACAGCTGGTTTGCTAGATATATCTAATTCTTGATTAAGTCCTTCAAATGAATTTATAAGTTCTTCTCTTAAAGCATTTTTTACATCTTCTGTTTCAGTAATATTTTCTTTTTTTATTCTAGTTCTAAGATTTGATATAATTTCTTCAGTTACATCAAATCCCACATCTGCCACAACTAGACTTTCTTCTAATTCTTCTAATAATTCTTCATCTACTTTTTTGAATCCAAAATTAATTTTAGTTTTACTTAATCCTTGCTTTAGCTTGTCAAAAAAACTCATAATTGTTTTTGTCAGTTTTGTTAAACTAACAATCTCCCTTCTTTTTAATTGATAAGCATATTTTACGTCAAAAAAACTTACGCCTTTTTTCGCGTTTTTATATACTTTTCCACTTTCTATTTTATAATAACCAAATTTTGTTTGTCAATATTTTTTGCTAAATCAGTCATAACTTTTATTTATTTTAATATACTTTAATAAAGTTTTGTACAAACGTCTCTAAAGGAGGTAAAAAATGGAGGACAATTTAAAACTATATCAGGATATAGCAACTCGTACTGATGGTGATATTTATGTTGGAGTAGTTGGTCCTGTAAGGACTGGTAAGTCAACTTTTATAAAGAATTTTATGGACTTACTTGTTATTCCTAATATTGATAATAATTACAAAAGAGAAAGAACAGTTGATGAGCTACCCCAAAGTGCTACTGGCAGAACCATTATGACTACCGAGCCTAAGTTCATCCCCAATGAAGCTGTTGAAATCACATTAAATGGCAATGTTAAGTTCAGAACTAGATTAGTTGATTGCGTCGGTTACTTAGTTAATAATGCGATTGGATATATGGAAAATGATATTCCTAGGATGGTCAAAACTCCTTGGTTTGATGACGAGATACCTTTTCAAGAAGCTGCTGAAATTGGCACCAAGAAGGTAATTACAGATCACTCTACCATTGGCATATTAGTAACTACTGACGGAAGTTTTTCTGGAATAAGCAGAGATGATTACGTTAATCCTGAAGAAAGAATTGCAAATGAATTAAAATCGCTAAATAAGCCTTTTGTAATTGTTTTAAATACTTCTACTCCTTATTCTAATGACACGATTGATTTAGCTAATAATCTTGAACAAAAATATGGAGTTCCTGTAATACCTACTGACTGTGCCAACTTGAATTTAGACGACATTAATGAAATTTTTAGCAAAGTTTTATATGAATTCCCAATTCAAAGAATAAATTTGAAATATGCTAAATGGATTGACGCCTTAGACCATAAACATTGGTTAAAGAGCGAAATGTTTAATGAAATCAAAAATAATTTTTCTGATTTAAGAATTATAAAACAAGTTAATTCTGTTGTAAGCTCTATGCAAGACAGTCTAAATGCAAATAATGACAATGCAGTCATCACATCATGTAATGTCGAGCAAATCGATTTAGGCACAGGAAATATCACTATTTCTTTGGACGTAAATCCAACATTGTTTTATAAAATCTTAACTGAAATGTCAGGTACTCCTATAACCAATGAATACGAGTTATTTTCAACATTTTCCGATTTTGCAACAACCAAAAATAAATATGACAAAATAGCTCCTGCATTTGAAGAAGTAAACGTTAAAGGATATGGCATCATTACCCCTTCTATTGATGAACTAATCTTAGATGAACCTGAAATGGTTAAACAAGGAAGCAAATATGGAGTTAAATTAAAAGCCAAAGCTCCAAGTATTCACTTAATTAAAACCGAAGTTGAAACAGAAGTATCTCCAATAGTTGGAAGTGAAAAACAATCTGAAGACCTAGTAAAATACTTGCTTTCTGAGTTTGAAAATGATCCTAAAAAAATATGGGAATCTAATATTTTTGGAAAAAGCTTACATAGCTTAGTAAATGAAGGATTGCAAAATAAATTGGCTTGTATGCCTGAAGATGCTCAAATCAAATTGCAACAAACACTTGAGAGAATTGTCAACGAAGGTTCAGGCGGACTAATTTGTATTATTCTATAATTTTATAATTATAAGTTACATCCTTTTATAATTTGCAGATTACCATTAATAATAAAAAACTAGTATAGTTGATTTTAATCAACTATATTAGTTTTTTATCTATGCCATTTTTTCGAATTCTATTTCTTTTATTAATTTTTTTCTTGCTTCTAAACTACTAATTGTAGATGAGTCAAATTCTTGTTTTTCTAATACATAATCAATCCATTTTATGGCTGTTTCTTTTATCAATGGCAGTTCTATATTTTTCGTTCTTATATCATCTTTATAATATTCATCTATAAACTTCTTTACTCCTTCATTGTGACATCCTCTTGTTTTTGAAAAATATAAATTTGCTATTAATATTGCTACATCTATTATAGTGTCTCCATATTTTGCATCATCAAAATCTATAAATCCAATTTTTCCATTATCTTTATTATAAAATATATTATTTCTTGTCAAATCAAAATGTAAGATTGATTTTCTCATCTTGTTGTTGTATAAATTTACTTCTTTTAATCCTATATTTTTTAATTCCTTGCATTTATCATGGAATTTCCTTAATTCTCTTGCTAATATTATTGATATATCATCAGGAATATTTTCAAATACATCTCCTAATTCTTGTCCTTCCAAAAAAGAGTATATTACAAAAAATTCATTATCATATTGAGTATAACCTTCATTATGATTATTCTCAATTATTTTTGGTATGTATAAATCTTTGTTCTTCAGTTCATTAAGTAATTTTACCATTGAGATTGTATGTTCTTTATTATTATACATTTTAAGTATATATTTCTTTTTTGATGTTAATATATTATAAACATTTTTATCAGTTGAATTCTTATTCTCAGTAATTTCTATATTTTTCAATTCATAATTTTGTTCAATAATTCTTTTTATTTGGTAAAGTATATTTTCTTCCATTATTAATCTCATTTCTAAGGCACTAATCTAGTTGGAAAAGAATTAAATTTTGGCTAGGAAAACAAGTTTAAAATTTATGAGGCGTACTTTTTGTACGTTGATTAAATTTTAAATGAAGTTTGACAACGTCAAAATTGTAATTATCTTCCAACTTTCACCCATAATATAATTTTTCTGTTAAAATTGACTACTACTTATTATTTTCCCAAGACCATTAACCTTTTAATGATTGTACTCTTTTGGGTAAAATAGCTATACTTGGTAATAAATTTCTGTAAAAAATTAAAGTAATAGTTTAAGAAATAAAAATCTTCTATTTTAAATTTTACACCCTTTTTCTGCAGAGTATCACAAGTAAATAACTTGCAAGATATACATTTTGCTTGACATTTCTTATTCTTTAAATATTTGCATTTTACTAATTTTGTTGAAAACAAATTTGTATTATGTCTACAACATCCACATATTACATTAGTCTGTCTTTTTTCTATACATTTATTATTTTTGAAATCGCATAAATTTTTTGATTGAAATTCATAATCCAATATATCACAAGTTTTTTCATATATATAGTTATATCTTTGCTTTTTGCTTCTATACATTTCAATTTTAATTGAGTCAATTAAGTCATCAATTTTTACATTTTTTATTTCTAATTTTTCTCTATAATTAAATATTATTGTAGATATTATTTCTCCTGCGTTTTCGCCTAAAATACCTATTCTAGTTTTACATATTCTGCATATTTTTCCTACTTTTTGTATATTTTTTATATATTTTTTTAGTTCTTCTTCTGTCTTGATATTGTTTAAATTAATTCCTATTATTATATTTTTTACTTTATATTCTCTTAAATATTTCTCAAATTTGGCGTTATTATTTTCATAATAATATGTATTAAATTCTTTTAATTGGTTTGAGATAATTTCATTATTCTCGTCATTTAGCATTATTCCGACAACAGTAAAATTATTTTTTGTTAATCTATCATTTCTTATATTATGAATTAACCTTATATCATTTCTGTCTTCCTTCAAATTGACACAGCTTAACCTAATCATTATATTCTACGACCTTTATTTTATTTATTTTTATACTATACAAATTTTCTTCTTCAACTATGTTGATAGTTGTTTCATTTTTATTTTCTTTTTTCTCGTGTTTGATTAAGATGCTGGTTGTTTCGTCCATACCGTCAGGTAAAGTTTTATTATAATTGTCATAATACACTATATTGCTGAAATACAATACATTTTGATTTTTATTAATTTGTATTTTGTAAACATTATTTTCTTTCAAATTATCTAAATTAATATTTTTTGGATCTATCTCTGCAATTATATATCCGTTTTCATTTTCTTTAGTATAATAAACTGAAAAATCAGTTATTGCAGTTATTTTCTTATATGCTTCATTTAGATATCGTACAATATTTTCTATACAATTTTTGTAATCTTCTAATGTTGTTTGAGCATTTACTCTTAATATTGAATATATATTCTTTTTATTTTCCCTATGTTTTTTGCTATTTAAATTTTTTATTTTGGTGTAATCTTCTTCAATATCTCCAAAAATTTCCGTTCTTTTACTTCCAGTATATTTGCTTTTTAAATATTCTAGGTCTTTTTCCAATATTTTTTCTTCGTCTTTACCTGTTAGTACTGCATTGACAGAGTCTAACACATACTTACATGCAAATATACTATTGCACTCTTCAATAGATAATTTTTGTTTTTGTAGCATATCGGCTTTTACAGAAAACTCTTGCAAATCTTGTTCTACATTAAAATTTATGGTTATCTTATTTTCTTGTGCATCTTCGTCTCCTTCATTTAAAGCAGGCTTTTCGTCTTTTTTTGCGAATTTCCAAAATTCAAATATGCTCTTTTTGTGTTCTTCAATTTCATCTAAATATTTTTTTGCATTTTCTACTCTTTTTTCTAGATTTTTCTTTTTATTTTTCATTGCGTTAATATCTGATTTTAGGCTTTTATACTGCTCTTCAATATCTCTATTTGCCTTGCATATCTTGACTAAATCAGATAAATTAAAACTAGTTTGTTTTGGCTCATTTTCTTTTATTTCATTATTGCTATCTTTTTCCTTTGGTTTATCATTTTTATTACTCTTTAATGTTGCTTTACTAAATCTTGAGCCTTTTTCATTTCTTTTGAAAAAGAATTTTAATTTCTTGAAAAAACTTTTTTTGCAATTTAAAAACATTACAATTTGTTTTTCTTGTATTCTGTAATTTTCTATCAAATCATTTATTTCGGCATTTAATTTTTCAAGTGTAGATTTTCCGTCTTTTATATCTTTAGCAATTTCTTCTCTTCTATCATCTTGCATTATTGCTTGTTTTTTTATAAATTCACTCAATCCTTCAACTTGCAAAATCTCATTATTATATTCTAATCTAAGTCTGCCATGTTCATCTATACATGGTGAGAATTTATAATTGGATTCTGTTGCCATAATAAATAGTGCTTTTAAAAGAGTGTATTCGGCATCCGCTTCTTCCTTTGAACTAATGCTTATGCGATATTTACTTTCAAATCCCTCTTTTACCCTTACATTTCCAACAATATAAAGCTTATTTTCTACTTCATATATATTTGGCCACTCCTTGGTAAATAGCCATATATAATTTTCAATATTGGTTATCTCAGCTTTTTTCAAAATATTTTCATCATAATCTTCTTTACAAATTGGAACATATATTTTATCAGATGAATTTTCTAATTTCTTTTTTATCAAATAAAATAATACTGATGTCTCTCCTTCTCTTGCAGGAAATAACATAAAATATTTTTTATCTGCATTTGAATAATATATTTGCCATAGATAATTTTTATCATATCTGACAAAATATGGAATATGTTTTTGGAATTCTTTTTGTGTGTTTTCTATTTGCTCAATTTCATCAACTTTTGCCTGTTTCACTAATTCCAAAAAATTTTCTTGGTCTTCTTTTATATACTCATTAATTGGCTTTGCAGTCAAATATCTTTCTTTTATTTCTGTCGTTCTATCTGTATAGCTTATTAGTATCTCAATGTCTTTAATTGGAAGCATTTTATAGACTTTGTAAAGCATAGAATTATCATACGATTTTGCGATATTATATTCAGGTTTCTCACATTTTAAATTCTTATATTCTTTATTTAAATCTAAACCTATATATTCTAACACTTCGCTTGACAATTTAATACCTCCTCAATTAGATTTTGGCTATCCATAATTTTCCCTACATAGTCTTTTGCTCTGACTTTAATTTTTTTATTTTCAAATTCATTTTTTCCTATCATGACTATATATGGGATTTTTTGATCTACTGCTTTGTATTCTTTATTTTGCACATTAGTATCAGAATAATCTACTTGTACTCTAATACCTTCTTTAAGCATTTTTTCTTCTATTTCTTTTGCAAATGGCTCATATTCATCACTTTCAGTTATGATAATTACTTGTATTGGTGCTATCCAAAGCGGAAATTCGCCTTGATATTTTTCAATTAAAATTCCCAGTAAATTTTCGTAACTTCCAACTGAAGTTCTGTGTATGTATATTGGATATTTTTCTTCATTATCTTTATCAACATAAGTTAAATCAAATCTATGAACAATTTCAAAATCAATTTGCATAGATGAAAATTCTTTTTCTTCATAGAAAATCTGTATTGAAGGTCCATACATTTTAGCTTTTTTATTTTCTTCAAAAGGTATATTCAAACTATTCAAAACATTTTTCATTGCTATAGTTGCATTATTCCACTCATCTATTTGACCAATATAATCTTCCTTTTTGTTGTCGTTCCAAGTTGCCACATAATATTTTACATCTAATCCTAATTTAGAAATAAAACTTTGCTGTAATTCAAGCGACTCTCTTATTGCTGATTCTAATTGTTCCGGTATAACGAATATGCTTGCATCTGATAATGTAATCTGTCTAGTTTTGCTTATACCTTTTATATCTCGTTCATTTCTATAAACTGTTGAAGTTTCACTTAATTTTATAGGCAAATTTTTATAACTTCTTTGTTTTGTTTTATACACACAACAATGAAAAGGCGCGCTATAAGGTCTAAGTACAATTGAATTTTCTTCTCTCTTTTCTTCTTCCTCATCATTAGATTTTATTATAAACATCTCTTTCTTGCCTAAATCTAATCTATCTTCTATCTTATAGATTTCTGCTCTTGAGACGTTTGGCGTTCTTACAACTTCATAGCCATATTTAGCTTCTTCTGATTCTACATAATTTCTTATTAAATTAATAAGCTTAGCTCCTTTAGGCAGAATTATTGGAAAGCCTTTTCCTATATAATCTGCGTAAGTGTACAATTCTAGCTGTTTTCCTAATTTATTTATTTCTGTAACGTGCATTTGTTTTACCCCTATTCTTATGTTTGTTTCATTATATCATATAGATTGTATAAAATAAATAATTAGTACTAAAAAATATTATAATTTATATAAACTAAAAATAAATGTATTAAGATTAAATAATAAAACTAAAAATGTTATAGTTACAGCACCGCGCAGCGCCCAACCGGAGCGTTAGCGAAGGGCGAATGAAGCAAATTACATACAAGCGCCGAATGGCATTATATAAGTCTTATGAAGTAAATTAATTGCATAGCCATGAAGGCATAATGGAATTTGCGACAGCAAGGTGCAAACACTATAACATTTTTAGTTTTTATTTATATTGGTATTCTTTATTTATATATTTTTATTTATATATTTTTTACTTATATTATCTTTAATAATTTAATTTTATAAAATTTCTTCTTTTAATTTTTGTAAAAATTCTGCTGTGTCGATTGCGCCCAAATCTCCTTCTTTTCTATCTCTTACTGACACCTTATTTTCTTGCACTTCTTTATCTCCTACAATCAACATATAAGGCACTTTTGAAAGCTGTGCTTCACGAATTTTGTATCCTGTTTTTTCACTTCTATCGTCAACTTCTACTCTGATGCCTTCCTTTTTCATTTCTTCTGCTAATTTTTTAGCATATTCTTGGTGCTTATCTGTAATTGGCAATATTTTTACTTGAACTGGTGAAAGCCATATTGGTAATGCTCCTTTTGTTTCTTCTAATAAAAATGCTATAAATCTATCTAAAGTTCCTAAAATAGCTCTATGGATAACTACTGGTCTATGCTCTTTTCCGTCTTCTCCAATATAAGCCAAATCAAATCTTTCAGGTAGTGCAAAATCTAGTTGGCATGTTGATACTGTTACATCATGTCCTAATGCTGATTTTATCTGTACATCTAATTTTGGACCATAAAATGCTGCTTCGCCTTCTGCTTCATAGAAATCAAGATTTAATTCTGTTAATATTTCTCTTAATTGACTTTCTGCTGAATCCCACATTTCGTCATTATCTATATACTTTTCTTTGTCATTTTTGTCTCTTAATGATAGTCTAAATCTATAATCTTTAAATCCAAAATCTTCATATACTGACAATATAAGTTTTACAACTTCTCCAAATTCTTCCTTTATTTGGTCAGGTCTTACGAAAAGGTGAGCATCATTTTGACACATTTCACGAACTCTTTCCAATCCACACACAGCTCCACTATCTTCATATCTGAAGTCATGCGCAAGCTCTCCTATTCTAATTGGTAAATCTTTATATGAGTGTAAACTATTTTTATAAATAAGCATGTGATGTGGACAGTTCATTGGTCTTAAAACTAATTCTTCATTGTCCATTTTCATTATTGGGAACATATCTTCTTTGTAGTGATCCCAATGTCCACTTATTTTATATAATTTAGTTGTTGCTAAACTTGGAGTATATACATGTTTGTATCCTAGGGCAATTTCTTTATCTTGTATATATCTTTCTAATAATCTTCTTATAGTTGCTCCGTCAGGCAAGTACAATGGCAAAGCTGAACCGACTAAATCGCTTGTCATAAACAAATTAAGGTCTTTTCCTATCTTTCTGTGGTCTCTTTGTTTTTCTTCTTCTTTCAATTGTATAAATTCTTCCAATTGGCTGTTTTTAGGAAATGATATTGCATAAATTCTTTGTAGCATTTTATTATGTTCATCACCTCTCCAATATGCACCTGAATTAGATAAAAGCTTTATTGCTTTTACTTTACCAGTACTCATCAAATGTGGTCCTGCACAAAGGTCAGTAAATTCTCCCTGTTTATAGAAAGATATTTCTTCTCCTTCAGGGATCTCGCTAATTAATTCTTGCTTATAAGGCTGATCTTCCATAAGTTTTAATGCTTCATCTTTTGGAAGTGTAAATTTTTCAATAGGCAAATCTTCTTTAATTATTTTTTTCATTTCTTCTTCAATTTTTAATTTTGCTTCATCTGTAAAATTCTTTTCTACATCAAAATCGTAATAAAATCCTTCATCTATTGAAGGGCCTATTGCAAACTTTGTATTTGGAAATAGCCTTTTTACTGCTTGTGCCATAATGTGTGAAGTTGTATGCCAATATGCCTTTTTTCCGTCTAAATCAGATTCAAAAGTCAATATCTCTAAACTGCAATCTTCATCTAAAATTGTTCTTAAATCTACAACCTTTCCGTTTAGTTTTGCACAAGTTGCCATCCTTGCCAATCCTTCACTTATAGATTTAGCTAAATCTATAATAGCTATTCCTTGCTCTACTTCTTTAATAGAGCCATCTTTTAAAGTTACTTTTATCATGAAAAATAACCTCCCTTTCTAAAATATTTTTCCATACAAAAATCCCAGAACATATTATAAAATATGCCCTGGGGTACTATCTTATAGCACGGTTCCACCCGGAAATTTAACTCAATTAAAGCTTATAACGTAGCTCATGCGTCTAGCTTATTAACTAGCACTTTAAGAAGGTAGTTTTTCAAATATGTTTGCTTAAGTTAGCTCTCAGCCCATGACTAACTCTCTCTTTAAGTAACCTTTATTTTACTTTGTCTTCCATTAGTTTTTTTATTGTAACCATTATTATTATAAAACTTTTTGTTTAATATGTCAATTATTTTTTTGCATTTACTTTTTCACAAATGCTTCTACTTTACAAAGTTGCATTTAACTTTTCAATTGACGATTTCTAACAAATAAATTTTCTTGATAATAAGTTGCGTTTATTTTTTCACTTGACGAATAAATTAAATAATGTATAATTAATTAAAATTATAAACTAATTTAGTGGGGTATAAAAATTGAATAAAGAAGGAAAAATCGGTGTTTTCGACTCTGGCATAGGTGGAGTTACTGTATTAAAAGAGATTATAAAATTATTACCAAATGAAAATTATATATATTATAGTGATTCTAAGAACAATCCATTTGGAGATAAATCAGAAAGTGAAATTCAAAATATATGTGATAATATTGTCCAATATCTAATTAATCAAGGTTGCAAAATCATTGTCATTGCATGCAATACAGCCAGTGCTGAAGCTGCTGATTATTTAAGGAATAAATATAAAAATATACATTTTGTTGCAATCGAGCCTGCCTATAAAATGGTCCATGATTATAGTTATGATAATCCGACTTTGATTATGGCTACTAAAGGCACTATTGATAGTACAAAATTTCACTCATTACTAGAAAAGTATGATAATCATCAGACTTTCCTTTTACCTTGTGTTGGACTAGCAGATAGTATTGAGCAAGGTAATACTGCGGAAATTAATAATTACCTAAAAAAGTATCTATCTCCATATATTGGTAAAGTCAAAAATGTAGTTCTTGGTTGTACTCATTATCCTTTAGTGCAAGAAAATATTAAGGCTATTTTAGGAGATGTCAACTTTTTTAGTCGGTGCACCATATTTGGCTTCTCATCTAAAAACCGTTTTAGAACAAGAAGATTTACTTTTTAATGGCAATGGAAATGTTGATTTCATAGATTCAAAAAATTCATTGCAAAAAGAGAAACGATTTTTTGAAATATTAAATTATAAAATGTAATTATATAGCCATATTGTCGGAAAACCTAAATATTTCAAGTGAAAAACATATATTCCTTTTATCTGATTTACAGATACTAATTCCGGGTCTGCGCAATTATTGTTATCCCCTTTGGTCTGATACATTACATTTCCATTATCTTCGATTCGGTTTACCACACGGTGAACGATATTTTGATTTTGTATTGAATATACAATTATTGCATTTTGGGGGATTTTTCTTAGTTCGTCATCACTTACTTTTTTAAAAATGACAACATCCCCTTTTTCAAATGTTTCAAACATACTATTTGATAGTATCGCTATTGGCTCATATTTGAATACTCCTACAAAAAATAGTACTATTAATGACAACATTAAAAATGAAATTGAGTAACTAATTTTTTCAAGATTAGTTTTCATAGTTGATTTTTTCGATCTTACAAATTCATATCTAAATATAAAATAAATTATTGCTGGAAATAAAATCCCTGTACTTCCAGTCAAAAACCAATTCACATTTGGTACTATTGGTGCCAATATTAGTATGACACTACCTAAAATTCTATATATTAAATTTAGTATATATGAGCCATTTAATGACAAATATGTGCACAACATATTATTCGCAATTATTGGTAAAATTACCGAGCAAATATATCTAAATACTTCTTCCCTGTTTGAATATACCAAATCAGTATAATTAATCTCAATTATAATTAATAATATTGTCAATAAAATTCGCAATATTTTATTATTTTTATTCTTTGTCAAAATAAGAAATCTTGCAATCTCAACGCCTATTATTGGTAATATCTGTATAATTGAATTTTCAATTATAGATAATACACTATGGCTGTATGGACTTTTTCCAAATCCAAAATGAACTCCAATATAAAAATAAATTATTTGTTCAATAGAAGAAATAAAAAAGATAAAAAAATATAATCGCTTATTTACACTTGATTTTATATTATGTCTTTTTATATCGTAAATCATAAATGCTAATAAGATTCCCCAAAATAGTGGATTAACTATGTTTGTAAAAATAGGATTATTGTAAATAGATATGCTTATTTTTAAAAATAAATAGCAAATTAAAATTACAATAATCCCTTTACTTTTTATGTTATTCATGCCAATTTTTTCCTTTCTTTCTAATTATCTTAAAAAATAATTCATTTCAAGGATTTACATTCGTAAACCCTTGAAATAGCTAAATACTAATTTAATCTGTATTTTGAACATATTCAATGACTCCGGTTATTTTCTTCGTTGTGCTTTCCGGCATTTCAGTAGTATTTTCATCAAAAGTTACGCATAATAAAAATTTTGTTACACTACCTGCTTTTAATAGTTGGAGTGGTTCTTCAGTTTTATAAATAATAGCAGTTGAGCCATTTTCTTCAGGAGTAAAAATTGCGTTGCTTAACTTAGCATCAAATGTTCCGTTGTTTTCAACTGTTATTAAATAGGTAATACTATCCCCTGGCTTTACAAGTTTTGCATCAAAGGTAACCGTAGAATCTGTAAATTGTGGTGTTCCAGCATCACATCCGTCGCTCACAAAGCTTACATCTATTCCAGTTATTTTTACGTTCCATACACCTATTATTTCTGCTGTCCCATTTATCGTTATCTGAGTAGCAAATGCAGCATAAGCAACTGACATCAGCAAAATTGCAAGAAGCAATGCTAATATGACAATATTTTTACTATCTTTCATTTCCGATTCACCTCTATATTCAAATAGATATCTATTCACTATTATTATATTAATTAGAGTGCAAAAAGTTACATTTATCGACAAATAAGGAAAAATTATGAAAAGTTTCCAAAGAGTTACAATTTACCGTTCACGATTTTTAGTCGTATTTGCTATACTTTTTTCAAATTTCATGAACCGAGGTATATAAAATATGTCACTTTCGAACTCTATAAGGCAAAGGATTGTCAATTTAGCAACTACTAATCAGTTTTCAATTCGTGAATTATCGTTAAGAGCTGGTATACCACCTTCTACCATAAATACATTCTTAGAAGGCAAAAGTGGTAGCGTTACCATGACTACGCTATTACACATCTGTGATGATGCAACAAATATTTCACTTAAGGATTTTTTTGATGATCCACTATTTGAAAAGAAATTCAAAAATAAAATTGATTTAAAAGAAACTAGCAGTAATGATGACAATTCAACATTACTTTCAAATGCAATTCGCACAAGAATTATCAATCTAGCAAAATATAATAAAATAAAAAGTTTAAAAAAATTATCTGAGAAATCAAACGTATATTATTCAACTTTGAGAAATTTTATGTCTGACAGCGTAAAAACTATTAATTCAAATACTTTATATGCTATATGTTGTGGGCTTAATATTGATATTGTGGATTTCTTTGATAGTCCGCTATTCGTAAATCTGATAGATGAGCATGAAAGAGAATCTGTTAATTAAGAATATGAAAAGTTAAATATGACCTATTGAAATAGATGATAACTTATAAATAACGCTAAAAGCAAAAGTAGTACAAACTGCACTACTTTTGCTCTTGCATATTTTTATATTTATTTTTTTTACAAATAATTAGCAAAATGGAGAGCGATTTATCGCTCTCCATTTACTACTTTCCTGATTCGGATTGATTCTTGAACAGCTACTATAGTAATAAGTATTACTAACACAGCTGCAGGTGCACTTACAGAAAAAACTAATCCATATATCAAACTCACAAGTACATTTGAACCTGTCTCCATTTTTCGAGTAATTACAAGTTCGCCATTTTTTAATTTGGCGACAATCTTCCCTCTAGATGTGTTATCAGCTGATTTGATTGTTATTGTGTTTTCAGTTACACTAATAGATAAATTATCATGTAGATCCAGTTCAATCTTCTTTTGCTCATACACGTCTCGTGCTATTTGCTCATAAAGACTAATCTGACTAGCATTTAACGGCTTACTCTTATTCCACGTTATAATGTAACCGACAATAAAAAATGCAATTGCTAAAATTATAGATACAATAATTACATTGTACTGTTGAATCCTTATCTCTGTCCGTCTTTTCATGTTTTGTGTCCTCCTTAACATTTTGTGTCTTAATTATATCATAGATAAATTCAAAAAACAAGTATCTAATAACTATTACAAGATTATGGTATTTTTTAATTTAATTTACATATTTTTATTTATTCTTTTTATACTTTCTACATTTTTCTTCTAACAGTTTAAAATCAACAACATTTCTTATATACGAAACATCATAACCATTATTTCTTTGATTATACATAATCTTTGCATATTTTTTTATCATTTCTTCATTTTTATCAATAAATTCAAGTTCTTTTTCAACTAGTATTTTATAATTTTTATTTTTTTCATATTTAGGTTCATATAATATCAATTCACTATTTGGAACAGGTATCATATTGCTTATTCTCAAAGTTCCTTTTAACGCTAATCTATTATCAGTTTCCTCATTTGATATTATTCTTATAATTGGAACAATGGATTTCCTTATTTTATTATCTATATAATCACTTTTTTTAGGAGAAGACATTGGTATATAGTAATTCATTTCATCCATTGACAAAACTATTCCTAAATATTTTCTCATTACCTTTCTTTTATTTTCTTTATTATCATAAACTCTACTGTCAAATTTTCTTAAATAATCTATATATTCATCTGTTACTGCGTATAGCTTCATTTTTCCTCCTAAAAAATATAAAAGGTAAAGATCTAGATCTCTACCTTTTGATTTTACAGCTCCC
>CANQJG010000006.1 GCA_947624185.1 uncultured Clostridia bacterium | reverse complement strand
AACAAACAATATATTTTATTAAATTAAGACATTTTCTCAAATGATTTATTAAGACATTATCATAAATGAATTATATTAAATATTTGAAAAATAATTTCAAAACTTGACAGGGAAAAATATTAATCATATAATTAAGTTATTAAAAAAGAATAAAAAGGTACTTATGAAAGGATAAAGATGAAAAATAAAAAAAATATAAAAGATATAATAATTCAATTTGTAAAATTCGGTATGGTTGGAGCAGTAAATACAGTATTATCATACATAATTACAAATGGTTGCTATTACATCATACATCTGCATGAGCAAATTTCTAATATCATAGCATTTGTAATCACGGTATTTATATCGTTTATATTAAATGGAAAATTTGTATTTAAAGAACAATCGGAAAAAAGAAGTTTTTGGAAATCATTATTAAAGGTATATGTTTCATATTCGATTACAGGATTATTTTTAAATTCTATATTACTATATTTAGAAGAGCAATTATTGGGTATTCCGCATTATATTGCAACATTAATGAACTTGATAGTAACTATACCAATTAATTTTATTTTAAACAAGTTTTGGGCTTATAATGACAAAAAGGAGTAGTTATGTTTGACTTTGAAAATGCAACAAAAATAAATGAAGAACAGAACAAAAGAATAAATGAGATTGGCAATTCCATAAATATTGAAAAATTAACTGCAGAATTAAATCAATTAGAAAAAAAGACTGAAGAACAGGAATTTTGGAACGATGCAGAAAAATCGAGTAAAATCCTTTCTGATATAAATGAATTAAAGAAAAAAGTATTTAATTATAATGAAATAAAAAAAGATGTACAAACAGTATCAGAAATGATTGAATTGCTAAAAACAGAATCTGATAGTGAAATGGAAAAAGAGCTAGACAGCTTAATCAATAAAACTAATGAAGAGCTGGACAGCCTAGAAATATCAACGCTTTTATCAGAAAAATATGACAAGAATAATGCTTTGGTTACAATACATCCAGGTGCAGGTGGAACAGAAGCACAAGACTGGGCAGAAATGCTTTATAGGATGTACACTAGGTGGGCAGAAATGAACGGATTTAAGGTTGATGAATTAGATTATTTAGACGGAGAAGAAGCAGGACTTAAAAGTGTAACATTTTTAGTATCAGGGGAATATGCTTATGGCTATCTAAAATCTGAACATGGCGTACATAGATTAGTAAGGATTTCGCCATTTGATAGTGGCGGAAGAAGACATACATCATTTGCATCAATTGAAGTATTGCCTGAAATAGATGATGATGTAGATGTATATATAAATCCTGATGATATAAAAATGGATGTTTATAGAGCTTCAGGAGCAGGTGGTCAACACATTAATAAAACATCATCTGCAGTAAGGCTTACACATATACCAACTGGAATCGTTGTAGCATGTCAGACAGAAAGAAGTCAATTTCAAAATAGAGATACAGCTATGAAAATGCTGAAATCTAAATTAATAAATTTAAAAGAGAAAGAAAACAAAGAGAAGATAGAAGATTTAAAAGGCACTCAAATGGATATTGCATGGGGAAGCCAAATACGTTCGTATGTATTTTGTCCATATACTTTAGTAAAAGATCATAGAACTGGATATGAAGTAGGAGATGTGCAAAAGGTAATGGACGGCAACATCAACAATTTTATCTTTGAATACCTTAAACATAACATATGAGTTTAAAATTATAATTCTAAAATAATAAAAAAAGCAAGAATATAGTTATTTTTTAAGCCTTGCTACGGCTAACTATATTCTTTATTTTTATTAATATTTAATAATCAGTTTTACTAAAAACAAGAATATGGTTATTTTTTCAAGCCTTGCTGTCGCAAATTTCATTATGCCTTCATGGCTTTGCAATTAATTTACTTTATGAAGCTTACATAATGCCATTCGGCGCTTGTATGTAATTTGCTTCATTCGCCCTTCGCTAACGCTCCGGTTGGGCGCTGCGCGGCATTTTCAAAATAACCATATTCTTGTTTTTGTAATAGATTATATTTTTTATTATTATAATGTTATAATAGTACAGGTTCTAATTGCTCATTAGTTAGAGCAGAGCCTAAAGTTTGTATTAGTAAATCATAATCTGATGAAATATAATAGGGTTTAGTAATAGGGTTTGATTGTCTAAATGGAACAAAAAATATATGTTTTCGGTTGAGCAAAGTCCCGATATTGCAGGCATTGGAACTTAGTCCGTCTAGTGCATTAATAGACAAAACTAATGGCTTTTTGTTTTTGATTTGCATTTTTGCAGCCAAAGTGACTGGAGTATCAGAAATAGAGCCTGCAATTTTGGCTATAGTATTACCAGTAGCAGGTGCAATAATCATTATGTCAGGATTTATTTTCTTAAATAGTAAATCCACATCTTTTATGTTATGGACAATCGGATTGCAAGTGATTTTTTCAATTTCTTCAATATATTTAATTTTATTGTTAAAACTATTGTTTAAGTTATAAGCATAGAAGGACATTATTGGATAAATATTATTCTCCAAATTTTTTAATTCTTTCATCTTAAGAATTATAGAAGGAAAGGCACTAAAAGCACCAGTGATGCCCAAAATTATATTTATATTTTTTAAAATTTTAATAATCTCCTTAGAATAGAACTATATTATATATTATGAAATTAAAATAAATAATGAGATTAAATTTATGAATTAATCTCATTATTAATATAGTTGTTATGCTTGTATTATTGATAATATAAGCATTATTTAAATATGCTGGATAATAGTTTGTTTAATAGAAGTACTGTTAAGCCTCATAGTACAATATATAAAAATTATTAGCAATGTTTTTTATATTATTAAATATATTATTTATAATTAGCCAATGGATTTGCTTCAACTGCATTTCTAACTTGCTCATTGTCAACATGTGTATATATCTCAGTTGTAGATATGCTTTGATGTCCTAAAAGTTCTTGCAAAGCTCTAATGTCGACCTGACCATATTTGTACATCAGTGTAGCGGCAGTATGTCTTAATTTATGGGTTGAATATTTAGTAGTATCTAATCCAGCTCTTTGTAATTCACGAGAGACAATATTTTCAACTGTTCTTTTGCTGATTCTTTGTCTATACGTACTTAGAAAAAGGGCTTTATCAGAATTCTTAGAATCCTTTTTTGCATTTGTTGGACGTACAGCTAAATAATTTTTTAAAGCATTTGTACATGCTTTGTTTAAATAAATAGTACGTTCTTTATTTCCTTTACCGATAACTGTAAGTTTTGAATCATCAAATTTAATATCAGAAATGTTAATGCCTACAAGCTCTGAAAGACGCATGCCACAGTTTAAAAATAAAGTAATTATAGCAAAATCACGCTCTTTATTTTTATTATCATCATCTTTAGCTGACTTATCAAGTAATTTTCTGCTATCTTCCAATGTTAAATATTTAGGAAGTCTTTTGTTTAATTTAGGAGTCTCTAGGTTTTGAGCAGGATTATTTTTTATTGTATTAGTTGTAATTGTAAGATATTTAAAGAATATCCTGATTGTAGATATTTTTCTAGCACACGTGGCAGGACCACATCTTCTATTAATTGAAAGGTAGG
The DNA here is from genome assembly GCA_947624185.1 of uncultured Clostridia bacterium. Taxonomy (GTDB): domain Bacteria; phylum Bacillota; class Clostridia; order TANB77; family CAG-508; genus CAG-793. Next base: position 27,764 of record CANQJG010000006.1, on the reverse strand, counting down.
AGATAAAGGCATGTATATCATCTTGGGTGATTCTCTCTAAATCTTCTATTTTGTAATCATTAATCTCAATTTCATCAAAATTATCTTTGTTAGTAAGATGAAAATGATATTTCATATACCTTAAAAACATAGTCAAATCGCGGTTATATTGGTATGCAGAATCAGGCGATTTTTTTTGATAGGTTAGAGCATATTGAAGAAATGAATTTAAAAAATCCGGATTTTTTTCAGTATCTATCATAATTATTTACCATGCCTTTCTTGCCTTCGCTACACGTGGTCTGCGAAATGCATAAACTTTTTACTCCATATATTTTTGTTTTATTATATCATAAAAAAATAAAAATAAAATAATTTCACGCAATTTTTATTAATATTTACTTTTGACATTTTTTGTGGTAAATTATATATGTAAGTTAATAAAATAAGAAAGGAAAATATTTGTGCCTTCCGCAGATGAGTTGTGCGAAGGTAAGGAAGGATTTATATTATTGATGAAGAAAATACTTATACTTACTGCAGAAAGATCGGGAACAGGGCATAAATCTGCAGCTAATGCTATTGAAAAAGAACTCGATAAAGAAAAATATACAGTAAAACAAGTTGATTCATTTACATTAATGGGGAAGATAGGCACCATACTTGAAAACTCATATATTCCAATAACTACAAAGTTTCCAATACTTTTTTACATATCTTATTTATGGAGTCAAATATTTTCGAACACAATGCATTTTTTAATATATAGTAAATTAAAAAATAGATTAAAAAAAGAAATATTAGAATTTCAACCGGATTTAATTATTACTGTACATAGTATGTTTACAAAAGCAGTATCACATGTTTTACGAAAAGAAAAATTGGACATACCATTTTATGTTGACGTCATTGATTTAGTAAAGCCACCTAGAGTGTGGTATGATAAAAATGCAGATACAATTTTTGTACCAACAGAAGATGTTAAAAACACATATATAGAGAAAGGCTACAGCAAAGATAAAATAATTGTTTCAGGATTTCCAATAAGAGAAGATATAGTAAGAAGAGTCACTCCTAAAGAAATTACTGATAAAGTCAATATTTTGCTTGTAAATCCTTCTGTTAATTTAAAAAGAAATATCAAATTTGTCAAAGAAGTGTCGAAGATAGAAAATGCAGATATTTCAGTAATTTGTGGTAGAGATGATAGATTGTATAAGAAATTAATCACAGAGCAAAAAAATGAAAATATATCTAAAAAAGTACAAATACATGGATTTGTAAATAATATAAATGAATATTTAGAAAAAGCTCATATAATACTTGCAAAAGCAGGTCCAAACATGATACTTGAAGCAGCAAGGAGCGGAACTGCAATTATAGTTACTGATTACATAAAAGGGCAGGAAAACTATAATTATGAGTATGTTGTAAATAATGATTTTGGATTCAAATGTACTAATCCAAATGAAATTTATAAAAAAATAACTAATTTTATTGATACACATAAGCTTGAAAAATGCTTAAATAATGTAATAAATTCTGACTGCAATAATGGAGCAAGTATCATTGCTGAGTACATAAATAACAATATTAATTAAAAGAGGAATATAAAAATGTCATTTACATCTATTAAATTTTTAATATTTTTTACAGTAATTTGTTTTGGATATTTTTTATTTAATAAAAAATATAAAATATATTGGCTACTATTAGGAAGCTATTTCTTTTACATGAGTTGGAATCCTAAATACGCTTTATTAATGCTATTTTCAACGATTGTTACATACTTAAGTGGTATATTAATAAGTAGATCAAAAACCAAAAAAGAAAAGAAAATTTGGGTTGCTTTATCAATAATCATAAATCTGTTAATATTAACAATATTCAAATATTACTCATTTATAATAGAAAATATAACAAGTGTTTTCAAATTTATAAATTTACCAAGTACGTTAAATGTACTATTACCAGTTGGAATAAGCTTTTATACGTTCCAAGCATTAAGTTACACAATTGATGTATATAGAAATGATGTTGAAGTAGAGAAAAATTTTGCAAGATATGCTTTATTTGTGTCATTTTTCCCACAGCTAGTTGCTGGACCAATTGAAAAATCTAAAGATTTGTTAAAACAATTTAAAGAAGAACATAAATTCAACTGGGACAATTTTAAAGACGGATTAATATTAATGGGAATAGGATTTTTCTACAAATTAGTAATATCTGATAGAGCTGCATTAGCGGTAAATCAAATATATAATAATCTACCAAATTATACAAATGGTGGCGGATTATATTTAATTATAGCAACTGTTTTATTCGCATTTCAAATATATTTTGACTTTAATGCGTATTCAATTATCGCAAAGGGAAGTGCAAAAGTTTTAGGATATGAATTGACAACAAACTTCAATAAGCCATATTTCGCTACATCTGTAAAAGATTTTTGGAGAAGGTGGCATATTTCATTAAGTTCATGGTTCAAAGAATATCTATATTTTCCACTTGGAGGAAGCAGAAAAGGATTTCTAAGAACACAGATTAATTTATTTATTGTATTTTTGGTAAGTGGATTGTGGCATGGTGCAGCATGGACATTTGTCATTTGGGGTATTATACACGCAATTTATCAAATAATTGAAAATATTATTAGAAAAATAACTAAAAAAGAAGAATCAAAGAATAAATTTATCATTGCAATAAAAATGCTAATTACATTTATATTAGTGGATTTTGCATGGATATTCTTTAGAGCAAATACAGTCAATGATGCTTTCTTGGTAATTAGTCATTTATTCGACTTTGGAAGCCCTATAACGAAGGATTTGTTAGGACTTGATATTAGTAATATAATTGTGCTAGCATTTACATTATTGATAACATTTATACTAGAAGCAATTTCAACTAAACACAGTCTAAAAGAGTGGCTAAATAGAAGAAATATAGTAGTTAGGTGGACTATATATTATATAATAATTTTCAGCATTATAATATTCGGAATTTATGGACCAGGCTATTCTGCACAAGAATTTATATATTTTCAGTTTTAAGCAATGTGATGTAAACTTGAAGTAAGGATTTTAAATCGTTTAATTTTTCAATTGAGTGGAATTAAATGATAAAATACAATGCTAAACTCAAATGTTAAAATTAAATGTTAAAATCGATATTGTACGCAATATTGAATCATTATAAAATTAGAAGAAAGGAAATTTAGAAAAATGAAAAGGCTATTTAAAGTAATATTATTTATTGTTATATTTTTAATAATCCTTTCTTTGTTATGGAAAATTTTAATAAGAAAAGGAGACGGCTTTGGCAGTGATGTATCTTCATTTTACAATATAGAAGAAAACACATTAGACCTAATTTTCTTTGGCTCATCACATTGCTATTCAACCTTTTCGCCATATATACTAGAAGAAAAAACTGGACTAAAATCATATAATTTCTCAACACAACAACAACCAATAAATATAACATATCATTTCATGATAGAAGCTCTAAAAACTCAAAAGCCGAAATATTTTGTCCTAGAAACAAGGATGTTTGCAATAGACGACGAATACATGGAAGAAGGAGTCGTAAGAGATGCATTAGATAAAATGAAAATGTCTCCAAATAAGATAGCAGCAATAAATGAAAGCGTGGAAAATCCTGAAGAAAGAACATCATATTACATCAATATAATAAAATACCACTCTAGATTTATGGAAATAGGATTTGAAGAAATAAAAAATGCTATACAAGGAAAAACAGTTGACAATAAAGGCTTTGTAGGATTACCAGCGGGTACAGATGTTTACTTGGACAATAGCTCAGTTTTAGGAATAACTGAAACAACCGAATTGACAAATAAAAATTTGCAATTTTTTAATCAAATAATTGAACTATGTAAACAAAATAATATAACATTAATATTAGCAAAAAGCCCTTGTATACTTACAGAACAAGATGTAATGCATTACAATACTGTAAAGAAAATAGCAGAAGAAAATAATCTACAATATATAGACTATAATATGATGTTTGATGAACTAGGTTTTAGTTTTCCGGAAGATTTTTATGATTATGGTCATTTGTCAAAAAGTGGGGCAGAGAAGGTTACAAATAATTTTGCGGAATACGTTAATAAATAGAAATTGTGTAAAAACAAGATTTGAGTATAAAGAAAATAAAGAAAAATTTGTAAAATCGAGAAAAATTTTTGAAAAAATTGATGACAATTATTGACAATTTACATATTATATGATATTATGAATATAATAATTAGAAACAGTTTATGTTTTTAATAAATGTGTTTGTCGCCACCTCTTTGGCGAGTTATAAATGAGAGAGTGGATAAATGTGTTTGTCGCCGCCTCTTTGGCGAGTTATAAATGAGAGAGTGGATAAATTTTTTTGGGGGATTATTTTAAAATGATAATCTCCCTTTTATAATATTCAAGTTATAATATTCAAGGAGTGATAAATATGCAGGTAAATGTAGGATGTTTCTATTTTTTACGTGATGAATTTTTTAGTGTTATAGACGATCCTGAAATAATGAAAAATAAGGAAAATGGGAATAAACGACCATGTTATTATTGTTTTAAAAGTAAAACATATAATAATATTATTTGGTTTATTCCAGTTAGCACTAAAATAAATAAATATCAAAAAATTTATAATTATAAGATACAAAAACAAATTCAATTAGGTAAAAATCCTTCAATCGATACCATTGTTTTTGGAAATGTGTCAAATACATATAGTGCCTTTCTAATACAAAATATGTTTCCAGTAACAAAACAATATATAGATAGCCAATATATAAAGAACAATGTACCAATAAGATTGTCAAATAAATTGCAAACAGAAATTATATATAAGGCAACAAAAGTATTAACTTTATATAATAACGGGATGAAAAATATTATTTTTCCTGATGTTGACAAAATATTAGAGAAACTATTATAATAATATTGTAAATAATATATTTCTAATATTTTGATGAGGTTATAATGTATGGAAAACTATATATGTAAAATTGCTACACTTGAAGAAATGAATATAAAATGGAATTATGAAATAGAGCATGCGAAAGATGACAAAAATAATTGGATAATATGGAAGAAGGAAAATATAGAGAAATATAAAAAAGGTGATATAATTCCATACTATGGGATTCTTGATGGTGAAATAATATGCGAAGCAACAGTAAATCTAAATAAAGGGTTGTTTCAAAATAGTGAAGGATTAGTAGATGATAAAACTGTCTATCTATCTGCATTTAGGACTATTAAGAAATTTCAAGGAAAAGGATATTTTTCAAAATTAATGAAATACATGCTAAATGATTTAAAAAGTAAAGGATATACAAAGGTAACATTAGGAGTAGAGCCTTTGGAAGAAAAAAACAAAAAGATTTATGAACATTTTGGTTTTAATGAGTATTTAAAAAGTGGAACAGAAAAGTATCCTGACGGAACAATTATAAAAGTCGAATACTATGCAAAAACAATTTGAATTAAAAATGTTTAACATACATATAATATAAATATATTTATTATAATGGTATTACTTGACAATTATCATAAAAAATATTATAATAAATATAGAAAATCTAGGTGTTTCACAGCCTTATAATTGAGAGAGTTATAAATCGGGTGTTTCACAGCCTTATAATTGAGAGAATTATAAATCGGGTGTTTCACAGCCTTATAATTGAGAAAGTTAAAATCAAGAGAAGGTATCTTAGTGATATACTTCTCTTATTTTTAAAGAGATTGGAGATGGAAAATGAAATTAAATTTATATAGCATAAGTGATGCTTATATTAAATATTTAAGACAATTTGATAACAGAATTTATGATAATAAAGAAGAAACAAGAACTCATGAAAGAAAATATTTAGGAGTTGTATTAACTGTAAATGAATTTAATTATTATATACCAATGTCATCACCTAAAAAGTCGGATTATTTAGATATAAATAGAAGAAATATAAAAAGAGATACTAAAACAATAATAAGAATACATGAAGGTAATCGTTTGTATGGAACTTTAAGAATAAGTAATATGATTCCTGTTCCAATAACTGAATTAGAACCTTACATAATAGCAAACGAAAATGACATAAAGTATAAAGATTTAGTTCTTGGAGAATTAAGGTACATAAACAATAATAGTGATAAGATTATAAAATATGCAAATATAGTATATAACCAAAAGATTAAAAATATTGATATAGGTTATATAAAAAATACGGTTGATTTTAAATTATTAGAAAAAAAATTAAAAAAGTGGAATCAAGAAAATGGATTTAACTAAAATATATAAAAAAATTTGCAATTTTACATAAAATGTTATATAATATAAGTATTCTTATGTAGTTTATGGGAAAAAACATTATTAGGAGGTGCACAACATTGAATCCCAATAAAGTAGAAGTATCAAGTCTGGAACGCTGCCTAGGAACAGAAAGTTCCAACAAAAATGAAGAGCAGGCTCGGCAGATTGCCTTCTATGAGGAATGGATACGACCATTCTTTAGTATAGATGATATTGAAACGCCTATACTAAAGAAAAATGAGTAGTACCAAAATAAACTGGACTCAGAAAGTGCTAACTATTTGAGTCCAGTTTAAAATTATAAATAAATCAATTTTTTTTAATAAAAAATTATTAGAGTGGGAGAGAGAGCAACTTTGAAAAATTTTTAATTTTTTACGAACATAAATTTCAAAATCGAACATTTGTTGTAATTATAATTTTTACATGCATTAAATAAAATTTTAAAATAACATTATAATATAATTACTTTTTATAAAGCTTCAAAATCGTTTTTAAGACATTTTTATATTTAACTAATAAAGTTAATCATCTAAAATTTAATTTTGACATTATTAAATTGTTATTTTATAATGTATAGTTATTAAATTATTGATTTTTCAATAATTTATAAGTAATGTTGAAAAATGCCAAAAAAACGACGCACGAGAATCGATTTTAAGGCGTTTTTATAAAAAGGTAATATAACTTGTTGTCTGTATATTTAGGCCAAATGACTGAAAAGTACTGATTTTAGCGAGATAGGATCTTATCATAAAAAGTCCTATCTCGTATTGCATGAAACTTTGATTTCACGCAACTTTATAGAAATACTTTTTATATATATAACATTTATAACCTATATATATAACAAATAAAAAATTTTGTCAAGCACAATTTAAAAATAATATTTAATTCTTTCTACTCTTCCCAATCAGTATTATCTTGTTATTGAACATTATAAAAATTTTCTAATATTTTTATTTTTAATAAATACAAAAAATTATACATATTTAAAATAAATACAAAATTTAAATCTAATATGTATAATTTTTATATTTTTCTAAAATTATATTTAATGTTTCACTTGATATTTATCTAAAATTTTTTAAATTTGTTTAATAATACATTTACTAATTCTTTATTATTTTTGGTATTCATAACCAAATTGATAACATCTTCCGTTATTTCAGATTGTAGCTTTGATGACATAGCTTTTCTTAAACCATAGACAACATCAAGTTCTTCTTTTGAAAGAAGTAGGTCTTCCCTTCTTGTTCCTGATTTATAAATATCGATTGCAGGGAATATCCTTTTTTCTGATAAACTTCTATCTAGTACCACTTCCATATTCCCAGTTCCTTTAAATTCTTCAAAAATAACATCATCCATCCTACTTCCTGTTTCCACTAGTGATGTCGCTAAAATTGTTAAACTTCCACCATTTTCAATATTTCTAGCTGCTCCAAAGAATTTTTTAGGTTTGTGTAATGCTGCAGGATCCAATCCACCTGATAAAGTTCTTCCTGAAGCAGGAATTGTTAAATTATATGCTCTTGCTAATCTTGTAATACTGTCTAATAATATTACTACATCTTTTTTATGTTCTATAAGTCTTTTGGCTCTTTCTAAGACCATTTCAGCAACTTTGACATGATGCTCTGGCAATTCATCAAATGTTGAATAAATAACTTCTCCATTTATTGATCTCTTCATATCAGTAACTTCTTCAGGTCTTTCATCTATTAATAATACAATTAGTGTAATATCAGGATTATTAGTTGTTATGCTATTAGCTATTTTTTTCAAAAGAGTGGTTTTTCCTACTTTAGGTTGGGCCACTATCATTCCTCTCTGCCCTTTTCCTATTGGGCATACTAAATCAATTATTCTCATTGCATATTCGTTAGGAGTGGTTTCTAAAACAATTTTTTCATTAGGATATATTGGTGTTAAGTCATCAAATTTAATACGTCTATACGCTTTTTCGGGTGATTCTCCATTAACTTCTCCTACATATATTAATGCTGGAAATTTTTCTCCTTCTTTTGGATTTCTCGCAACACCCCTTATTTTATCTCCATTATCTAATCTAAATCTTCTAATTTGAACTGGAGATATATAAATATCTTTTGGTGTAGATAAATAATTATCACTTCTTAAAAAGCCATAACCGTCTGGTAATATTTCTAATACACCTTCTGCAATTTTATCGTTTGAGGTTAGTGTATATCCTTCTTCTTCTCTAGTTTCAATGGATTCTTGTTCACTATTATTATTTTCACTACTATTTAAATCATCAATTTCTTCTATTAAATTTTCGATTGCATTTTTTTCCTTAATTTCGAGATTTTTTTCTTTCTTATTACTTGAATCTTCATTTTTTACTTTTTCAGACTCTGCTAAAATTTTACATAGTTCTTCTTTCTTTAATTTTGATACATTGCTAATTTTTCTTTCTTTAGCCAATAATCTTAATTGAGCTAAAGTACAACTTTCGTAATCCATATATTCCATTCCTTTCATTATATAAAATAGCATAATCCATTAAGATTATACTATTTCGACATATCTATATAAACTCTTTCATTTGGTAAATACATATCTAATTTATCTCTTGCAATTCCTTCTATATAATCAGTAGAATTCAAGCTTTGCAATGTTTCTGTAAGCTCTGATTGAACTTCATTGGCTTTTTCTATTTGATTAGAATATTCTTGACCTTCTTTAGCATAAGTGTTTAATAACTTTTGTTGAGAGATAAAAGTGTATATAACATATATTGCTAAAACAATAAATAAAATACGCTTAATTATTGCTTTCATCTTCACTCCTAAAATTACAAAATTAGTAAAAAATCTACCTATAATATTTTTCTACAAAAAAAACTAAAATCCTTCTTTTTTTGTTATTTTTTTCTATTTTTTATTATATTAAATTTATGTGATTTGATATTGTTTTCCTTGATAGGATTTATTTTCATATTAATGTGTTGTTTAATTAGCTTTAATTTGTTGATTACTTTTATTATTATATTTTTTATTTTTATATACATTGTTTTAATTTTTTTATATATGATATATATCGGCTTTTTTATGATGTTCAATATTTTTACATTTATTTTTATAAAATATTTGCTCACAGTTGCCATATACAGTATCACTCCCAGCACAAGTCCTAAGAATATATAACTTCGCAATTCTCCATAGCTTATAGTGAATATCTCCCATATTAAAAATAATCCTACAATTATCCAAAATACAGCATCTTCTATATATGTTATTAAATTAGAAGTTTTTATTGATTTTCGTAATACTCTGAATATGTCAAAAAATATGCTTATTGCTACTCCTGATACAACATAAATTAAGAATAAATACAATTGATTATTCATAGATGCTCCCTATTTAAAGATTTTGTTTAGTAATCCTCCTGATGATTTTTTATCTTGTTTTTCGCTATATGTCAAACTGGATATATTTCCGTCTATGATTACTTCTGTGCTATCTAAACTGAGCTTATTAATCCTTAAATCTTCTCCTTTTACTGTTAACATTCCTAATTCAGTTTCTAATATTACAATTTGGTCATCAAAACTTAAAACATCCAAAACACCGGAAATAGATAGTTTTCTCCTATTTTCCATAATGATGTTTTGGATGGTATCGCCTTTTATTTGATTTTTAGAATATTCTTCTGATATCATAGATACCTCCCTATTTGCCTACTTTTCTCTATTAATTATATTCTGCAAAGTAGACAAATATGACAAGTTCTATTTTTCTTCTTCAGTTTTTATTTTTTCTGTTTCTATATTAGAAAACAATTTTACAATTTGCTTTTTATTTGACATTACAGTTGGGATTGTTATTAACATTGGTTTTTCATTATATGCATATATTATGTTTAAAGAATAGCTATACATCGGCACTCCTAAGAACCTTGTTTTTTCACTTGATAAATATATTGTTACTAAATCATCTGTTTTTATTTGTGTTCGTTGGAAATTTATTTGCAAATCCAATGTTTTTTCATTTAGTCTTAATTTATATGTACAATTATAAATAGCAAATATGAAAAATAATAAGATTATGCCAAAGCAATATAAAATTAAAATTGGGTTATTTCTAAAAATATATATAAATAAAGCTAATAATATCAAAAATGTAATTAACATTGGTATTTTATAATTAATTATAAAATTTTTATAGTTTGATTTAACTTCACTTTTTCCCTTTATCTCAGTAATTTGAGTGTATTTATCATGATTACATTTATTATAAACTTCCTTCATAGATAATTTTTTACTTTTTTTATTCATTATATAACCTTCTTTATTTTAATATTCTATTAGAAATACTATTTGTTACTGATTAATTTCAATGTATCTCTTGCAATTATTAGTTCTTCGTTTGTTGGTATAATCCATACTTGAACTTTTGAATCATCTGTTGATATTTTGATTTCTTCCCCTTTTGTTTGATTCTTTTCGCTATCTATTTTTACTCCCATATATTCTAGATATTTACATATATCAGCTCTTATTCTAACTTGATTTTCGCCAACTCCACCAGTAAAAGTGATTACATCTACCCCTTGCATTGCCATAACATATTTTGCAATAAATCCTGCAATTGTATATTTGTATTGTTTTAGAGCTAAAATAGCTCTCTCATTTTGATCATCTTGGGCTGCTTCAATATCTCTTACATCTTTAGATACTCCACTCATACCATATAAACCTGATTCTTGATTTAGTATATTGTTAATTTGTTTTGTATCTAATTTTTCATTATCCATTAAAAATGTTACTATTGAAGGATCTAAATCTCCTGAGCGTGAACACATTGGTATTCCTGATACTGGAGATAATCCCATTGATGTTTCTACTGATTTTCCATTTTCTATTGCACAAATACTTGCACCTTGTCCCAAATGGCAATTAATTACTTTCAAATCTTTCCTATTTAATATTTCTGCAATTCTATTAGAAACGTAAAAGTGTGAAGTTCCATGGAATCCATATTTTCTAATTTTATATTTTTCATAATATTTATAAGGAATTGGATAGATATATCTTTCTTCCGGTATAGTTTGATGAAAAGCTGTGTCAAATACTGCAACCATTGGCTTTCCTGGCATGATTTCTTGACATGCCTTAATTCCAACGATAGCACATGGATTATGAACTGGTGCTAAATTCGAGCAATCTTCAATAGATTTTATAACCTTGTCATCAATGATAACTGATTTACTGAATAAATCTCCTCCGTGTACAACTCTATGTCCGATTGCATTTATTTCGTTTACATCAGATATTGAAGGATAGTCTTTATTTAACAATTGGCTTATTACAAAGTCTAAAGCTTGCTTATGATTTTCAACAGGATTTTGTAATACATATTTTTCTCCATTTATTTTATGTGTTAAAAATGACTTTTCTCCAATTCTTTCATAAGTTCCTTTCGATATAACTTTTTCACCATCCATGTCAATTAATTGATATTTTAATGATGAACTTCCACAATTAATAACTAAAATTTTCATTTTTATTTATCCTTTCTAAGACATACCTCTAGTTGGAAAAGAATTATAATTATTTTTCAACATTTGAACATGCCTTTTCTGTTTCTATTGCAATAGATAATTGTTCATCTGTTGGTATTACGTAAACTAAAGTTTTAGAATCTTCAGCTGATATTTTTGCTTCTACTGCAAATGCGTCTGTATTTGCTTTTGGATCAAGTTTTACACCCATGAATTCCAATTGCTTGCATATTACTTCTCTTTCTTCAGGTCCTCTCTCTCCTACTCCAGCTGTAAAAATTATAACATCTACTCCGTTCATAGCTACTGCACATCTTGCAATATAACAAGCTATCAAATAATGATATATATCTAAAGAAAGCTGTGCTTGCATATTTCCTTCACTAACTGCTTGCTCTACATCTCTATTATCAGCAGAAACTCCTGATAATCCGTAGAATTCCTGATTCGTTATTTAACATTGTATCCATCTCATCAGGAGTCATATTTTCATTTTTCATTAAAAATGTAATTACTGAAGGATCTATATCTCCTGAACGTGAACCCATTGCTACTCCACCAACTGGAGTTAGTCCCATTGAAATTTCAACTGATTTTCCATGCTCAATTGCGCAAATACTTGCTCCTTGTCCTATATGACAACTTATTACTTTTAATTTTTCTAATGGTGTTCCCATAATTTCAGATAATCTATTTGAAACATATATATGAGATATACCATGGAAACCGTATTTTCTTATACCGTATTTTTCATAATATTTATAAGGGATTGGATATAAATATCTTTCTTTAGGTAAAGTTTGATGAAAAGCTGTGTCAAATACTGCAACCATTGGAATATCAGGTATTAATGATTGACAAGCTTTGATTACCTTATAAGCAGCTGGATTGTGAAGAGGTGCTAAAAGTGAGCACTCTTTTATTGTTTCCAATACTTCCTCATCAATTATTACAGATTGATTATATTTTGCACCACCATGAACTATCCTATGCCCAATTGCATCAATTTCTTTTAAGCTTTTTATTGTGTTATATTTTTCATCTGTTAATAGACTCATAACGAATTCTAATGCTTCTTGATGATCCTTAACAGCTTTTTGTAGTTTGATTTTTTCTCCATTTACTTTGTGTGTTACAAAAGAATTATCACTTCCAATTCTTTCAAAATTTCCTGAAGCTAATGCATTTCGGCCTTCCATATCAATTAGTTGATATTTTAATGATGAACTTCCTGCGTTTAAAGTTAAAATTTTCATATTAAATTAATTCCTTTCTAAAATATTTTAAATTTGTTGTGATTGAACTGCAGTAATCGCAACAACACCTGCAACGTCTTCTGCTGAACACCCCCTTGACAAATCATTTACTGGTTTGGCTAATCCTTGGCAAAGTGGTCCATAAGCTTCTGCATGAGCAAATCTTTGTACAAGTTTGTATCCAATATTTCCAGCATCTAAATTTGGAAAAATTAATATATTTGCACGACCTGCTACTTCACTTCCGCTAGCTTTTAGTTTTGCTACTTCTGGAATAATAGCAGCATCTAATTGCATTTCTCCGTCTACAATTAGATTTGGGTCTTTTTCTTTTGCTAACTTAGTAGCTTCTATTACTTTATCAGTTAATTCTGATTTTGCACTACCTTTAGTTGAATATGACAACATAGCTACTCTTGGTATACTTTCTTTACTAATTAATTCTTTAAAAGATTTACTAGATGAAACTGCTATATCTGCTAATTGGTCTGCGCTAGGATCTACGTTCATGCCACAATCAGCAAAAATTAAAGTTCCATTTTCACCAAATTCTTTATCTTTTAATGTCATTATAAAAAATGCAGATACTGTCTTAACTCCTTCAGCGCCTTTAATTATTTGCAAAGCAGGTCTTAAAGTATCTGATGTTGGATTGCATGCTCCTGAAACAAATCCGTCAGCATCCCCTACTTTAACCATCATGGTAGCAAAATATCTTGAGTTTTCTATTAATATCTTTTTAGCATCTTCTAATGTCATCCCTTTTGCTTTTCTTAACTCATATAATGTATTTGCATATTGATCTAATTTTTCGGATGTTTGGGGATTTATTATTTGTGTTCCTTCAATATTTATTCCATTTTCCTTAGCTAAGCTAATAACTTTTTCAGGATTTCCAAGTAAAATGATTTTTGCAAATCCTTCATTTAAAACTATTTCTGTTCCTTTTAAAATTCTAATGTCTTCTGATTCTGGCAAAACAATAGTCTTAATGCTTTGTTTTGCTCTTTGTTTCATATCTTCAATAAAACTCATTTTGACACCACCTTTTTATTTAACTTGATTGTATTATATAAAAAATATTTGAAATTTACAATATGTTTTTGAAATTTGTGTTTCATAATTAAATTAATTATTTTAATAAAAAGAGAATATAGTTGTTTTTGAAATACATAAAAAAGACGAGTTTTTCAACTCGTCTAGTCCATATATGTAGCTTTCATAAAGTTTAGTAAATCTATAAGCCGGGTTCTGTCGAGAATGGTCATTTATCTAGAACATATATTGCTATATGTTTCAAGCCACCAAATTTAGGAGATGACGAGCAGTCTTATCCTCCAAGTCTCGGTGTTGCTCCGGATGGGGTTTACACGGCTAGACGTATCACTACATCTACGGTGAGCTCTTACCTCGCCTTTTCATCCTTACCACAAAGTGGCGGTTATTTTCTGTTGCACTTTCCTTAAGGTTACCCTCACTTGACGTTATCAAGCATCCTTGCTCTATGGAGCCCGGACTTTCCTCGTACGCTACCTTTCGGCCCTGCTATACGCGACCATTCGATTTACCAAATTTAATTATACACCTTTTCCCTAAAAATGTCAAATCTATACTAAACATATTAAATTATGATTATTTACATCGTTTCCAGTTCTTGCATTACATTTTTATATCCCATATAAAAAATATCTTTGTCATTAATTTGCGACATTCTTTCTAAATCTTCAATTATTACATAACTCTTTTGAAGGTAGTTTTTCTTTTTCTCATCATTTTCACTAGAAGATACTATTACTGAAAAACTACTTTTTGCGTTTGATATACATGATGTAATCTCGTTCCATTTGTCACCTGTGCTAACTAATACATATGCATTAAGCATGTATAATTTTGTATTATATAAATTCAATGTGTAACTATCTACATTTATACTTGATAAATATTTTGGTAAATTAATATACATATTAAATAAATTAATTAGTGCATTGTCTTTGTCTTTATTTTTGATTGATTGGATTGCTCCATCCATTGATAATGAAAAACTTGTTATTAGTTCACTTGAAATGCCTTGTTTTTGCAAATCAAGATTAACCGTTGGCCAAGAGGAATAAAGATTTTCCATTAGAAATGATATTTCCTTCCAGTCCACTTCTCCTTGATTAGATTCCAAAGTCGTATTTGGTACTATCTCTGAAATCATTGTCATATTTCCTTGGCTACCTTCTTGTGAAGAACTACCTGATCCACTTGAACTTTCTCTTGATGAACTGCTACTACCTTCAGATGAACTTCCACCTTCTGAAGTTTGATTTGAAGAACTTTGTTCTCCCTCCTTTTCATTGCTATTTGATGACGGATCATTTATTTTCTTTGTATATACTTTGTATTTAATTATCTCGATATTATTTAGCTTATTCATAGTTTCTGTAATATTTGAATCTAAATAAGATATTTCCTCTGTAATCTTGCTTTTCAAATCTTTATTATCTGATTGAGCATTTACACTTGATACTTTGATATAGATTAAAGTAATTGCAAGAATCACACAAATTATGCCTAATATGATTGCAATATATTTACCAATATTCTTTCTCATAAACCCTCCAAAATCTTGTTTTTATTATTATTACAAAATTTTAGAGGGTTTATTCTTTTATTTTTAATTTATTACTCATTTTCGAATCTTAATTCTCTTGTCATTAATTGCCTTACAGCTTCTTTAGGATCCAAATTATTATTTAACACATCATAAGCTGCATTTACAATTGGCATTTCTACATTGTATTTATCTAATAATTTTTTAGCAACATTAATATTATCAATACTTTCAATTGTCATACCAATTTCATTTTGTACTTGCTCTTGAGTTAAGCCTTTTCCGATAAGCTTTCCTGCACGTCTATTTCTAGATTCATCACTAGTGCAAGTCAATATTAAATCTCCAAGACCTGATAATCCATAAAATGTATCATTATCAGCACCCATTTTTGTTCCTAACCTAGATATTTCTGCTAAACCTCTTGTAATTAATGCAGATTGAGCATTTATTCCTAGATTTAATTCAGATGCAATTCCTGCACAAAAAGCAATTATATTTTTGAAAGCTCCACCGACTTCAACTCCAGTTACATCAGTCGATTTGTAAACTCTCATATATTCATTTGAAAATATTTCAGGAATCTCCTCTAGTATGTTTTCATCATGAGAAGCTAATATTATCGCTGTTGGTATATGATTTATTACTTCTGTTGCATAGCTTGGACCTGACAAAACAGCAATTCTCACATTAGGCATTTCATCTAAAAGAACATTGTCAAGTGTCTCCAATGTCTCATTTTCCAATCCTTTTGAACATATTATTACTGGTTTTGTACCTACATAATCTTTATAAGTTTTGAAAACATTTCTAGTAAATTTTGAAGGTGTAACATGTAAAATAAAATCACTTCCTTCAACTACTTCCTGTATATTTGTAGAACAAAATACATTTTCATTTACCGTCATTTCAGGTATAAATTTGCATGTATGTTGATTGTTTATAATATCCCTTTCTTCTTCTGAAAAAGACCAGACTTTAATTGTATTACCATTTTCTCCAAGATGATTTGCAAGTGCCATGCCCCAGCTTCCGCTTCCAATAATCGCAATTGTTTTACTCATTTGTACCAAATCCTTTCTAAATTACTTTATAAAAGCAATTTATTAAAATTATTTTATTAATATATTTGTAAAACTATTTAAAATATTATAGTTTTTGCACCTTGCTGTCGCAAATTCCATTATGCCTTCATGGCTTTGCAATTAATTTACTTCATAAAGCTTACTTAATGCCATTCGGCGCTTATATGAAATTTGCTTCATTCGCCCTGCGCTAACGCTCCGGTTGAGCGCTGCGCGGTTGCTTTAACTATAATATTTTAAATAGTTATATAATAAATAAAATTAATTCTTAAAGCTAATTTTGCTTTCTGTACCATTTGCTAACCTTTTAATATTTTCCCTATGATTGAATATAACTATTATTGCCATTATTATAGAAAAAATTACATAAGCAAAATGCGCTTCAGCACCACCAACTAAATAATTTGTTGTTGAGAATATGCAAAGTATTGGAAATAGTATAGCTGTTGCAATTGAGCCAAGTGATACCATCCTCGATAATGCCATAAGTATTAAAGCATAAACTAAGCAAATCAATCCTACTTCCCAGTTTACCATTAAAATTACACCTAAAGCTGTTGCAACTCCTTTTCCACCTTTGAATTTGAAGAATATTGGAAATGTATGTCCAACAATTACAAATACTCCTGCAATCTGAACTAATATGGCTCTAACTTTTGCATCAGCTTTTATCATTTCTCCTACTAATAATGCAATTAGTATTGCAACTACTCCTTTTAGAATATCACATAATAATGTAAAAGCTGCTATGCCTTTTCCTGCAGTTCTTAGAACATTTGTTGTTCCGGCATTTCCGCTTCCTTTTTCTCTCACATCAAACCCAGCAAATTTCTTTGTAAAAATTACTGAAAAACTAATACTTCCAATTAAATAAGCTGCGATAGCTACTACAAAATAATTAATCATCATCTTTTTCCTTCCTTTCCCTAACTAATATTCTGATTGGTGTTCCGCAAAAATCATATTCTTGCCTTAGTTTGTTTACTAAATATCTTTCGTAAGAAAAATGAAATAATTTCTTACTATTAACAAAAACCGCAAAAGTTGGAGGCTTTGTACTGACTTGTGTCATATAATATATTTTTAATCTTCTTCCTTTATCTGTTGGCGGTTGCACTATTGAAATAGCTTCTGCCAACAATTCATTTAAGTCTGAAGTAGATATTCTCATTGAATTAAAGTTTGACACTTTATTAATCATTTCAAATAATTTTTCTACTCTTTGTCCTGTTTTTGCTGAAATGAAAACTATTGGAGCATAAGATAAATATGCTAATTTATTATATACGTCTTTTGTATATGATTCCAATGTTCCATTTTCTTTATTATACTCGTCCCATTTATTAATTGCAATAATAACTGCCTTTCCCGCTTCATGAGCAAGTCCTGCGATTTTAGTATCTTGTTCTGTTATGCCTTCATTTGCATCTATCATCAAAATGCAAACATCTGCCCTTTCTATTGCTAGATTTGTTCTTAATATACTATATTTTTCAATATCTTCTTCAACCTTGTTGTGTCTTCTTAACCCTGCAGTATCTATAAAAGTATATTTTCCATGTTCATTTTCAAAATCAGAGTCTATTGCATCTCTAGTTGTTCCTGCTATGGTGCTTACAATTAATCTATTTTCTCCTAAAATCTTATTTATTAGTGATGATTTTCCCACATTAGGCTTTCCTATTATTGCTACTTTAATTTTTTCATCTTCTTCGTCTTCATCATCTTGCTTTGGCAATTCTTCGTAAATAATATCTAAGATATCGCCTATTCCTTTTGCATTAGCTGATGAGATTGGATGCGGTTCTCCTAAGCCTAAATTGTAAAATTCATATATATCATTTTCTAACTTTTTGAAATCATCAACTTTATTACATACTAAAATGATTTTCTTATTTGCCTTTTTTAGCATTAATGCGATTTCTTTATCTACGCTTGTTACTCCTGTTTTAACATCTGTCATAAAAATAATTAAGTCAGATAATTCTATTGCTATTTCAGCTTGTATTAACATCTGTGATGAGATGACATCTTCACTTTTTTCTTCAATTCCACCTGTGTCAATTAAAGTGAATTTTCTTCCTCTCCAATTAGTTTCTCCATAAATCCTATCTCTAGTCATTCCTGGAGTATCGCCTACTATGGCTTTTCTTTCTCCGATTAGATAATTAAAAAAGGTTGATTTTCCTACATTAGGTTTTCCTATTATTGCTACTGTTGGCTTTGACATTTTATCACCTTCTCCTGCCTTATTTTTTACAAATTAATTTTACTACAAAAAATATACTTTTTCAAGAAAAAGAGAGAAACTTATCAAAGTTTCTCTCTTTAGAACTAATTTAAGCGAAAGGTCTCGCGTAGAGACTGGATAAACTATCCATAACTTTCTTTTTAGATAGTTTTCCATTTTTGAAAGCCAAAATTGTTTCTATTAGTAATTTTATATCATAGAAACAGCAGTCCTTCCAAAGTTTGTACAGTAGCTCGCCATAAATCCCATTATCGTACAAGAATAATAGCTTCTCTACTGCATTTTCATCATAATACATAAGCTCAAGCATACAACTGCGAGCTCCGTTGTGGCCGTCAGACATAACTAATAATAATTCTTCTGGCAATGTTTCTATCTTCCGCATCTTTAATAGTTCCTTCCTAAAAGTTGTATTTTTCGTTCAATACGAAATCTATTAATAATTATATCATATATTGTCTAAAAATTCAAGTTTTTGTCAAAAATAGTTGCCATTATTTCCCTATATCACATTAATTTTTATAATTCAATTGTTTGCTTAGACAAATTTCATTTAATTTGAACATACTATTTCCTTACTTTTGAATTTCTGTCTCTAAATTCAGCTAATAGTAAATAAATAAAACTTATCATGCTTATACCTAATGTTACCTTCATTGCTACCGTTCCTGTATAAGAAATCTCAACTTTTTCGAAGTTATTTTCTTCTTTATCTAAAGTACTACTTAATGTATTAATTTCTATTTGGCAAAATCCATTATCTGATTCAGTTATATTAACTTTTTCTCCATTTATTTTTGCTGTATATCCTATATAATATATATAGGGCAATTCAATTATTCCGCTTCCTTGTACATCAAAGCTACAGTTTGTATCATCTTTTTTGTAATCTTTTATTTCCATTTTTCCGCTTAAAATAACTAAATTATCTTCTCTAGTTTCTATATAGCTTCTATTATCAAAAGCTTTAGTTGGTAAATATTCAAAACTTGCACAACCCGCATGTACTCTACCTGTTTGTTCAGTAACAGGGATTCCTTCTATAATGTCTAATTCATTAAAACTTGGAACATCAAAATTTATATTTGGTATCATTAACATTAGTAAATCAGCCATAACACAGATAATAACTATAAGCGGAAATATTCCAAATTTTTTGAAACTTAATCCAAAATTTAAGCTTGCTATTACGGTTATAAAAAATGTACTAAATTCCAATAGTCTAAATGAGAATTGCATCATTGTCATAAAGTTTGGAAAATTCTCAAATGGTATAAAGTTTAGTGTTAGTATTATACATACAATTCCTGCTATTAAAAACAAATAATAATTCTTTTTGTCTTGTATTTTCTTATTTTTTATCATGAAAAAAATTAATAATAATCCGGCAATAACTGGGATACCAATAAAATAAGCCATCCTATCATGCTCTATAAATAATAATTCCATTGGTTTGACTTTTAATTGTATTAAAACATCTTTTCTAAGCATGTGATTAATATTGAATACTTCATAGTTTGTTGCAAGTTTGCTTTCTAATAATGGAACCCAATAAAAAGATGTAATAAGAAGTGCTATGATTACATTGTATATGAGTTGTAGTAACTGCTTTAGTTTTATTTCTTTTATATTTACGATTACATATATAATGCAGAAGATTGCAGTATAAAATGCAATAAGTGTATGTGTGAGAATTAGTCCTATTACTCCCCAAGCCAAAATAAAGCTTTTCTGTTTTTGATTTATAATTGTATATAATCCATTAAATATAATTGGTATAAATATAAATGATGTAAGCTCAGCTACAGCTACTCTTATATACATGTCATTAAGTCTATATGGTGCCATTATATAAAGTCCTGCTGCCAATATAGAAATAAGATTTTTCCTTTTATCTTCTATATCTCTATTTTTTAATATCTTTTTCATGAAAAAATACATTGAATAGCCTGAAGCAATTGATACTAGAAACATAAACACTTTTAATATTTGTCCATAAGATAGACCAAATATTTTAAGCACCAAAGGCATATATGCTGTAAGCGGACTATAAAATAGATTCCATGAATAGCCAAAACCATTGCAAAGACCTATCATTATGACATTTAATAAACCACCTTGTTTAATTGATTTCATTGTTTCTATTAATCTTGCAATATGTTGAATCCCGTCATCAAATTGCGCATTAAATTTAACTAGTGGTATTGAAACAAATATTGAACAAATCAATATAAACAAAAATGTTATGAAATTATTATTTATCTTTTTTTGTTCTTTTTTCAATTATTTCTCCTATTCTTTTTTCTTGATATTGTTTTTTAATACTGTAAAATATAGCGATTATTATAGTTACACCTGAAATTATATACGCTATTTTTTCAGATAAAGTACCTGTATAATTTACAGTAACTGTACCCGCTTCATTTAAATTTATACATACAAAACCATTTTCAGATTCGTAATTATCTACTTTCTTTTCATTTATCTTTACTGTATATCCGTGATAATAAATATATGGCAATTCTAATATGGCATTGTCAATGTTTTCTATTTCAAATTTTAGATTTAAACCATTTTTTTCTTCATTATTAATCGTTGCATTCCCTTCTAGTACAATTACTTTATCTTCTCTATCTTCTATATAATTTAATTTGTTATCAGAATTAAGAGGTAAATATTCTCTATTAACTTGATATGGTCCAAATTCACTTGATTCATACAAGTATTTTTCATATTTTTTATCTTTTTGCAAATCTCCATTACTTGCATACCTGGCAGTTCCACCTAAACCGCACAATGTAATAGCAATTATTGCAACTATCGATAAAATATTTTTCTTATCTTTAATGATTTGTGATACTGCGACTATGTTGCAAGCACATATATAAGAAATAAAAAATATGAAAAATCCTTCTAGTCTCCATGCGAATTGGATTATGGTAAGAAAATTTGGCAATAAGAACCATGGAAAATATTTAGTACAACCCCAAATTGAAATTAATGCAAATACCAAAAACAATCCATATTCCTTATTTTCTTTTGCTCTTTTATATACAAAAGGCGTAAGTATTAATCCAAATATTATTATAATTCCAAATGAGAATACGATTGCTTGACTTCCAAATTCAGAACTCAAAAAATCTGATAAGCTAAGACCAGTTGATAATACTCTTTTTCCAGTAGCACCCATAGAATCACTATCGAAAATAGTATAATCTCCATAAACTTTATGTTCAAGAAGCGGAACTAGATAAAAAGCTGTAAGCAAAATAATCAAAAGTAAATCTATAAATAAATATATAATTTTTTTCTTATTTAACTTTTTATAATTTATAGCAAGATATGCAAGAGCAAAAATTGCAACATAAATAGTAGTAATTGTGTGTGATAGAATTAAACCTACTGCACCAATTACAATTAAATAATTCTTTTTATAATTACCATTTATAAATTCATAAATTCCATTAAACACAAGTGGAATAAACATAAAAGCAGTATATTCTCCTACTGCATTTCTTGAGTAAATATCCGTTAATTTATATGGAGCTGCTATATATATTAAAGCTGATACTAATGCCAATAATTTGTTTTTTGAAATTTTTAAAACAAAATTATACATCATAAATCCAGCTAAAATAACTGTAAGCAATGTAAATACTTTCAATGCCATAATACTTGAACCACATATAAAAGATAGAAAAATCGGAATATAAGTAGTAATAGGTCCATAAAAAATATTTAACGCATAGCCAAAGCCTGACATGTGTTTGGCACTTATAAAACTTGGGAATATTTTATTCATTATAACTTCTTTTATTGAAGTTATCCTAGCTATATGAATTCTAGCTTCATTAAATTCTGATAAATTTAATCTAAAAAAATTAAAACACAGTAGTAGAGATACGATTAAAATTACTATATATGGTATGTATTTTTTTAACTTCAATTTCTTTAACATTTGTGTGAGTTTCCTTCCAAAATCAATAAAAATATATCAATTAAAATGGGCTGAAATTGTATAATATAAACTCAGCCCATTAGTTATTTTCATTTTGTTCAACAGTATTTTCTTTATTTGTTAAGTAATCAAATGTAGCTTGTAATTCATCTTGTAATGAATTTCTTTTTACCAGTTTTGATACTATATTAAACAGGCATGCTACAATTAAAATTATGAAAAGTAATCGTTTCCATATCTTCCCCATAAAATTACCTTCTTTCTATACCTTTAATTATATTTAATTTATCGAATTTTGTCAATATCAATTGTTAAAAATGATATGAATTGCTTATACAAATTGCATTTACTTTTTCATTTGACATGAATTACGTTTTTAATACAAATAATTTTACAATTTGAAATTGATGATTTTTTACATTTATGTATATAATTTGCTTTTTATGAAAAAATAAAAAAGATTGAAGAATATTAGAAAGGAACAAAATGCTAATGAACAAATATATTAAAATATTGCTTATTATCGTAGTTGTTGCATTTATCATAATTGCATTTTATTTATACAAAAGTAATATTAATAATACTAGCAAAACTACTAGTCAAAATGAAATCATGAATTCCATTGAAAATACAAATATTGTGTCAAGTAATGAATTAGTAGAAGCAGTTCAAGAAACTGAGCTTTCTTCTTTTTCAACCAGTCTTGCTGGTGATGAAAATAGATTAGAAAATATTAGATTATCTTGCAGTACAATTAATGGTACTACTTTGAAAAATGGAGAAACTTTTTCATTTAATGATATTATTGGCGAGCCTACTGCTGATAAGGGATATAAAGAAGCGGATGTGTTAATTGAAACCAAACTTACTAAAGGTTTTGGTGGTGGCAATTGTCAAGTCAGCACTACCCTATATAATGCCTGTTTAGCAGTACCGGAAATTGAAATTGTTGAAAGACATCCACATAAAAAAACAGTTGCTTATGTTGAAGAAGGCAAAGATGCCTCTGTATCTTATGGCGTACTTGACTTGAAATTCAAAAATAATACGGGCTCTACTATTACTATTTATATGGATAGCGAAAATAATGCAGTAACAGCTAGGATAGTTAAATCCTAGCTGATTTCAGTGATATCAAATTCAATTATTTTTTCTGTAAATTATTTATTTCTTTTTGTCTACTGTTTGAACTAATTTCGTCCTTATGATCTCCAATTTTTATTACACATAAGTATATAATCCAGCTATCTAAAAAGATTCCAACAGCAATAGCAGGTCCTATTCCACTAGTAACTAGAGTACCGATAGTTATCAAAACCATAATAGCTATTATTGCATAATCAAGATACATCCTAACTTGAGAAACTGTATTTTTGGCTCCTAATATGGTATTTTTTCTATCTATTTTGTTGTTGTTCTTTTTATTTATTTTGTCAGTTGATGCTTTTGCTTTTTGTAAATAATCAGGTGTAATAGCTAAAATATCATCTAATTTGCTTTTTATTTCATCAAATGACAATGTTTCTGTTCCGACTTTATGTAAATTTTCATGTAGAGGATTGTCAGAATATTCTCTTGTAGTCTTATAATATCTACCTTCTATAATACCGTCCCTTGTAATTCTATTGATTTTTGTTAGTCTGTAATTATCATTGTAATATGAACCATTATAAGGATGAGCACAGAAAGTTGTATACATATCTAATGTGTCAAATTCACCTTTGATTCCAGCATCCCACCACGCTCTTGCAGTTTCTTCTGAAATCTTTTTAGCTTTTTCAAAACCATCATTTAATTTTTCAACATAGTCTGCTAATTCTTTTTCTTCTTTATCAACTCTTTCTTTTAATTCAAAATAATGATCTAATTCCTTCTTATATTTTGACAAGTTTTTATCTATTGAATCATCTTCACTTATCTTTTTAACTCTTTCATAATCATTTATTATTTCATTAAATAAATACCAACTATCATGATCAGTTAAATCAGAGGATTCTTCATTAAAATCCATTGATTTTAATTCTTCAATGTCAACTTTTATTAATTCTGTATATGCATCTGCATCTAGGCTGTCTTCTTCTATGATTTCTTGTAATATTTTCTTGGCTGTATCATATTCTTCAAGCTTAATGTGTTTTTTAGCTTGCTCTATTTTAGAATTTCTACCTCTTATACCGTCAACTTCAACTTTTCCTGAAATCTCTAATTTGTATTTTTCTATTGCCTCTTCAATCATAACTTGACTTCCACAAAATTGACATATTGTATTTTCTAACTTATCATTTACTTGAATATTTGCTCCACAATTTGGACATTTTGCATCTTTTAACTTTACCATAATTTTTCTTTTCCTTTCTTTTTCAGCTTAAATTTTATTTAATTAAATATATAATGCTGACTAATTTAAATTATATTACATTCTATTTCTTTGTATAGTTAAATTATGTATTTTTGTTACTTGGTCGTCTATTTTATTCGTGTCATTATTGCGAATATCATTTTCTATCATTTCAATTGATTGCCATATTTCATCATCTATTTCTGCAGTATCACTTTGTACATTAACCCTAGCATTTTTTATATCATCATAGGCTTTTTCTATTTTCTTATATACGTCTCTATCTTTTACAGTTTCTAGTATAATTTCAATTTTTTTACTCATATCACTTATTTTATTATAATTATTTTTGTCTGTTTTCATATTTTCTTTTGCTACATTGTTTGACATTGTATTTAAAGACATTATAATTACAAATAATCCAAGGCATAATATTTGAACAACAATTGTAATTGCAACACTTTTTAGATTAAATGCAATGAATAATGCACTTAGTATAAATGTCACTATTGAATATGTTGCTACAATTGGTAATCTAAAATAGCTCATAAAACTATATTCCTTTTTATCTGACATTATAGAAAATACAAGCAAAATAATTATGGCTAAGTTTAGAAAAGCAATATTTATCCATTTAGCTACTGTAAATTCTTTTGTAGTTACAAACACTATTGTATTTGTAACAATCAATGAAACTACAAATATTAAACCATATAATATTTTGTTATTCTTCATTGTTTATTCCCTCCTTTCACCACATTCTGGACAAAATTTCGCATTAGCATCTAATTTTGCTCCACATTTTTTACATCTTAGTTCTTCAATTTTTGTACCACAATTTGAGCAGAACTTACTATTTTCAGGTATTTCATTGCCACAAGTTGGACATTTTATTGTTTTTGAATTACCTTCTTCTTGTTTTACTTGCTTTGGTGCAAATCTTGATGTAGTTTGTTGTGTTTGATTTGTATTCTGTGTTTGCTGTGTTTGACCACCCATTGGAGAGAATAGTTGATTTGCTAAATTATTAAATACTCCTGCTGATGCAGCTCCTACTCCTATTCCAGCACCCATTGCAGCAGCTCCACCTGCATTTGGATTATTTACTGTATCTTTTAATATTTCCTTTGCAGTAAATAGTTTCCAATTATCTCCTTGAACTTCTGCTTCGATATTTTTTGAATATGCATTTGCATAAGAAGAATTTATGATTGCATAGTTAGGATCATCTTCAGGTATTGAAATATCTGCTATGTAGAAATTAATTAACCTTATACCATATTCATCTAATACATCTGCTAAATTGCCTTCAGCTATTTGGCTAAGTCTTTCTAACTCTGTATTCATATCTAAAATGGTTAAATTACTTTCCTTCATAACTGTTGCAATAGTGTTTTTTATTTTCATTTGAAAAGCACTTCTAAATAGTGTTTGCAATTCTTCTTTTGTAAATACACTAGTATTTCCAACTAATTTAACAAAAAATTTCTTAGCGTCAGCTATTTGGATTGAATAACTTCCTCTCGCTCTAACACCAACTGCAAAACCATATTTAGCATCTCTCATCTGTATTGGTGAATCTGTTCCCCATAACATTTCAAGCTTGTGAGCTTTATCTACAAAATAAATCTGAGCACTATAAGGACTAGTTCCACCACTCACCACTTTTTGCAATTTATTGATAAATGGATAATTTTCAGTGTTTAAAGTATGTTTTCCTGCTTGTAGTGTGTCTACAACAACACCATCTTTTACAAATAATGCTTCTTCTGATTCCATAACAATTAGTTGTGTATTATTATTAAAATCTTCAATTGGTGATTTCCATATTATTTCATCTGATAATCTATCATTTTTTATTACACTATACAAACCTTTTTGTTTTTCTTTTCCTTCATCAAACATTTTATTCTTTATCTCCTTTCAATTTATCTAATAAGATTTTTATCTCCTTTGACTCTTATTTTTTGGTCGTCATCATCCTCTTCTTTTGTCTCACTTTTTGGTTTATCTTCTAAATCACTTAAATGTGGTCCTGGATTAACTTTTGATCTTAAATTTCCTAGAAAATCATCTCTGTCTTTATTCTCGTCTTTTTTGTTAATATCTGTACTATTATCTTTTGTCTCATTTTGTACGTTATCTTTCTTCATGTCGTGCTTAATATTAGGGTCTTTGCTTAGTAGGTCATTAAGTTCCTTATCATCATCAGTAATTTCAACATTATCCCATGGATTTGATGTACGTGTTAAATCTAGTGGTTCATCTTCCACGTTCTTAATGTCATTGCTTACATTAGTCTTAACATCTGCCACATTTTCTGTTGTTTCTGTAAATTCTGAAAATTTGTCGCCCATAATTTAAAATCCTCCTTATTTTTTAAATTCTTGTTCTATAGTAAGATTTGCTGCTTTATTTGAAAAAGCAATTTTTGTATTA
>CANQJG010000005.1 GCA_947624185.1 uncultured Clostridia bacterium | reverse complement strand
ATAATTCTTACTATATTATTTTGAAATAAAAATTTAATCCCTTCTCTTTTTGCATCTTCTATTTCTTTTCTTTCGGCTGGCATTTGTTCTTCTGCTCTTCTATAAATTACATATACTTCTTCTGCTCCTAATCTTTTTACTGTTCTTGCAGCATCCATTGCTACGTTTCCACCGCCTATTACGGCTACTTTCTTTCCTTCATAGTTTGGGTGGCTTCCATTTTCAAGCAATGTATTTCCCCCATAAACTCCTTCTAACTCTTCTCCTTCTATGTTCATCTTAGTTGGTACATTAGCTCCAATTCCAATAAATACTGCATCATATTCATTGCACAATTCTTCTACTGTAAAATCTTTTCCCAATTCAATATTATTTTTTACCTTAATTCCTAAGTCTAGTATTTTGTTAATTGTGCTTTTTACAATATTTTTATCAAGTCTAAAGTTTGGTATTCCATGAGTTAAGATTCCACCTAATTCTTCAAATTTTTCATATATCGTAACTTGCACTCCTTTTTTTGCAAGAAATGCTGAACAAGTTAGCCCTGCAGGTCCACTACCTACTACTGCTACTTTTTTATGTACTAAATTCTCATCAATTTCTGTTGGAATTTTATAATTATTTTTTATAGATTCTTTTCCTATATATTCTTCCATTTTCCCGATTGAAACGCTTTCGCCATTTATGCCCCTTATGCAACTGCCTTGACATTGTTTTTCATGTGGGCAAATTGCTCCACAAATTGCTGGTAGTACAGTTGTGTTTGATAGAATTTCAAATGCTTTTTTTGTATTCTCTTCATGTATAAATGCTGGTATATCATTATTTAGTGGGCAACCTTTATTACTACATGGTTTATTTATACAATTTAGACAATAGTTTCTAATTTCTTCCCAACTCATCTATTCTATCTCCTTTTACATTTTTATCTTACCTTCTATTTTAAATCTTCAAATTCTTTTCTTCTGCTAAATTTTTTAATAATTTTAAATCTTTCCAAAATTCGATTTTTTTATTTTCGTCTCTTAAAAGTGCTGCTGGATGCCATGTTGGCAAATATATTATTCCTTTTTTATCAGCCCATATTCCCCTTTCTTTTGTTATTGAGTGTTCATCTCCTAATATATTCTTCAAAGCTGTACTTCCTAACAAAACTATTATTTTTGGTTTTACTAGTATTACTTGATTTCTTAGATAATTAAGGCAAGCTACTGCTTCATCTTTTTCAGGCACTCTATTTTGTGGTGGTCTACATTTTACTATATTTGCAATATACACGTTTTCTCTATTAATTCCAAGACCTTCAAAAGCTTTATCCATTAGTTGTCCTGCTTTTCCTACAAATGGTATGCCTTCCTTATCTTCGTCTGCTCCGGGTCCTTCTCCAATAAACATTACATCTGCTTCTCTATTTCCTACGCCAAAAACAATATTAGTTCTTCCACCGTTTAGCTTACATTTCTTACAATCTTTTATGCTTTGTTCTAGTTCTTCCCAGTTATCAAACATTTTTACATCCTTTCGTTTTACCTTTAATTGTTTCATTTTCTTTTCATTATAAGTCCAATGTTGTTTTTATAATCTTTACCATATACCCTATATGAATAAAACATATCTTTTTTGCACATTGTACAAATTTCACTATCTACAATATTTTTTTCAATTATTCCTAATTCTTTTAACATTAATTTATTTATTAAAATTGTATCAATTTTAAATTGTTTTCCTTTTTCATTTTCTAAATCTGTTTCTTCTGCTATAGCGTATTTTCTCCAGTAATCTGCAAACTCATTTTCAAATATTTCTAATACATCTTGATTCACTAAAAAATGGTCTTTTCTAAGAGCTGGTCCAATACAACAAATTATATTTTCGTGCTTGCAATTATAGTCTTTTATTAACATATAGATTGCTTTTTGTATAATTCTTTTGGTTGTTCCTTTCCAGCCGGAGTGAATATTTGCTATTACCTTATTTTGAGGATCATATATTAGAAAACATATACAATCAGCTGTGGCAGTAAGAAGTGCTTTTTGTTTTCTATCGGTTATCAGTCCGTCAGTATTTTCAAGCGAAACTTCTTGATTTCTAATTTCTACTACATTGTCAGTATGTTTTTGATTTCCTTGTATTATATCATTTTCTGAAAAATTAAATGTATCTGCCAATATTTTTAAGCTCTCTTTTTTCCTGTCTATGCGTTTATCAAGTCCAAAATCAAAAGTTTTTAAAGTATATGCATGGATTAATTCATCTTGAAACTCTAACAACTTATTAAACTGCAAATATTCAATGTTGTCTGTCTTTTTGATAGTAACATTTTTCATTTTTAATCTCAGTCCTTCCCAAGGCACAAATTTTCTTTTAAAATCCAAACACATCAAAAATACTTTTTCTTTTTCTAGGATATCTTTTATATGACTCAGTACATGCTTCGAAAGTGGAAGCATACTTGCTTTTTAAATCATCTGTTAAATTTTCATAATACATTTTTATTGCATTATAATTGCTCTCTACGCTATCAAATGCATAGGCACCGAACTCTCTGTACATACTGCTTAATGTATCATTGTAATATTTAACTTTTAAAAGAAACGGTTGCTCTCTTGATAATATATTTATATATTCTGTAAATTTTTTTATAAAATCGCCATATTCTCCATTGGTGTCTAATTTTTGTAATCTATCCAAACATGTATTTATATCATTTATATGTCCGCTTGGGAATTCATAATCAGCTGTTCTGTTCATTTTATATGAGATTGCATCTAATGCTAAGTAATATGCTTTTACTTCTCCTGGATTATCCAAAATAATTGAAATATAGGTGTCATAAGCCTTTTCATATTCACCTAATTTTGTATAATCTTCTGCATTTTTATACATTTTATTAAGTGAAGCTATACCATCAACTTCTATTTTTCCAGATAATTCTATTTTTAATTTTTCTACTGCTTCCTTTACTTTTATATTACTGCCACAATATGCACAAAATGTAGATTCTAATTCACTTGGTAAATTTACATTAGATCCGCAATTTGGACATTTACCTGCTATTAATTCACTCATTTTTATACCTCCCTTTATAATATTTCTATATAGCGTTTGCAAAACTTTAATAGTATTGCAAACGCTATATATTTTTTTATAAATAATTAAAATTGGTATGCACCTTTATTGATGTTTGATTTCCACCATGCTAAACCTTTTTCGTAGAACTCTTTAATATCGTCTTCAGTTACTGCCACACTGTCTTTTGCAAAGAATTCCTTAGGTTCTTCTACAATTGTTTCATTTATTTGTTCAAAAGTTACATCAAATTTATTAATTGCATTTTCTTCAATTGTTTTTATGGCTTTTACAAATTTTTCGTCTTCGTCCAATTCTACTTGTACTTCTAACTTATTGTCTTTTGAAAGCTCTTTAAAAGTATACTCTGGATTAGCAAGATAAGTGTCATCTACCCATTGATTATATTTGTTTCTATTTAAAGTTACCATATAAGTATGAGCTTGATTTTCCACTTTTTTTACTCCGTCAATTGCATTGTATACATGAGAATCCTTCATAACATCTGTTAACATTGTTAATTCTTGAATTGCACGACCAACTTTTACTGGATGTATGTATTCCCAATCATTTATATATACTTTTGAATCATCATGTGCTCCTGTAGCTTTTCGAGCAACTACACTCATTTTACTACCTTCTATTCCAGCATATTTGTATGAAAATGAATATTCTTCTACATTGTCGCCATTTCTTGATTTTGTATACATTAAACCTTTTGCATTGTCATACATATAATCAAATTTTTCTGTATATCCATTAATTTTATTATTTTTCTTAACAGTTACATTGTTTGCATTTTTAGTATTTTCAGCAGCATTGTTGATTTTTTCTTCAAGAGTTTTTACTTCATTATAATCAATTGTATAAACTTCTTCATCATATTCAGTTTCTTCTCCGTCAACATCTACTGCAATTGTATATACTTTTCCATTTGTTCCTGTTATGTTAGAAGACTTAATTGCTTCTAATTCTAATTGCATTGCGTTAACTGCACTTGCCGGTGCAATTTCTGCTGAATTACTTGATTTATAAGTATATGTTGTTGTAACATCATTAGGATTTGTAACTTTTACTGTTGATTTATCATCTTCAAAATGCTCTGATGATAAAGTTACTGGTATGCAATATTGTCCTTTTTCATTTTTACTTGATATTATTCCTGAAACTTTGTTACCTGTTACTGATAGTTCGTTTGATTGTAAAATATTCATTTCTGCAGCAATATATGTTGCACTAACCGAATTTGAATAATGTGGTTTTAATACTTCTTGAGCTCTTGGTTTCTCATCTGCAGTAATATCTTTTCCTGTACTTTGTACTGTAAGTTTTTGGAATTTCTTTCCACTTTGTCCTGCCTTACCTGTTTCATAACCTAGTTTTGTAATATCAACTTCTTCATCATAATAATAAATTTTGAAGAAAGTAAGTGCAGTACTTGGTATTTCACGGTCTATTATACTCATAAAATAAATTTGTGAATTACTTTCTTTTACATAGTAGAATGATCCATAATAAACTTCTTCTATTTGATCAAATCCTTTTGCAACCTCTGATCTTGTTATATGATATTTATCATTTTTAATCATTTTAGAAGATGTTTCTACTTTAGCATTTGGATGCAAATTCTTATTTCCTGATGATTCCATTTCTTCCCCAGTTACGTCTGACTTTGGGAACGAGAAATTTGTAACCAATGCTATTGTAGGTGTGCTATATGTTTCATCATTATTTTTTATATCATTTGCAGTTAATTTACCGTCTACTACTATAGATGCATGCATTTCATCATTTGTTTCACTTTTTACTGATTTTTCTATCTTTCCTGAAACGTCTAGATTTCTAGCATTAACTGTAGCATTTGTTCCTACTCTTAATTGACCATATTTTGCACCAGTAATTTTTAAATCAGAAATTGTTAAAGTTTTTTCTTCTTTTGATTGTTCTATTGATTTTACTGTTGATTCTACATCAATTGCATAGTCTTTTTCATTTACTTTTATAGTATATTTTGGATCTTCTGCTGTTGCCATTAAACCTGATTCTTTATTAAAGTTTTCAATTGGCTCGATAGTAACATCTCTTTGAATGTTAACTTTTACTGTGTCTGCTTCATCTATATCACTTTCAACATAGATTTTTTCATAGTCATTTTTACTTAATGCTTCTGTAATTGTGTCAGGTCCAATTGGATCATTTTTATCAATTACTGTAAATGTTGAATCAAAGTTAAATGTATAAGTATCTTTTTCTGCTATACTGTTTCCTTCTACATCTACTAAATTTACAGTATCTATTGGTTCTCCAATTTTTAAAGTAAATGTTGTTCCTTCAAATTCTACTTGATCCATTGTTGCAGTTTCTTCTGAAGCTTCTTTAGTTTTTAATTCATCGTCAAAAGCACTCTTAGCTTCTGTTATTATTTTTTGTTTTAATGCTTCTCCTGCTTCATCTAATGCACTGTCTCCATTAGCTTGAGCTCCGACAGCACTTACACCTGCGCCTGCATCTTTCTTAAACGTTTTTGTATTTGAAGTTCCTACTGTTAATGTAATATCTTGGATTTCTCCTTTTTGTAGTATATATGCTATTGTTCCTGGTATGCTTGTTTCAGATAATTTACTTAATTCAACATTAGGACTTTGAACTTGTATAGTAATTTCATTTTTCTTTGATTCAGTACCTTGTGTTAATTCAAATTGTCCAGTAAAATTATCTGAATATTCAGAATCAGGATTTTTTAAGTCTGCGATAACATCTTCCATGAACTTTTCTACCTTCAAATTATAATGTGCTTCTAATTGAGTATCTTCACTAATTTCTTCTATGCTTGTAACTTTAACGCTATCACCTTTTTTATACCAACCTTCAAATTCACGATATGGTTCTTCTTCCTTAGGAATTGTAGGTGTAGGTAAATCAGTTACTGTTGTACCATTTTTTTCATATTGTGTATCAAGGGTTCCTAATATTCCTGCATCAAATGTTATCATTAATTCTTTTTCAAATGTTATTTGATATGTTGCCTTTTTATCTTTTATATTTGCTAGTGATTCTTCAGGTTTAATTGTTAATTCTAATTCTTTGCTTGCGCAAGTTGTACATAAATCGTCTAATGTATGACTATCACTACCTGATAGCTCAGTTTTCTTAAGATATTCTTTTATTTTACTAGTTACATTTTCTTTAATAGCTTCTTCATTAAAGCCTGAACTTAATTCTGCTTTTATTTCAGCACGTTTTAATTCTAAAGTAGCATTAGGATCTTTTAGTTCTACATCTATTTCTTTTATTGTATCAGACATTAATGCGTGTGCAATTGTTTCAGCAATTCCTGTATCTGTAATACTATCTATACTTTCATTTCTATCTTTTATCTCAACTGTGATTTTAGTATCATCTTTTTCAATTGCAAAATCACTTTTTTCTTTTTCAATATCGCTTATTTTTGAAATTGCATCAGTTACATATTTGTCAACATCTATTTCCCACATCGGATTTAATGTTATATCATCTTTGATTGTTTCTGTACTCTTATTATCTTCTTGACCAAATTCAAATTTCTTTGAATAGTCTTCGTCTCCTTCTTTTCTCCAATAAGAGAATTTGTTATATTCTTGGTTGTCTAATCCGTTTTCTTTAACTGGTGTTGCAGGCTCTGTTACTTTTTCTCCGTCATATAATTCAACTGATTTAATTGAACTTCCGTCTGCTAATTTTACATCTGTTTTGTCTGCATTTTTGAAAGATACTGTGTGTAATTTTACGAAGTCTAAATTACAGAAATCCATGTAATATGTCTTGCTTGGTTTATAACCATATTGACCATCTCCGTCAACATCTATTGTTATTTTTATTGATTTTTCACATTTACTTGGGTCAGCGCAATTTCCGTCTTCTCCACAGCATGCACTATCATGGCATTTCACGAAGTCTTTAGATATATGTTGTAAAATTGTTAATGTTCCATTTTTCAAATCATCATATCCAAATTCTTTTTTGCCACCATTTCCTTCGTCTTCATTGTCTTTATTTTCAACTGTAATCTTAATATTTTCAGTTACTTCTTCAGGTTTGATTGTAAATGTATAGAAATATGAGTCTAAATCTTCATCTTTAAATCCACCTGTTAGTTTTTGCTCTTTTACTATTCCTGATAATAATCCTGTTGTAGCATCATATTTTATGTTATCCTCATTCTTATTTTTGATAACATGCTCATTTTCTTCACTTAATTTGATTTCACTTTGTAATTTATATCCCCATTGTTGTATTTGAGTTTTATCTTCTTCAGGTATTTGTGTTTCATCTATTGAAATTTTTGCTGCTGATTCTTGTTGGAATACTACGTCTGAATAATCAAATATTACATGATATGGAGCATAACTTTCGTCGTCACCGTCTAAGTCTATTGTTACTTTAAATGTCTTGTCATCTCTTACATCATCTAATTTCCATAATACTACCATTTCTGTAGCTGTGTCAAAAGATTCTTTTCCTAATTCTCTAACTTTTGCACTTTCGCCTGTGGCTGGTGATGTAAGTGTTACTTTTACATTTTCATTTATATTATTATCATCTCCGGTCTTTCCTGTACTGTCCATTTTTACTGTGAATACTATATAATATCCACCTTTGTCGTCTCCTTCAAATCCAGCATGAACTCCTGTCATTTTTGGTAGTGTTCCAGTTATTTTGTAAAGTTGTGCATCTAGACCATCTTGAGTTATTGCCAAATCGTCTTTTCCACCAATGAACTTAAAGTAATCTTCAGGTTTAAATCCATATTCATCTTGAAACTTTGTTTTTATTGCATCAGCTTTTCCTGTTGGTAGTTCTTTTTGTACTTCATAATGTGAACTTTTTTCACATTTTAAATCTTTATAATCAATTTCAATTTCTTCTAGTTCAAATCTACTTCCGTCTCCGTCTAAATCAATTTTTATTTTTATTGGACTGTTTTCTTCTTTGTTATCTTCATCTATTGAAATTATTGCTGTTAATTTTCCGTCTACTAATGCTTCTTTTCCAACTGTTTTATATTTACCTTCTCCTATTGGTATTTGTATTTGTAAACCTTCATAGATATGTTTTGGTTCTATTGCAAATACAACATAGAAATCTGTTTTGGCAGATCCACTAAATCCAACTACATCCTTTTGTTCTGTTATTGTTCCTGTTGCTTTATATTTATTATTTCCTTCTTGTTTTTCTATTTTATATCCTTCATCTGCATCTTCTTCATCTTCGAATTCGAATCTATATTTCCAATCTTCTCCTTCTAGTGATTTTATGTCTGCTTCAGGTATATTGGTTGTGATTGTTGCTTGTTCAACTTCTTCATATTGTAAACTTTCATAACTTATTGTTTGTGTGCTTGGTTCATATAATGTTCCGTCTCCGTCTAAGTCTACTATTATTTCTATGTTTTTATTATCAGCATCTTGATTCAATGAAGCTAATAATGATATTCCTTCTTCTCCGTCTGTTGTTACATCAAAGCTTGAATATTCAATGATTTTATATTCTTTATCACCATTTTTTATTTTTACTGTTGTATTTTCATTTGCTCCTTTTACTTTTAGTACGTAAGCAAAATAGTATCCTGTAACTTCATTTTCAGGAAATATTTCTGTATTAACGTCAAAATTATAATTGACTGTTCCAATTAGACTTCCATTTTCTAAACTAATTTCAGCATTATTAGAAGTAAATTTTCCACTTGTAAATTTACTTAATGCTGTTTTATATGTTTCTTCTGCATTATTTAGATTTGATACTTCTGAAACTGTATTTAACTTTTCATCTGCTGGGAACAATTTCTCATCTACTATATTTTTTCCAACTTGGTCTGTTCCTAGCATATCTACGTTATAGCATGCAACTCTTATTGTATCAAATATACTGATTTCTTCGTCACTTGCATTGGTTAGTTTTGCTGCCTTTCTTTGGTAGTTATCTAAATTGCCAGTTCCTACATTATGTTGTGCTATAGCAATAGTATCATACAAATCTACCATACCGTCACAATTTACATCTCCATATAGTATGACTGTTAATTTTTCGTTAGTAACTAATTCAACTTTGTATCCAGTTCCAACTCTTTCTTCATTTGATACTTCAGTTCCGTCCTTTTTATATACCTTACTTAATAGATCTTTTCCATACTTCTGTTGTATTATACTTTTAAGTGTTTCCTTTTTTAGTACGTTTGAGTTTTCACCTTTTTTGTTTGAGTTCTTTAATGCAATCGCGATTGACTTTTCGTTATTATTTAAATATGTAGATTGCATTGTTACAGTTATTTGATTTGCATCTAATTGTCCATTTTGAAATGCATTAGCTTTTGTTGCAAAAATTAATGCAAAAATAAAAACTGCTAACATGATTAATTTGATTGATTTTTTCACTTTCTTTCCCTCCTATTTTCTAATCTTGTTTTAATTTATTTTAATAAGATTTATATATTTTAGTTACCCTATAATTTTATCGCTATATTCATATTTTGTCAATTATTTTGTTGCATTTTGTTTAAGATTTCAGTATGTATTTTTTACCAGTAATTAAGCATCTACACTATATTAGATTCAATTCATTGTTGATTTCTATTATTATATAATTCATATATACACATAAATGTAATATTTTTGTAATATTTAATCTCTTTAATTATATTGTTTTATTTTATTTTTAGTGTTATATTAATAATAATGAAAAATTAGTAACAAAATTAATTTTTCCTTTATATATGTACATACTATTAAATTAAGAAAGGATTAATTTCTTATGTTCGAAGAAAAATATGATTTTTATAGTCCAAGTAACATTAAAATTCATGATTTAGATGATAATTTAAAACGCAGTCTTGCTATAATGGACGAATTAGATTACATTACAAAGGTACACTGCGAAAATGTTAGCAATCTTTCAGTTAGAATTTGTGAATATATGCGTTTTAATAATAAATTTATGATTCATTGTTTAGTAGCTGGATACATTCATGATATTGGGAAAATGTTTATTCCAAAGGAAATCCTTACCAAACCCGGAAAGCTTACTGATGAAGAATATGAAATTATGAAAACACATACTACATTAGGATATGAACTTTGTATGAAAGATATGAATTTACGTCCTTATTCTGACGGTCCTTTATATCATCATGAAGCATTAAATGGTACAGGCTATCCTAGGGGACTTAAAAAAATTGATATTCCCTACTCTGCTCAAATTATAAGAATTGCAGATGAATATGATGCTTTAGTTACTAAAAGACACTATACAACCCATGTCAATATTTCTGAAACTTTAAAAGACTTAATTAAAGATTCTGATCCTCCAACAGATGTAGTAGCTCTTGATCAACTAAAACAAAATGAACGACTTGGTAAAATAAATAAAAAGCCATTAAGAGCTTTATTTAAAGCTGTTGTAGATGATACATTATGTGAAATCAGTAGTGTTATGAATTATGTTGATTATCTAAATTCTCAAATTAGAAGACTAGATTCAATTGCTAGATATGAGAAAAAAATGCAAAGTGCTAAAAGACCTGAACAAAAAGACTATTATCAAGCTGGTATTAAGCTCCTACTTGAAAAAGGCGAAACGGTTGAAAATTATAAAAAAATCAAAGAAGAGCATCTTGATGCTCTTGCACTTAGAAAAAAGAGAATAGATGACTTGTATAATGAAATAAAAATTATCAAAAAACTTAAACTACGTATATAAATCACCTTTATGTATATAAGTTTGAGAAATTTAGTTTGAGTACTTTTAATGATAAAAAAATTCTTTGTCTATATTAATTTGACAAAGAATTTTATTTTTACTCTAACCCTATACTTACACCTAATGCACTATTTATCTGACTCATTATGCTTTTGTCTTCTATATGACCTATTTTTTCTTTTAATCTGCTTTTGTCTATTGTTCTAACTTGCTCAGCAAGGATTACTGAATCGGTCTTTAGTCCTACATTTTGAGAGCCTATTGGTATATGCGTTGGTAATTTTGTTTTACCTAGTTGTGATGTAATTGCAGCTGCTATAACAGTTGGACTGTATTTGTTTCCCATGTCATTTTGTATGATGACCACAGGTCTAATCCCTCCTTGCTCTGAGCCTACAACTGGGCTTAAATCAGCATAAAACATATCTCCTCTTTTTATTGTCATTTTTCTTCTCCATTATATAAATTAGAGATGATATATCTTAAATATTTATTTCAATCTCATTATATAATATGTAAACTTTTATCTGATTGTTATTTTCTATTATTTCTAATTTTTCTGGTTTTAAATTTTCCTTATTTACATATAATTTTTGGGTTGTGTCATATCTATTTCTGTTAGTTTTTGTGCTTAGCATAATAGTTGTTTCATCATATTCTGATATGCTTTTTTCTTCGGAATTTTTATAGCTTTCTATAAATTGTGTTAAAAATAAATTATTTTCCGATATACTTGGATAATTTTCATATATTTTACTCAAATTCAATTTTGTATTTTTTATTTCCAGCTTGCCATTTTCAAAAGTCATTTCCAAACCACTAATTTCTTGTGGTTCTATTATATTTTGTTTTTCATAATTTTTAGTTACTTCTTGACTTATTTTATATGTGTTATCATTTCTATTATTTATTATATTAGCAGTCAAATTAGCTTTATAAGTCTTAATATTTAAAATATATTTTTCAATCTCTTCTATGCTCTTATTATTTCCACTTTTCATATTTTTATAATTAAAACTTAGAAAAATATTTAAACTTATTGCAAACGCTAAAATTATGGCTAAGATAATATACACTTTTTTCATTACAAGCTCCTTTAAAAAATAATATATAATTAAATTATATTATATTCTGATTATAATATTACCTTTTCAAAGTACTCTTTTAATGTTTTTTCTACTTCTAGCTTTGTTTCTAAATGATTAATTGTATCTCTTAATTGAGAAGCATTAGGCATATTTTTTATGTAGTAGCAGATATGTTTTCTCATTTCTTTTATTCCAACATTTTCGCCTTTTTCTTTCACTTCTAAATTTATATGTTCTAATATAACCGATAGTATTTCTTTACTGCTAATTTTTCTAATAGGTCTTCCTTCAAAATAATTTTGAATATGTTCAAATATCCAAGGATTTCCTAAGCTTGCTCTTGAGACCATTATTCCGGTCGCATCCTGTTTGTTCTATAATTTTTTTTGCATCATAAACAGTCTTTATATCGCCATTTCCTATAACAGGTATATTTACATTTTCTTTTACCTTTTTTATTATATCCCAATCTGCTACTCCTGAATAAAACTCTGCTCTAGTTCGTCCATGTACTGTTATTGCTGATGCTCCTGCTTGTTCTATTGCTTTTGCATTTTCTACTGCTGTGATATGCTCACTATCCCAGCCTTTTCTTATCTTAACAGTTACTGGAACTCGTGAATTTTTGCTAACAGATTTGGTTATATCGTATACCTTATTTGTATCTAAAAGTAGCTTACTTCCGTCACCATTTTTCACTATTTTCGGTGCTGGACAACCCATATTTATATCAATAATGTCTATATCATAATTATCACATATAAACTTAGCACTATAAGCCATTGAATCTGTATCACTTCCAAAAATCTGAACTGCAATAGGTCTTTTTTCTCCTGTTGTGTCCAATAATTTTTTTGTTTTTTCATCTCCATAAAATAATGCCCTACTACTTATCATCTCAGTAACTACTAAACCTGGATTAAACTTTTCACAAATAATACGAAAAGCCCTATCGGTTAAACCTGCCATAGGGCCTAAAATTATATTATTTTCTAATTCTACATTACCTATTTGTAATTTTGCAATCTTTTTATCGTTCAAATTACTACTTTCCTTATTTTTCTTATTTTTTTATTTATTTCTAGTCCAAAATTCTCCATTCTTTTTGCCAACAAATATTGCTTTTTGCCTTCTTCCACTTATATTTAGCAACATAGCAATCATCATAAAATTACTTAATAGTGAACTTCCACCATAACTTACAAATGGTAATGGTACACCTGTAATAGGCAAAAGCCCCATTGTCATTCCTATATTTTCAATTAAATGGAAGAAAAAAATTCCTGCAATTCCTGCCGCAATTATTGTGCCCAAATCGTCTTTTGCAGTTTTTGAAACATATAATGCCTTAGTTATCAGCACAACATATAGTATAATTACGGTTCCTGCCACGATAAATCCCATTTCTTCACCTATAACTGAAAATATAAAGTCAGTTGATTTTGGATATAAGAACCCTAATTGAGTTTGGTTTCCTTTTAATAATCCCATACCTAAGAGTTCTCCAGCTCCTATTGCAATCTTTGATTGCGTTAAATTGTATCCTGACCCTCTAGGATCTAGTTCAGGATTTAAGAATACATCTATTCTCTTTTTTGCGTGTTCAGGTAAAACAAATTTATACATTAATGGTACAGCTATTGCTACTAGCAATACCGAAACAATTATATATCTTTTATCTATTCCTGCTACAAATAACATAAATAGAAATGACACTATAAAAGCCATTGCAGTTCCATAATCTGGTTGTTTTACTATCAATGCTACTGGAATCGCAAAAATGAGCAATAGCAGCAATAATCTCGTTGGTCTGCTTATTTCCTTTGGACCTTTTTTCTTCATCCTAGACATTATTAAACCTAGAAAAATTATTAAAATTATTTTCGCAAACTCTGACGGTTGAATTGAAAACGAACCAAATGTAAACCAGCTTGTTGCACCTGATATTGGGCTTGTAAATAATACTGCTCCCAAGCAAGCTAAAATCAGTACATACAATACTGGAGATATTTTTGATGTTGTGTCATAATCTATAAATATGAACATTATGAAAAAAGGTATGCTAACTCCTATCCAAGTTAACTGTTTATAAAACTCTTCTTGTCCTGTACTTTCTGTTGCTGAATATATCGCAAATAATCCTATTATTACTAATAGGATTGTGCATATTAATATGGACCATTCGAGATTTTTGGTTATCCTTTTTTTCATTTTTCCCCTTTAAATTAAATTACTTTTTCTTTTTTGTACTCTTTTTACTTGTAGTTTTTTTACTATTTGGTTGCTTTTTGCTTTTAACTTCTTCTTGCTTTGTAACTACATTATTTTCTTGTGTGTTATTTTCTTGATTAGAAACTTCTTTTTGTGCATCTTTAGATTCATTATCTGCTTGTTGCGATACTTCATTTTCTGTATTATTTGTTGTTTCTTCTTGTACTGCTTCTTTTTGAGCTGTTTCTACTTTTTCACTCTTTGAACTAGATTTTTTATTTTTTGTTTCTTTAGAATCTGCTCTTTTTTTAGATGAATTGACTTTACTGCTATCTTCATTATTTCCCAATTCTTCTAATTTTATTTTATTAGTTCTTTTTCTAGTTTCACTTTTGATACCAACGATTGGGATGTTTGCATAAAGTGCTGGTGCACCTGTTGTTCCGTCACTATTTTGTTTGTTAGTTAACTTAACATCAATCTCCTTTTCATCAATATCTATGTATTTTTTAATTACTTCTATTATTTCTTGCTTCATCATATCAAGAAAATCAGCTGATACATTAGCTCTATCTTGTAATAAGACTAAATGTAGTCTTTCCTTTGCTTCATCCTTATTTAATCTGTCTGGGTCTTGTTTCTTTCCAATTTTTTTGAAAACATTAATAATGTTCTTGAACATCTCTCTTCCTCCACCTAAAAACAATTTCTATCTTTGTAATTTTCTACTATATAAAGTAATATTTCTTTTGTAATTATTCATTATATTAAATAATCATTATTTTTTTCTATTTTTTCTCATCCTGCTCCAAAATCCTTCTTTTTTTCTGCCTGGTATTGTTACTTCTATGTTATCTCCTAATATTCTTCTTGCTATTTCCATGTAAGCTTTTCCTGAAGGAGCTTTTTTATTAGATACGGCAGGTTCTCCTTTATTTGTTTGAGTTATTATATATTCATCATCTGGAACAACACCTATTAGATCTATTGATAATAAATCTAAAATGTCTTCCACATCCATCATTTCGCCTTTTTTAACCATTTCCGGTCTTAACCTATTAATTATTAATTCCGGATTTTTTATCTCGGACGCTTCTAGTAAACCTATTATTCTATCAGCATCACGAATTGAAGATATTTCGGCGTTTGTTACTACTATAGCTCTGTCTGCACCAGCTATGGCATTTTTAAAGCCTTGTTCTATTCCTGCTGGACAATCTATTAATATAAAATCAAATTCTTCTTTTAATTTTGAAGTAAGTTCCT
Organism: uncultured Clostridia bacterium; assembly: GCA_947624185.1. Taxonomy (GTDB): domain Bacteria; phylum Bacillota; class Clostridia; order TANB77; family CAG-508; genus CAG-793. The sequence goes on along the minus strand of CANQJG010000005.1, from coordinate 21,581 downwards.
TCATTTGTTCTTCATTTACAGCACTTTTGTCCCTTGTTTGTGCTGCTGGTAATAAGAACAGTTCTGTAAATCTTTTATCTTTTATAAGAGCTTGTCTTAATTTACACTTTCCTTCAACAACATCTACTATATCGTACACTATTCTATTTTCTAGTCCCATAACAACATCAAGATTTCTTAAACCGATATCAGTGTCTATGAGTACAACCTTTTTCCCCTTAAGTGCTAGGGCTGCTCCAATGTTAGCAGTTGTTGTAGTTTTGCCTACTCCACCTTTCCCAGACGTTATGACTATTATTTCACCCATTTTTAATCTCATCCTTTCTAAGGCACAAATATTACATATATATTATATTTTCATTTTTAATAAAAGTCAATGTAAAAATACAAAAATGTTACAAAAATGTTACAATTTTTTTACTATGTAATATAAAAGGACCTAATTCTTTACGGAACTAGGTCTTTTGCAGGTAATTAAATTATTTTATTATTCATTTTCTGCTTTTTCTTCAGTCTCATTTTCGCCATTTTCATCAACTAATTCTAGGCTTGCTATTGAAACTTCATAAGCTACTCTTGGTTCAATAGTTCCGTCTTCATGCTTTTTCTCATAATTTCTTGATTGAACTCTACCTATCAATTTAACTTCAGTTCCAACATCCATTTTTGAGCAGAATCTTGCATTTCTTCCCCACGCAATACATGGAATATAGTCTGACTTGTTGTATGCTCTATTTACTGCTAAAAGTAAATCTGCGATTTCTCTTCCAAATGGAGTTTGTCTGTAAATAGGAGGTTTACATATATAACCTACTAAAACAACTTCGTTTGATAAGAAATCTTTGCTAGCAACAACTTCATCTTCTTGATTTTCTAAGAATTCAATGTCTTTAGCGAAAACTGTTAAAATTAATCTGTTCTTTTCTTTTTCATAACTATTATAAGATCTGAATTGTCCTTTTACTCTTACTTTTTTATCAACCACTAATTCATCTTCTTTAAATAATCTTTCAGATATTGTGATTGGTATAATATCGTCATTTCCGCTTAGTCTTGGCACACTCATATTAAATGTGTAAAACTTCTCTCCATATATCTCATGACTGAATACTTTCTCATTAGTAATTTTTCCTACTAACTCTAAATTGTTATTTTCAACATAATTAGCTTCCAATTTGTTTTCCTCCTTAATTTTTGTTCTTGTGTATATTAAAAAATTTACCGCTATTATTAATTATACTACATAAATTTAAATTTGTCTACATAAAATGTCAAAATATTTTCAATTTTGTAATTTTTTTGTAATATTTCCTATATATTCTATGGTATTGTTTGGTTTTTCTCTATATCATTATGCTTAGTTTTTATTTAATTTGCTATTGATTTATTTGTTGTTTGCTTTACTTTGTTTTCCGTTTGATCTGTTATTGATTGACTTGTTGTTTGCGTTACTTTGTTTTCCGTTTGATTTGTTGTTGATTGACTTGTTGTTTGCGTTACTTTGTTTTCCATTTGATTTGTTGTTGATTGACTTGTTGTTTGCGTTACTTTGTTTTCCATTTGATTTGTTGTTTGATTGGATTTGCTGTCAGATTGTTCTAAAGCAGTTTGATTCGAATCCACCACATTTGCCGATGTTTTAATAATTTCATTATTTCTCTTTGTTATAGCAAAAGACATTATAAATAAAAATGCAACTGTGCTTAGAGATATTAAATATGACACTATTTTCTCTTTGCTAAAAACCATAAACATAAAATTACCTCCAACTAATTTATATTCAATTAATTGGAGATTATTACTATATTACTATATTTTTTATTTCATTAGTTAGATAAGTCCCATTTTCTTCATCATCTTTTTGCCTTGTTTCATCATCTTATTAGGACCCATTGTACACTCTGCACATACCAATGCAGCTCCTGCACTAATTACCATACCGGCTATCATGCCTTTTACAAATTTCATAATTATTCACTTTCCTTTCTTTCATTTTACTTATTTAAAGATTTTATCTCCTACTATTATTATGGCTTTTTTATATATTTTCTATACCAACAAATTGCTTGATATATTGCAATTAATATAATAAATATGGCAAAACATTTTCTTAATATATTTACATTTATCTTGTTTGCAATAATTGCACCTGCTATCGCACCAATTACTCCTGCGACTGTTAGAGGAATCGCTACTTTCCATTTTAATCTATGATTTTTGATGTTTACAATCGTTGCAATAATTGATGTTGGGACGAAAAATATGATATTACTTGCTTGTGCAACCAATTGATTTACTCCCAAAAAGCATACCAAAAATGTTATAAGAATTGTACCTCCGCCCATCCCCATACCACTTATTATTCCTGAAATTACACCAATTACAATTTCTCTCATTTATTAAAAGTTAGTATGGCTGCATAAATTAAGAAAATTATAAAAATTAAAGATAGATATTTATCATTTATTTTATTTAAAATTTTAGCTCCAATCCAGCCTCCTATTAATCCTCCTACTCCACAAAGTACGCCCATTTTTAAATCAATGTTTCCAGCTTTGTTATAAATAAACATACTAGCTAGTACCATTGGCAAAATGCTAAAAATAGCAATTGCTCTTGCTTCCTTCTCTTCGGTTTTCACAAAATACAATAACCCCGGAACTGCTATAAGTCCACCACCTGATGCAAAAAGACCACTTAAGAATCCTGTGCATAAACCAAGTATGATAATTTTTACTTTATCCTTTTTGTTTTGCCATTTTTTATTATCCATACTTTTATATTTCATCTTTCAATCTATTTTAATATTTTTATTTTTTCATTTTTTAGAAATTTTATACAATTAATTGAAAGATTTCATAACCCAAAAGCTATATGTTCATGCTCTCATTAAAACACATAGCCTTCATTATTAGATTTTATGTTGTCAATAATTTTTATTTTTTGTTTTAATTAAAAATATCTTGTAATTAACTTTGTTTTGATTTTTTCTCTTCCTCTAATTGATGTTTTATTTCTTCTAATTCTTTATCACTTATTTCTGTATATTTTTTTATTAGCTCATCATTTAGGCTATCCTTTAGCATCGATTTTACTATTTCTTCTTTTTCTAATTTTCTTCCACGCTCTTCACCTGTTGCCCTTATTGCATTTTCATCCATGATTGCTTTCTCTCTTAAAAAGGCTAGTCGTTCCATTTCTTCATCTTCTGTCATTTCCTTCACTTTTACTACCGCTTTCTTGATTTCTTTATTCTCATCCATGATTTGACTCATCTCCTTTGCATTAGGATCGTCTATGAATAACATCCATTGGGCTTTCTCATTTTTATTGTCTTGCTCATACAGCTCTTTTGCTTTCTTTAAATTTATTATACGCATTTCAAAATTGTCTGTCAAGATTTTTTCTCGCTTTTTCGTCTCGATTATTTTCCATATCGTTTCCATTTCTTCAAAGTCCTCTATCTCTTTTAAGTCAAAATCTATTATTGATACTAATATTACTTTTTTTATTGTATCGTAATCTTTACCCTTTGACATTTGCTTACTATATAACTTTGAATAATACCATAACAGTCTCTTTACAAAATCTCCTTTGTCACTTATTTGGATTTCTACATCTACTTTTTCGGTATCATTTATATCTAATTGTAAATCTAATACTCCCAATTTATCTGTTGGCTTTTTGCGTATTAAATCTTTATCACTATTTATTGTTATTTTGTCTATTTTTTCTTCTAATAATACCTCTACAAATGATTTTGTTATTTCTTCATTATCTTTACTAAATAAACATTGAAATACTATATCTATTTTTGGCTTTAACAATTCTTTCCTTTGGTTTTCTTTTTCTGTCAACTCATTTTTATTATTTTCCTTTGTTCTTTTTGCTTTCTTTTCTTGAATTCTGTCCTCTTTCGTTCTATTTTCTTTCATTGTATTTTCTTTGCTTTGTGTTTCTTCCATTTGATTTCCTTCCTCCTGTTTCTTAATTTTAAATAATTTTTTTATATTCTATTTTTTATAGATTACTTTACACTATCTTGTTTCCGTCGTTTAAGTCTGCTACAAGAACTTGATGTAATTATTTTAGATATTATTTCAAATTTAATTTTTAAACTCCTTCTCTAATTTTGATATGTAATATATGGTAATTTTGTATTTCTTATTATATGACATATTCTACCATTTGTCAACAGATTTATAAAAATTGTTTGTTAATTTTTAACATTTTATAATATGTTTTTAATTAATGTTAAAATTAATTTACTTTATATTTTATACTATCTATAGTAGTAACTATTTTTCGACAATATTTGCGTTTTTCACTAAAAGCTACTATTTTAAATTTTCTAAAATAGTAGCTTTTACTTATACTTTTTTAAATTACAATAAAAAAATTATATTACTTTACATAAAGCGCAACTTCTTTCCTTAAATCTTACATTTTCATTTTTCCTAAAGTATAATAAAATTCATCAATTGCTTTTAATTTTGGTTTCACTATTATCTTTATTTTTGCCTTATCTAAAATATCTTTTAAGCACATTTTTGTTTCTTCATCTCTTACATATATACTCTTTGGTCTTCCAATTTTATAGAAATAATTTATTAGCAATTCTACTGATTCCAATACATAATCGTCTTTATTCTTATAATCATTTTTGTCAATTAAATCATGAGATATTATAAAACCTGATTTTCTTTCAGCAATCAATCTAGATATTGGATAATAATATCTTCCATCTTGTTCTTTCTTATCACTTATTCTGATCGGTACATAATTTAAAAATTCATATTCTAATTCCATTTCAGTTTGTGGTAATTTCATTATATTTTTTTCAAATTCTGATTCTATCCTAATTGTATAAAAATGTTTTTCTGGTAATATTAATGGAGCTGGATAATTTAAAAATAATTTTCTCTCTTTGTCATACCTTCTTACTAACATTTGACCATTTTCGAAATCAACTTTCAAACCTTTTTCTATAATTGCTCTGAACATCATATAAAAATTTTTTAATGCTTCTATCATTATTTTTACTTGGTTTATATTAATAGGACTTGGTTCATAACCTTTCTCATAATTTTCAAAAGAAATCCATATACCTCTAAAACTTAGCCCCAATTCTTTAATTATTTCTCTATTTTGGGGTAATGTTTGTTGTCTACTTAAAAAATTACATGTAATACAGTTCTGATAATTTATTAATTCATAGTCGGGATATTGTTCTTTTGCTAATTCAAACAAACTGTGAATTTGTTCTCCTTGATAAACAGCTATAGCTTTATGCATTCCGCCATGACCCATTACACTACAATAAAATATCTCATCCATTGGCTGGCATACGTATGCTAATAAATCCATATCCCACAAATATTTCCATGGCTCTATTTTTTGTATTGTGTCGGCTACATCATATAATTCTAACCATAATTTCTTATCTGCTAATTTCATATTTTCTCCTATTTTTCATATTCCACATTATTTTATTTCTTTTGGTTCTACTCTTTTTGCATTTTTGGAAGCTTCATACTCTTTTGCTTCGTTCCACCTCATTACTTTAATATCACGATATTTTTCTAATACTGTATTATATTTATCATGCTCTTCTTCCCAAACTGATTCCGGGATTTTGTCGAACGCATCAAACATTTTTTCCGCTTCTGACAAATATATAACTTGTTCTTGTGGAGACATGTTTTCATATCGTTTTGCAAATACTGCAAGCTTATCTAAACTATCATTTGCTCTTACAAAAGATATGAAATCTTTTATATTTATGCCTGCTAGTCGCATTTGCATGACCGCAGTTGCGACCAAAATAACTATAAATATTAGTAAGATGAATATTAAAGCGAGAATAGTCATTTAATATTTGCTCTCCTTATCTTTAGATTTTTACAACTTCATTATAGCATTAGTTCTTACAATTATCAACTAGATTTTTAGAAATTATACTTTTGTTTTTCTATCGTTTTTTCTTACAAATTGCATTTACTTTACAAAGTTGCGTTTAATTTTTCACTTGACATTTTGTTTTTATAAACTTAATTAATCATTTTCATTACTACAACAACAAATCGCCTTTGCTTGCTTCAATTTGAAGCTTGGCGAAGGCGATTAATTCAATATTATTATTTAATTAATATCTCATCTTCTTTTGTTGTGACTTCTGCTTTTTTGCCTATTTTTCCGTCGAGCATTGCTTCTGCAATTTTATCTTCTATCATTGTTTGTATTGCTCTTCTTAAAGGTCTTGCTCCATAAGTTTCATCAGTTCCCTTTTTTGCTACTAAGTCTTTTGCTTTTTCATCTACTTTAAGTTCTATTTCTTGGACTTTCAATAGTTTTTCTACTTTATTTATCATTAAGTCGACTATTTTTCTAATTTGCTCTTCATTTAATTTATGGAATACAATTATTTCGTCTATACGGTTTAAGAATTCAGGCTTAAATTCCTTCTTTAATTCGCCCATTACTTCTTTTTTGATATTTTCGTATTCTTTATTTTTATCAGCTTCGTCATTAGCACTTGTAAATCCAAGTGTTTTCTTTTCTGTTATCATCCTTGCTCCGACATTTGATGTCATAATTATTACTGTGTTTTTGAAACTTACTGTTCTTCCTTGATTGTCTGTAAGTCTTCCGTCATCTAACAATTGTAATAACATATTCATTACATCAGGATGTGCTTTCTCTATCTCGTCAAATAATATTACTGAATATGGTTTTCTTCTTACTTTTTCAGTAAGTTGTCCTGCTTCATCATATCCAACATATCCTGGAGGAGCTCCTATTAACTTGGCTGTTGAGTGTGCTTCCATATATTCTGACATATCTATTCTTATCATTGAATCTTCTGTTCCAAATAGACTTTCTGCTAATGCTTTTGATAATTCTGTTTTTCCAACACCTGTTGGTCCTAGGAATAGAAATGATCCTATTGGTTTATTTGGATCTTTTAGTCCCATCCTACTTCTTTTAATTGCTTTTGCTACTGCTGATACTGCTTCTTCTTGTCCAATAACTCTTTCATGAAGATTTACTTCTAAATTTTTTAACTTTTCGTTTTCACTTTCTGATACTTTTGATACTGGTATCCCAGTCCATGCGGCTACAACGTCTGCTATGTCGTCATATCCTAAATTTTGTACTTCTTTTGAATTCTTATTCTCCCAGTCCTTTTTTGCTTTTTCATATTCTTTTTTCATTGTATTTTCTTTGTCTCTTAACTTAGCTGCTTTTTCAAATTCTTGTATTCTAATTGCGTCTTCTTTTGATTTATCTATTTCTTCTATTTCTTCTTTGATTTTTCTAACTTCTTCAGGCTCTGTATAGTTTTTCATTTTTACTCTTGATGCTGCTTCATCCATTAAATCGACTGCTTTATCAGGTAAAAATCTATCATTAATATATCTTGATGATAATTCTACAGATGCTTTTATTGCTTCGTCAGTAATTTTTACATTGTGGTGTGCTTCATACTTATCTCGCAATCCATTTAATATTTGTATTGTTTCTTCTTCAGTTGGTTCGTTTACATTTACTTTACTAAATCTTCTTTCTAGTGCAGCGTCTTTTTCAATATATTTCATATATTCTTTTAATGTTGTTGCTCCAATTAATTGTATTTCTCCCCTTGCTAAAAGTGGCTTTAATATGTTTGCTGCATCAACTGCTCCTTCTGCTGAGCCAGCTCCGACGATTGTATGAATTTCATCTATAAATAGAATTACATCTTTTGCTTTTTGTACTTCTTTTAGTGCCTTTTTTATTCTTTCTTCAAAATCGCCTCTATATTTTGCTCCTGCTACCATGCTTGAAATATCTATTGATACTACTCTTTTTCCTTTAAGTATTTCCGGTACGTCGCCTGCTGTTATTTTTTCTGCCAAACCTTCTACTACTGCAGTTTTTCCAACACCCGGTTCTCCTAGCAAACATGGATTATTTTTTGTTCTTCTTGATAAAATTTGTATAACTCTTTGTATTTCATCATGTCTACCTATTACTGGGTCAAGCTTGCCTTCTTCTGCTCTTTTTGTTAAATCTGTTCCATACTGATTTAATGTTGGAGTAGAGTTAAAACTGCTATATGTTTCTGTTTTTGTAGTTCTTTTTTTATGTTCCGCTTCTTCATTAATTATATTCATAATGTCATTATACAAATTTTGTGGATTGGCGTTTAATTCTAGCAATATTCTTGCTGCTACGCTATCTCCTTCTCTTAATATTCCTATTAAAATATGCTCTGTTCCTATATGTTCACTTCCAATTCTTCTAGCTTCTATAAAAGCATTTTCAATTACCTTTTTATTTCTTGGTGTGAACCCAATGCTTTCCGGATCATTTATTGGCTCTTCTTCTCCTAATATATCAATTATTTCTTGTCTTATTAATTCTCCATGGATATTTTGGTTTTCTAAAACTTTGCTTGCGATTCCGGTTCCTTCTTCTGCCAAACCATATAGTATATGTTCAGAACCAATGTAATCATGTCCAAGTTCTACTGCTAATTCTTGGGCTAATTCAAGAGCTTTCTCTGCTCTTGCTGTAAATTTATAATACATACTAATACCTTTCCTTTCTTGCTTTTAAGTCTATTCTTGACCCAAAGCCGTTAAATTAGTCTTCTTTTATAATTTGTTTTACTATATTTGCTCTTTCTATGTCTTGTTCATATACAGAAAGTTTTTTTCCAACTTTGACCTGTACATTTGCACTTTTGGTTTCTAATATCAACTTTGAGATTTTGCTATCATTTAATTCTTTTATAATTCCTAAGTCTGTTCCAAGTTTTACACTTGATAGAAGTTCTTGTGCTTCTTCTTCTGATAATTTTCTTGCATTTGAAAGAACTCCATAATCTCTATAAACTTTATCTTCTAATTCTTCACCTTTTTTTGCCAAGAATTTTCTTGCTAATCTTTCTTGTTCTATAATTTTCTGAGAAATTAATTTTAAATTCTTAGTAATTTCTTTTTCTGTTACTCCTAATGTTTGATTATTTGAGATTTGATAGATGTCTCCTTCGACTTTTGATCCTTCTCCATACAAACCTCTAATGCTCATACCCAAGTTATTTACTGCATTTAATACTTTTCTTATATTTCCAGTTAAAGATAAAGCTGGTAAATGAGCTAATACTGATATTTTTAAACCTGTTCCTACATTAGTTGGACAAGCTGTTAAATATCCATATTTTTTACTTACACTATATGGAATTAAATCTTCAAGTTTTTGGTCTATTTCTATTGCTAGATTCATCAAATTTTCAACATCTAGCCCTGAGCTGAAAACTTGTATTTTTATATGGTCTTCTTCATTAACCTGAATACAAATATTCTCTTCATCATTTATAATTATTGCTGTATAAGGATTTTTTGATTTTGCAAATTCCGGACTAATCAAATGTTTTTCAACTAATACTTCTTTATTTAAGTCATCTATATCTGTCAAATTGATGTATTTCAAACCATATCCTAATGCTGGAACTATACTTTTTAATTTTTCGTTTATTGCACTAAGTTGTCCTTCTTTACACTTTGATACAAAAGGTATGCCTTCAATATTTCTTGAAAGCCTAACTCTTGAACTAATTATTACATCACTATCTTTACCATTTTGTAAATACCAATTCATTATTTATTCATCTCCTTTAACTCATCTCTTATTTTAGCAGCATCTTCATAACGTTCTTCTTTTATAGCTTTTTCTAAGTCTCTTTCAAGCATCTTCTTTTTGTCGCCTTCTTTATTTTTTTCTTTGTCTCCGCTGTCCGCTTCTACCGTTATTTTTTCTGCTTTTCCATTTGGCAATCTTCCTATATGTTTTGATGTACCATGTAGATTTTTTAGAAGTGAATCTATCGGATTTGAAAATACATCATAACATTGGCTACAGCCAAATACTCCTGTGTTTATGAATTCATCATATGTCATACCACAGTTTTTGCATTTTAATTCGTTAGTTTGTAGCATTGGCATGAATTCTGTTTCAGCATAATCATTGAAAAAGTCTCCTAAAAAACTATTTAGATTAAATGGCAATTCTAAATTATCCATACCTAGCTTTTTTGCACAATCGCTACAAAGTGCAATCTCCTTTTTAATCCCATTTATAATCTGAGTATATCTAATATTTGCTTCATTTTTTCCACAATTTTGACACAACATCTTAATTACCTCCTTTAAATTGTGTTAATTTAATTTTAAATTTATTTTAATTAATTTGCATTTTCATAGCGTTTTTACTAATATACTTCTATATTAATTAGTCTGTGCTTTTACACTAAATTAATTAGCATATTTTTAAATATTTTTGCTCTAAGTTCATCTTTTTCGTTTTTGATTGAGCTTAAAACCTTGTCATTTGTTGCACTTTTTAATAATTTAGCAATTCTTTCATCTATTACATCATAGTCAAGAAAGTTATTAACAAAAATATCAACTTCTTTTGCACTTATTTTATTCCCTATGCTTGTTATTATATGCATTAGATAATCGCTTTTCGATAAATTTATTTTTTGAATTTTGATGTAGCCTCCACCGCCTCTCTGACTTTCAACATAATAGCCTTGAATTGGTGTAAATCTAGTTGATATAACGTAATTGATTTGTGAAGGCACGCAATTAAATTGCTCCGCTAAATCATTTCTTTGGATTACCGCTTCGTCATCATCTTGAAACATGCTTTTTATAAAATCTTCTATTATATCTGATATTCTCATTACATCACCTCCTATTTTTCTATGTATGAACTGTCTTTGTACAATTTATTCTTATGTAACTTGGCTTGTATAGTTTATTCTTATGTAGTCTATTCTTGCACATTTTTACACATACAATTCAGTTTATTATTTTGACTTTGACTTTCTTTGACTTTTATTATACTACTACATTTAAAAAAATGCAATAGGTTTTGAAAATTTTTTATTATTCATTTTGTATTATTTTTCATAATGCTTGTAATAATAATATAAGACTTTATTCTCATTATTATAAATTGCTGTTTTATACCACTCTATTTTTTTATTATCTAATATATCTCGATTTGTTTCTACAATATTATAGTCTTTATCCATTTCAACTATATAATAATATGATTCTCCTAAATTTTTTATATTAAATTTTTCATAATCAGTAATAAATTTATTTTTTAATATTTTACTTGTCCAATTTTTATCATTATTTATTTGTCTTATAATGCTATTTGCTTGTTCTTCATTAAAATATATAACATAGCATTCTCCATAAGCTTCCCTTCCTATTTTTTCATACTTCTCATAATTCTCAATTTTGACATCTCCAAAACTTTTTATTAATTCAGAATCTGAATTGTCATTTATAGATATTGGTACTATCACGTTTTGTATTGTATATATAGATATGATTGCAAATACTATGAGTATAATTCCTAAAATATTTTTAATCATACTAATCACCTTCTTTTACATAATTATCCATATTAAAAGTTATTTTAACATCATATTCTTTTAATACTCCATATTGTACAGATATTAATGCCATATTATTTAAAGAATAACCTAATCCGTTTTTTACATTACTTAATACTTTTTGTATTGAGGTTTTATTTTCATTTTTATCTATTTCTTTATATTTTTCATTATATTCTTCTGGAAAAATAAAATCTGTAAAATCAAATCTATCTAATATTTCTATATATAAATCCCAGTTATTTTCTTTATTCCTAGTTCCTTCTACAATTATTTCTGCATTATGTATTGCAAATTTAAAATCTGTATTATTTTCAAATGTAAATGTTTCTTTTTCTCCTATGCTTTCAGTCTTAAAATTTTGTTCTTTAAAATGCTCTGCTATTATTTCATCTATCTTTGCTATAAAATCTACATCATTTTTTATATCTTCAATTATCTTTTTATCTGTTACATTATATATTTTTGGTTCTTCACCTATTTCACTTAATGAGTGTCTTAATAGTTTAGCTGCTAATCTGTAATTAAATAGTAATCCGCCATTAATTACTGTTTCCCAAAATATATATTGTCTATAATAATTTAATGTATATTCCTTTGGATTAAGAATTTTATTAACTTTAAAAATATATTGAAAATATTGAATTACTTTTTTATCATTTTTTATATTATCATTAATTTTGCCTTCTTTATTCATCTTTTCAATTTCAGCCAAATTTAATTTAAATGTTTCTGTTGCATTATATAAATGATATATTGAATATAATACCATTGATAAGTCCTTATTTGGTAGTAATATTCCTGTAAAAAAGTTCATCTTATCTATTTGTTTTTCAATTTTTTTCTTAAGTTTATTTAAGTTAACATATTGTATTTTATCAATATACAAAGTAGTAATATACATCTCAGTTAAATGTTGTTTTTGTTTTATAGTTAGATTCTTTTTGTTTAATTTCTTGGCTATTAGCGAACACACATAATTTTCTTTGTCTTTTTCCTTAACATTTTTCGGTATCACTATATTCAATAACTCACAAACTGCTTTAAAACAACTCGTACCAAATAATTTATAATTACTATTATTAAATGTCCTTCCACATAGTCTACATTTTTTAGACATATATAATCACCTTCTTCATCAATTATATTCTTTGATACCATAATTTAATATTTATAAAGATTCCATATTTAGAAAATCTTTTAATTTAATATGCTTTACAGTTGCTGTCGAATAATCAATATCATCATTAGTAATAATAATTTTCTGATACAAATTATCAATATTAGCAAAAGCTCTAAATTCTCTATTATATGCTTTTTCTTCTGCTATACTATATGCTACTTGAATATAATATTTCTTATTTCCCTTTTGTGCAAGAAAATCCACTTCTTTTCCATTGTTATTATATACAGATATATTGTATCCCATATAAATCAATTCATTATAAACTATATTTTCTAAGTTATGTGTTAAATCATATCTGTTATCTATACATCTAATTGAATTAAACGCAACATCTGCATCATAAACTTTTGAATAGTAGGCTAATTCCGTTTTCGTTCTTGTTGAATATTGCTTTATTGTTTCTATAATATATGCTTCTTCTAAATAATCTAAATATTTCATGATTGTATTTATTGAGCAATTTTCATGCTTTTCTTTTATATAATCATGAATTGATTTGGCTGAAAAGATTCTACCATTTGAACGTAATACATAATTTACTAAGCTTTTAAATAGATTTTCTTTTTTAATTTTATATCGATTTATTAAATCATTTAGTACTATTGTATCATCTAAATCATTTAAATATCTTATTTGTGCTTCTTCTGTATTAAATTCAAAACGTTTTGGAAATCCTCCCCAAATAAGATAATCTGTAACAGAGCATTCTTTTCCTAATTCTTTAGTATATTCCATAATTTCTTTATATACAAATGGTCTTACCCTAAAAGATACATATCTTCCACTTAATTCCTTTGTAAATTCTTTAGATAATAATTTTGAGTTTGAACCAGTAATGAATACTGAATTATTATCTAACCTTAATGTTTTGCATGCTTCTTGCCAATCTTCTAAGGTTTGAATTTCATCAAGAAAAATATAACACTTTCCTTGTTTTCTATTTTTTTCTACATATTCAATTAAATTTTTTGCATCTACAATATTACTACTTACACGTTTATCTTCAAAATTCAGACTAATTACATTTTTTGTCTTTTTGCTTATTTCATTTTTTATTTGTTCCAAAATAATTGACTTTCCAGAACGTCGTATACCTGTAATTATTTTTATTAAATCAGAATCATAAAATTCACGAACCTGTGAAATATAATGTTCTCTATATATCATATTTTTGTCCTCCCCCACTTAATAATATTATAGTGAAAAATTTTTTATTTGTCAATATTATTTTTCAGTCGTAGTGAAAGATTTGCAAAAATTCTGCAAATCTTTCACTAGGATTTTTATATTCTAATTTTTTTCTTCATCTATACTTTCTTCTTTTTGTTCAATTCCTAAATAAAGTAGCACCTCCTTAAATATCTTTCCTGCTACTGGTGCCGCGACTCCGGCCTCCGTTGATGGCCTGATTCACCAGTAGGATTATATAGTGTGACAAGCAAAACAATTTGTGGATTTTCTATAGGGGCTACTCCTATAAATGATGTTACATATTTCCCAGTATTTACGCCGTCTTCAGATGTTCCAGTTTTTCCACCAATATTATATCCTTCTACTTTTGCATTTTTTCCTGTTCCTTCTGCTACAACAGTTTGCATCATGCTTAGTACATTTTCTGCTGTTTCTTCTGATATTACTCGGTCACCTGTTGTTGGCTTTATTTCTGTAATTTTTGGGTTTCCATTTTCGTCTTTTTCATTACTACTGATTATTTTCTTTACAAGATGTGGTTTTATGTATACTCCTTTATTTGCGATTGTTGAGAGCATTGTTGCCATTTGTATTGGTGTTACTTCAAATCTCTGTCCAAATGCTATAGTTCCTAGCTCTACTGGTCCTACTTTTTCTTCTTTTAAAAATATTGATCCTGCTTCCCCTGGTAAATCAATTCCCGTTGTATTGAAAAATCCATATTTTCTCAAATAAGTATAATATGTTTTTACTCCTAATTTTTGACCTAATCCAATAAATACTGGATTACATGAGTTCATCAATGCTTGTCTTAGGCTTTCACTTCCATGTGGTCTATAATATCTCCAACATTTCATTTTTACTCCAGCTACTTCGATATATCCAATGCAATTAAATTCTCCTGCTTTATCCGGTGTTGTTATTCCTTCTTGTAATGCACTTGATGCTGTTACTAGTTTAAATGTTGAACCCGGCTCATACGTGTCAGATATTGCTTTATTTCTCCACAATGCTTGCATTTTTTCTGATTGTTCATCTTTTGGCAAACTCTCATCTACTGCAAATGGATCATTTAAATTAAAATCCGGATACCCTGCTAATGCTAATATCTCCCCTGTTTGTGGATTCATTATTATGACATTACCACCGTCTGTACACACATTGTCAATGCATGCTTCTTTTAAATGTTTTTCTGCTATTCCTTGTATTGTACTGTCTATTGTGAGTATTATGTCATCTCCATTTATTGGATTATTATATTCTTCAGTCGTATCGTCAATTTGACTTCCTGTTGCGTCTGTTATCTTACTTATGGATCCTTTACTTCCTTTTAGTACATCTTCATATTTTGCTTCAATTCCTATCAAACCTTGATTGTCACTTCCACAAAATCCAATTATTTGTGATGCCAAATTATTATATGGATAATACCTTTTTGTGTCTTCATCTATATTTATGCCTTCTGTTATATTATTTTCTGCCAGCCATACTCTTAATTCATTTGCTTTTTCGTTCTCTACTTTTTTAGCAATAGTTTCTATTGATGAACGTTTACTTACCTTTTTCAAAGTCGCTTCATAATCCAATTCAAATAATTCAGATAATTTTTGTGCTACTTTTTCTTTATTCTCTATTGTTGTTGGATTAACCGTTATCGTCTGAACTGTGCTGCTTACAGCCAATATCTTTTCACCAGTTGCATCATATATTGTTCCTCTCTTGGGATTTACGCTTCTATCTGATGTTTGCTGTCTATATGCTTTTAATTGCAAATCGCTTCCTTCTACAAATTGCAAATATCCAATTCTTACAATCAACAAAGAAAATGCCATAACTGATAATATTATGGCATTTCTCATACGTCTTTTTACTGTTCTTTTACCTATCATAATTAATCTCATCCCTTCCTAAGGCACATATCTAGTTGGAAAAGAATTGTAATTATTTTTCAATTTTACTCCTTGTAAGGCCTTTTATGCAATTCTATTCTTTACAAGTTAAATTTATTATATTTCTCTGATATTTGTTTTTATTAAATTATCCTTTTTCTTCAATTTCTTTTAATTGTGCATTTATTTTTTCTATTTCGTCGTGATTTTGTTGAAATAACTCTTGAAGAGCTAAAAGTCTTTCGTCATTTGGTTCTATTTTGTTTTCTTTTAGCTCATTTAATTTATCACATAACATTTTATATTCCCTTACTTTTAAGTCAAGTTCCATAGTTAAACCAATAAATTTAGTTTGTTTTAAATTCATCATCTATCTTGTTCTCCATTTTCTATTTCTTTTTCTTCTCTTTTATAAAGAATATATTGTTCATTTGCTACTGCATCCAAAAAGCTATATTCTCTTGGTACGCTTAAATTTGATGTTTCTTTTTTAAATCTTTCTACTTGCCTTTTCAATCTATTATAACCCATACCAATATTTATTTGCTTTAAAGGATTTTCAGGATTCTGTCTGTCATATTCTTTTACAAATGCACTCAATCCCCTTTGAAATGCCTTAAATATCATTTCTCTTTCTTGTTCTTCTGAACTTGTTTCTTCAACATCATATTTTCCTGGGCTTTTTTCACGATTTCTATATTTTTGATTAATCTCAAAGTCGTTGATTACTGCATAACCTTCTTCCTTATTTATATACATTGTTCCTTTTGATATTATATCGCCCTTGATATCTTTAACGACAAGATTTTGTACATCTGGAGCTATTACACTTGATTTAGCAATTTCCCCTCCATAATAGTTGCTTGTAATTGTTGCACAACAACTACAAAATAATCCCATTATACTATTATGTGGATCATATTTACTAAGCCACTCATAAGTAAATTGCTTATCATATAGCTCTTCTATAATCTCTTTGGTGTTTACTAACTCTTTTTCCGTTTGACTTTTGATTTTTTCTATGCTTTCTAAAATTGATTCTTCCCTGATTGGCTTATTTAATATATGTTCTGGAATATTTTCTTCCTTTGCCTTTTGTCTTAATTCGTTTGCCATGTCAAATATTTCTTGAGATAAACCTTTCCTACTAAATACTCTTGATATGTCTGCATTTTCATCTGTTACACCTAAATATTTGTTATTCAAATAGAATTTTTTTAATGCCCTTTCCCACGAAACTTTTATTGGTTTTCCATTTTCATCCAAAGTATCTCTATATGATTTTGCTTTATTAAAATTTGACATTACTTTTGTAAATATTCCTGGATAACTTTCATCTACTTCAAAATCATCATACGAAATATTATTCAAATTTCCTTCTAAATTTAAAATTAGTTCCAAATTTTGAAAATTTTTCTTGTCTCCTTGTATTGATATAAATTTTAAAAATTCTTGATTTGGTACAACATCTAGTGGCATTGAATCAAATAATCCATGATATTTACCGCAATTTCATTTCATCTGTTTTTAATAATTGAGCAAGTAGTGAAGATGCTTTCTGTGCTAAAGGAATTTGTGTCTCTTCGTTCTTCTTATTCAACATTTTTTCTGTAGAAAAACATCCTAACGCATTAGCAAATTTGAAAAAATCTAATCTTTCTTCTTTTGGAAATTTTCGTAATATTTCATTGATTTTTGGAATTTCGTTTTTAAAAAATCTAAAATCGCTATTTTCTGTAAATGACCTTGTTTTTCCACTTTCAATTAAAGCTAATCCATATATGTATGGAATACTAAATTTATTTTTATATAATATTTCTGCCAAATTAGATATTTCGCCTAATTTATCGCTATGTAATAACATACTATAATCAAATTCATCAAAGGCTTTTAATATTTTATCCAGTTCCAATACATCTATATCTTTTTCATTTTGCGATAATTCCTGTGCAAGTACCAATTCTCCAGTTTTGGCTTTGTACGCATACTTAAACTGCAATCCGTCAAAAGCTCTTTTTCCAATAGATTTTATGTCTGACGGAATTACTAATTTTTTTAGTGTTATACATCCATTAAATGCGTCATCTGGAATTTCTTTTTCGCTTCTTGGTATAGTATATTCTTTTATTGGTTCTCTTGATAGATTAAATGCTTCATTTAAGAAATTACATTGTCCTGTGAAATTTCCACCATGGTTAGCACTATATTCTATGTTACCATTTGACTGTATATTTCTAACATCTATTCCATTAAGGAATCCCCTAATTGAACTGTTTTGCCACATTGCAACATTTTTTTCATCTTTATTTGGATAAAATGGAATACTTGATGTGATTGCTTCTTCTGTTCTTAAATCAAAATATTCTGCTTTTCCATTTCCTTTTGGATTTATACTTTTTGGCATTTCATCCCAATTTTTTATTACAAATGAAATTGGTTCAACTTTTACCCATCTTATTGTTCCTATTTTTCCAGCCATTGTTCCGTCAGAATATTTTGCGTGAGATACTAACTGTCGTGATACGTATGAATCTGGAAACGGATTTGATACCACGCGAACATATCTTTGACCTTGATATTCAAATTCCGGACTATGTTTTCCTGCATAATCTTTATTTCTTTTTTTCTGTCCATTATCTGAATACCACCTGCCAGTACATGAAATCCCTTCCTTCACATTTCCTTCATTATATAATGTTTCTAATGTTTTGCTTAATTTTTCGTCAGCTTTCGTCTTTACATATTCTCCTATTTGCAATGTATGATATATTGTTTTTCCTTCTACATCCTTTACTTCTTTTATATTTAATTGTTTTATTTCTTCATTTTCATCTCCATTTGTAGAAGCATCATTTGGCAAACGATAATGTAAAGACGGACAAATACCTAAATTACTACTGTTAACGTCTGCTTGCTCTTTACCAGCACTACCGAATAAAACCTACTTGTGATTTAGAATATGCTGTACGAAGCAACACATTAACTGTCTGTTTTCCAGTACGCGTGGTTTGCCCGTTATTTATTATAATATGATTCATTTTAGCATAATCAGTAGATGATACTGTTCTTTCTTTATCTGTTTTATTATCATTAAATTGTTCATCATAGCTATCTAAATATATTAAATCAGTTGTATTAAATTCTTCGTTTTCTGTTTTTTGAAACTCGTCCGTATTGTCGATAGTTGTTGGAATAATTCTACTTCTTAAATCTTTTCGTTCCATATATACCCCTTATTTTATAATAATTAAAGAGGGACACTATTTAAGCTGCCCCTCTTTTTATTCTCCTTTTAATGTTTTTAATAATTTTTGCCACCAGCTTTCTGTTGTTTCTTCTGCCAATTTATTCTGTGCTGATGATTCTGTATAATCTTTCTTTTGCAAAGTTATATATACTTTTTGATTATTTTCTAGTTTTTGCATACCTAATTTTTCCTTTGCAGCTTGCTCTATATTGTTTATATTCATACCCTGTTCAATGCTTACCTGCAATTGTGCATTTTGTTTTTGTATAGCTGATAATGTTGACTTCAAATTTTCTTTTTCGGTGAATCTTGAATTTATTAATGCATATCTATAACTTATGGCTAACAATACTAGAAATACTAATCCTACTTCTATAATATGCTTTACATTTTTTCTTGCTTGTATAACTTGGGCTTTTCTTATTTTTTTTCGTAATTCAGCTTCATTTTGAACTGTATTACTTGTCCTTTTTCTTCTACTTGGTATGTACTCAGGCTCTTCTTTTCTAGGGCTTGTTTCATATTCATAGTAGTTAATCATAAGTTTCTTCACCTCTTTTCTTTTTAGTTTTCCTTTGCGTCATTTTGTATTTGAAGCTTTTTCTCTTCTTTCGAATATTCTCAACTTTGCACTCTTTGCTCTTGAATTTAGTTTTAATTCTTCTTCACTTGCTTCGATTGGCTTTTTATTTATAATTTGTCCTAATGACTTATAATTGCAAACGCAATATGGTAAATCTTTTGGACAAGTACATTTTCCTTGTGCTTCTATATAAGCATCCTTTACTGCTCTATCTTCTAATGAGTGAAATGTAATTATACATAATCTACCACCTTCTTTTAAGCACTCTATTGATTGTATAACTGTATCATATAATGGTTTTATTTCATTATTTACTTCTATTCTGATAGCTTGGAAAGTCCTTTTTGCTGGATGTCCGTCTTTTGAATATGGCTTTGACTTTTCTATAATTTCTGACAACATTTTAGTAGTTGTTATCTTTTTATTTTTTCTTTCAATGCAGATATTTCTTGCTATTTGTTTTGAAAATCTTTCTTCTCCATATTCGTATATTATTTTTGCTAATTCTTCTTCACTGTACTCATTTACAACTTCTAAAGCAGACAACTTCTGAGTTTGATCCATCCTCATATCTAATAGATTATCACTATTATAGCTAAATCCTCTTTCTTTTTCGTCTAATTGATATGATGAAACACCTAAATCAAGCAAGATTCCGTCTACTTTTTCTATATTTAATTCTGATAATATTTCTTTGATATCATCATGATTTCCATGTATTAACTTATAATTTGTATATGGTTCTAAATGCTTTTTGACAGCTTCTAAAGCTTCATTATCTCTGTCTATACCGATTAAAAGTCCATTTTTTGAAAGCTTTTCTATTATTTTCCTGCTATGTCCTGCTCCACCGATTGTTCCGTCTACATAAATCCCGTCAGGATTTATGTTAAGTCCTTCTATACACTCATTTAGTAATACTGGCACGTGTTTGAATTCCAAAATTGCACCTCTTTTTATAATATTGCAAATAATGGTTTTGATTGGCACTCCAATGAAAAACCATTTTTTTAATAGTAGTTGTTGGCATATATGATTTATATATGCCAACATTATTAGTCTTTAGTTTTTAATTATTTCTTAGGTTTTTACTTAGTTCTTACGTTTATTAACTAATTCTTTAGTTAAAATTTTATCTTTTGTATCTTACTATTTTTTCTTTTGTAAAAATTGTAGCATTTAAGGTCATCTTTTGTTTCTTAATAAATTTTATCTTTTGTAAAATTGTAGCATTTAAGGTCATCTTTTGTTTCTTAATGATTTTATCTTTTGTAAAAGTTTGTAGCATTTAAGGTTATCTTTTGTATCTTAATAAATTTTTCTTTAGTAAAATTTATATAAACTTTTTCAAGTTATATACTAAGCATTCCTAAGTTTGCCATATTTTCTGCAATTTGGTCGGCTGAAAGGTTTTCTTCGCTATTATATTTTTTCCATTTTTCTCTATCCCATATTTCAATTCGTGTTCCTACTCCAGTAATCATAATCTCTTTTTCTAATTCTGCGTATTCTCTTAAGTTTGATGAGATTAAAAATCTTCCCTGTTTGTCTATTTCACACTCAATTGCTCCTGATAAGAAAAATCTTACAAAATCCCTAGCATTTTTGTTGGTCAATGGCAATGTCTTTAGTTTTTCTTGAAAGTTGTTCCATTCATTTTGCGAAAATCCAAATAAACAACCGTCTAATCCTTTTGTTATTATAAACTTGTCTCCTATGTCTTCTCTAATCTTTGCTGGCATTATCAGTCTACCCTTAGAATCAAGCGAATGTTCATATTCACCTATTAACAACTTTCTTTCACCTCCTTACCACTGTCCACCACTTTGTACCACTTTCAATTAAATTTTAATACAACAAAAAAGAAAATGCAATACTTTTTATTAAATTTTTTAATAAATTTTTGCATTTTCTTTATATTATATTTGTAAAGCCATATATACCAGCTATTTTCACTATTTTTATTTAGTAAGAACCGTAATGTAGTTGTTTTTGAATACGCCGCGCAGCGCCCAACCGGAGCGTTA
>CANQJG010000004.1 GCA_947624185.1 uncultured Clostridia bacterium | reverse complement strand
TTGCAATCACTTACAAATGTTGAAATACAAAAAGATACAGGAGATTTTAGACTTTTAGATAGAAGATGTGTAAATGCGTTAAAAAAGATGAGAGAATCTCAAAGATGCTCGAAAAGTATGTTTAGTTGGATAGGCTATAATAAAAAGGCAATTCTCTATGATAGAGATCCAAGAATAGCTGGACAAACTAAATGGAATTATAGAAAATTAGTAAATTTAGCAATTGACGGAATAACTTCATTTACAACATCACCACTTAGAATATCTACATATATAGCAATACCAACATTTCTTGCATTAATTATATATTTTATATATGTAATCGCAAAATGTTGTATTGAAGGTATTGTAATTCAAGCATTTCAAGCAATAATTTTACTTGTGCTATTTTTCTCAGGAATACAGATATTATTATTTGGAATTGTTGGAGAATATCTAGGAAGAATATTTAACGAAACAAAAGACAGACCATTATATCTAATAAAAGAATATAACGGGATAAGAGAAACTAACGAAGAATAAAAATCTTTATAACATAAAATAAAATGGAGGTATAATTTATGTGGGGAGATATTGCAATTGCATTTTTATTAGCATGTATAACATCATTTGTTGTGACTCCATATACAATCAAGTTGGCTAAAAAAGTAGGAGCCATAGATATGCCAGCAGACAGAAGAGTAAACAAAAAACCAATGCCTAGGATAGGCGGACTAGCTGTAATAGCTGGATTCTTGGTATCTGCACTTTATCTGATAATATCAATGTCAATTGAAGGCAAACTTGATTTAAATGATACAGAAAATTATAAAATGAAGTTATTGGGATTTTTGCTAGGAATTATATTTTTAAGTATATTTTCATTTTTAGATGATGTTAAGGACTTAAAACCAATACAAAAACTTATTGCACAGATTATATCTGCTGTCCTTATATATACTTTTGGAATAAGGATTGTTGATATAGGCGGTAAAATTTTGCCTGAACCAATAAGCTTTATACTAACGGTTGGCTGGATAGTAGGTATAACCAATGCAATTAATTTAATAGACGGTTTAGATGGACTTTCATCAGGAATTACATTAATATCATGTATCTTTTTGCTTCTAATATTTGCAACAACTGCATCACCTATAATATCAATAGTATTAATAACAGCTTTAGCCGGATCAATCTTAGGATTTTTACCTTATAATGCAAATCCAGCGAAAACATTTATAGGAGATGTTGGAGCACAATTTTTGGGATTTGCTTTATCAGTAATTTCAATATTAGGAGTAGCAAAAACAGTTACATTAATTGTATTAGTAGCACCAGTATTAATCTTAGGACTACCGATATTTGATACAATATTTGCAATTGTAAGAAGAATAATAAAAGGTAAATCCTTAAAAGCAGTATTTAATGCGGATAGTGGGCATCTTCATCACAGAATAATGAAAAAAGGATATACACAAAAACAAGCAGTATATATATTATATTCAATAAGTACCACAATAGGATTATTTACAGTAATTTTAATAAATGATGGTATATGGAAAGCATTATCATTAGTACTTGTAATTGCAGCAATATTAGGATTAGGAAGCAAACAAATAAAAAAGTATAATAAAGAAATGTTAAAGGAAAATAAAAAACGAGAAATGTTATTACAAGAAAGAACTGGAAAATAATTGCAATTTTGACGTTGTCAAACTTCATTTAAAATTTGATCAACGTACAAAAAGTACGTCTCATAAATTTGATAAAAAAATATAGAAGAATATAATAATTATGAAAGGTAATTAATTTATAAATGGAAAATAAAGATTTGGTAAATCCAAGCCTTGAAAATGAAATAGAAGAAAAGCAAGAAAATGTATTAAGACCCAAAAATTTAAATGAATATATTGGGCAAACAAAGGTAAAAGAAAATATGAAAATATATATAGAGGCTGCTAAAAAAAGAAAGGAGCCTCTTGATCATGTTCTTCTATATGGACCACCAGGACTTGGAAAAACAACGCTAGCAAATATCATTTCAAACGAAATGAATTCAAAAATAAAAATAACATCAGGACCAGCAATTGAAAAGGCAGGAGATTTAGCAGCATTACTAACGAATTTATCAGAATTTGATGTATTATTTATAGATGAGATACATAGATTAAATAAAAATGTTGAAGAAATATTATATCCAGCACTTGAAGATTTTACATTAGACATAATAATTGGAAAAGGACCAACAGCAAAATCAATAAGATTAGATTTACCAAAGTTTACACTAATTGGTGCAACTACAAAAGCAGGATCTTTGACTACACCACTAAGAGATAGATTTGGAATAGTGGAAAGATTAGAATTATATGAACCTGAAGATTTGAAAACCATTATTAAAAGATCAGCAAATATTTTAAATATAGAAATAGATGAAGATGCAGCAATGGAAATAGCAAAAAGATCAAGAGGAACGCCAAGAATAGCAAATAGATTGTTAAAAAGAATTAGAGATTATGCATCTGTTTTAGGAAATGGACAAATAACTCTAGAAATAGCAAAAATCTCATTAAATAAATTAGATATAGATGATATAGGACTAGATGCAACAGATAGAAAACTTCTAGATACTTTGATAAACAAATATCAAGGAAGACCGGTTGGGGTAGATAGCCTAGCAACTACATTAGGAGAAGAAGTATCCACAATAGAAGATGTATATGAGCCATATTTAGTACAAATAGGTTTTGTAGGAAGAACACCAAGAGGAAGAGTTGCTCTTCCTGCAGCTTATGAACATTTAGGAATAAAAATGCTAAATTAAAAAGTAATATAAGGAGAAAAAATGAAAAGGATATCAAAAGAAATAATGAAAGAAATAATTGTGTTTATAAGTGCAATTATACAGACATTATTTACATGGAAAATAATAAATGGAAGTGGATTCAGTATTGTTTATATTTTTATTTTAATAGCCTATATATTTCTTGATAAGAAAGCTTTGCAAATAAAAGATAAAAGAATATGGAAAATATCATCTATATTGTCCATTTTATTTACAATTGCTCAAATAATCAGTAGAAGTATTAGTGTAGATTTTACTTTAAATCATATTATGGATTTAATTATAATTCTACGGTTATTTTATAACTGCAATGGCAATATGCATAATATTATTTGATTATATAAATAAACTTAATGAGAAAAAAAGCTTTGAATCTAAAATATTAAAATATGATTTTAAATGGTTTGGACTAGGGATGGCATTTATATTAATTTTGTGGTTACCTTATTTTTTAAGATATTTTCCAGGATTAACTACAACTGATTCAAATATTCAAATTTATGAAAGTTTAGGAATAAATAACTTTACAGATCATCATCCTATTGTACATACTTTATTAATATCAATATTTATAAAATTAGGTAAAGCAGTAAATAATCTTGAATTTGGAGTAGCATTATATACTATTTTTCAAATGATAGTAATGTCAGCAATATTTTCATATACAGTTTGTTATATGGCAAAGAAAAAAATTCCGTTAGTGGTAAGAATATTATCATTATTGTTTTTTGCATTATATCCTATACATGCGTTATTTAGTCAAATAATGTGGAAAGATATCATATTTGGCGGAATGATATTATTATTTACAATTCAAACTTATGAATTTATTACAAGAAAAAATGAGAAAAATTATTTATTTTTAATTGGTTATACTTTAATTGTAATAGGAACAATATTATTTAGACAAAATGGAATATATGTTGTAATTTTGATGTTCATTATTATGCTAATTACCTGCAAGAAAAAGTGGAAACAAGTTTTAATTACTTTTGGAATAGCAATAGTATTTTGCTTTGGGTTAAAACAAATAATATTTAAAGCATTAAATGTAAAAAAAGGTGAAATAAGAGAAGCATTATCTATACCAATGCAACAAATAGCAAGAGTAGTAAAATATCATGAGGCAGAATTGAGTCAAGATGAAATTGATGAAATACATAAGTTTATAAAGGCGGATAATATAGGAGAACGTTATACAGCTACTATTGCAGATAATATAAAAGATGTATTTGATAGTGAAGCATTTTTAAATAATAAAGGAGAGTTTATTAACTTATGGCTTAAATTATTAGTTAAACATCCTAAATCTTATTTAGAAGCTTTCTTTAGTAATAATTATGGATATTATTATACAGATGTAAAGCGGTTGGGTTGCTAATAGAACAATGGAGAAAAATGTTATTGATGTAGAAAGTAACCCTTTAATAAAAGGAAGAATTGTTGAAAAAGTTGATTCAATAATAGAAAACGATTCGATTCCATTAATATCATCAGTTTGTAATGTTGGATTAATTTTTTGGATTATATTAACATCTTGTATGTATATTATTTATAAGAAAAAATATAAACTGATAATAGTTTATTTACCAGCATTAATTCTTTGGTTAACTACTTTAGCATCACCAGCATTTTGTCAATTACGATATGTTTATGGACTGTTTACAAGTTTGCCATTTTTAATTGCACTATGTATTGAAAAAAATATTGTAGCTGAAAAGGTAGAAGAAAACAAAGATAACAAAGGAATTAATAAAAATAGTCAAAAGAAAAAATTTGCAAGTGAAAATTAAGATTGCAAAGAAAGGAAAAGCAGCATAATTATATTATGTTAGGAAACCAAAATGAATAGTAAAGTAAAAAACATATTAAAAATTTTATTTAAATATGTCTGCATAACTTTTATATTAATAGGTATATACATAATTTCAATGTTAATAGTAAGTTTAATACCTTCTTCATGGATGAAAAATCATGTTAAAGAAAGTTCAGAAACGCTATATAAAGATGATGAAAAGGTAACAATAGACTTGAAATATAAAGAAGAAAACATATTTACATTTACTGATGCACTTATGATAAATACTGCTTATTCAATAGATAGTAAAAATCCTGCAAGCTTTATGCTAGCAAGGAAAAATTATATTCCAGGACAAACAAAAAAAGTTTATTCAGATGGTCAATATAATTTAGGAGCAAATAAAAAGTATATAAATCCAAATACTGGGGATTTATATCAAACTAAAGAATTATATGGCTTGATGCATGACGATAATATCGAAGACTCTTATGAATATGGAAGATACTGGCATGGATATCTAGTGCTTTTGAGACCTTTACTATTAATAACTAATTATAGTGGAATTAGAATAATTTTAGCAATAATAACATTAATTTGTGTATGTGCATTGTTATATTTAATTTATAAAAAAATAGACTTAATATCAAGTATAATGTTTGGAATTGCATTACTTTCAATAAACATCTTTATAGTGAGTCAAGCAATAAACGAAATATTGGTATACTTGATAGCAATGATAAGTTCAATAAGTTTATTAATAAAATATAAGAAAATAAAAAACATAGGAATATTTTTCTTCATAATAGGATCAATAACTAGTTTTATAGATTTATTAACAGCACCTTTAGTAACGCTTGCAATTCCATTAATATTGTATTTTCTATTGGCTCAAAAAGAAGAAAATATTAGCATAAAAAAGTATTTAATAGATATTTTAAAAATTGGAATTGTTTGGTGCTTAGGATATGGGATAACATGGATATTAAAATGGGTATTATTAGAATTAATATTTAAGAGACAAATCATATCAAATGCCATAGAGCAAATACTATATAGAGCAAATGGTGGGCATGCAGGAAAATTACCATATACAGCATCTGTTGTTATACTAAGAAATATATTATGCTTGTCAAATACAGTTATATATTTGATTATAGCAATATGCATATTAAATATATTGGTTAGAACAATTATAATAGTAAAAAATAAAGAAAAAATAGATATAAAAGAAAACTTAAAAAAATGTATACCATACGCAATAATATTCTTTTTACCAATTATATGGTATTTAGTAATAAAACAACATTCATATATCCACTCATTTTTTACATATAGAATATTAGTTATATCAATAATAAGTTTATTAATATTAGCAAACCAAATATTAGAAAAAAAGAAGGAATAAAAAATGAAATTACTTTTACATACATGCTGTGCACCATGCAGTATATATTGCATAGATAAATTGAGAGAAGAAGGAATTGAACCTACACTCTATTGGTACAATCCTAATATACATTCATACACAGAATATAAGGCAAGAAGAGAGTGCTTAAAAGAATATGCTAAAATAATTAATGTGAATGCAATATTCGAAGAAAATTATGGTTTAGATGAATTTTGCAAAGAAGCTGTAAAAGATTTAAAAGCAAGATGTACCAACTACTGTTATCCAGTGAGATTAAGAAAAACATTTGAATATGCCAAGGAAAATGTATACGATGCAGTTTCAACAACTTTGTTATACAGTATTTATCAAAATCATGAATTTATAAAAAAATATATGGAAGAACTTAGCAAAGAATATAGTATTGAATTTGTATATAGAGATTTTAGAGAAGGTTTTAGAGAAGGACA
Source organism: uncultured Clostridia bacterium (assembly GCA_947624185.1). Classification (GTDB taxonomy): domain Bacteria; phylum Bacillota; class Clostridia; order TANB77; family CAG-508; genus CAG-793. The sequence continues at coordinate 31,382 of CANQJG010000004.1, read as the reverse complement.
AAATAAGGCAAGAGAACTTGGACTTTATATGCAAAAATATTGTGGATGTATATTTTCAGAAGAGGAAAGGTATCAAAAGCAAATTGAGAAAGATAAGGAAGGTATCTAATGAATAGGAAAAATATAGAAGACATTCTTAGTCTAAATGGTGAAGAAATGGTAAGAAGTTTGCAAGAGAATAAAAAGCAAATTTTTCAGATGATACCTGAATTAGAAGATGAATATGGTTTTGAACAAAGAAACCCTTGGCATTTATATGATATATGGAAACATACATTAGTAGCATTAAAAAATTCAAAACCAGATGTAGAAATAAGGTTAGCTTTATTGTTACACGATATAGGCAAACCACACTCTTATCAAGATGATGAAAATGTAAGACACTTTAGAAAGCATCCAGAAAAAGGAGCGCAAATTGCAAAAAATATTTTAGAAAGATTAGGATATACAGAAGGCGAAGTAAGAAATATTTGCTTTTTGATTGAAAATCACGCAAAGACTATAGAGATACAAGATGTTAATATGAATAATATTGAGATTATGAAAAAATTATTACTTATTCAATATTATGATGCTAGTGCATATAATCCTAAATATATAAAACAGGTATTTGAAAAATTAGATATTATAAAAGAAAGCATGAAATTAAAAGAAAAAGAATTAAAACAAGAACAGAGAGATATTGAGTAATTTAAATATGCATTGGTTTGAAAGAAAATAAATTATAGTCTAATTCAAGTTTGAAAGGAGGAATGTTTATTGAACAATGTAGAAAATTTAAAAGACTTAATCATATATCAAAGTCAAAACAATGAAAACATATTAGTAGAAGTTTTATATAATGATGAAGATTTTTGGTTAACACAAAAATCTATGGGAGAACTATTTAATGTTGCAGAAAATAACATTACTTATCATTTGCAAAATATATTTAAAACTGGAGAATTAGAAGAAAATCGAACTACTCAAAAAATTAGAGTAGTTCAAAACGAAGGAAATAGAAAGGTTTCAAGACAAGTCACATTTTATAGCTTAGATGCAATTATAGCAGTTGGCTATAGAGTTAACTCAAAAGAAGCCACAGATTTTAGAATATGGGCAACTAAAACTTTAAAAGAATACATAAAAAAAGGTTTTGTATTAAATAGTGAACTACTAAAAAACGGACCAAAATTTGGAAAAGATTATTTTGATGAATTACTTGTAAAGATAAAAGAAATTAGAGCAAGTGAGAGAAGATTTTATCAAAAGATTACTGATATTTTTAAAGAATGTAGTTATGATTATGATAAAAATAGTGAATTAACAGAAGAATTTTATAAAAATATTCAAAATAAATTACATTTTGCAATTACTGGAATGACAGCTCCTGAAATAATTTATAATAGAGTTGATAGCAATAAGAAAAATATGGGACTTAAAACATGGAAAAATGCACCAAATGGAAAAATACTTGAAACAGATGTAACTATTGCAAAAAATTATTTAAATAAAGAAGAAATAGAGGAATTAAATAATTTAGTTTCAATGTATCTTGATTATGCAGAAAGACAAGTGAAATTAGGCAAAATCATTTCAATGAAAGAATGGAAAGAAAAATTAGAAGTATTTTTAAAAATAAACGAGTACAATATTTTAAAAGATAATGGTAAAATAAAAAGAGAAATAGCAGATAAGTTAGCATTAGATGAATATAAGAAATATAGAGTTGTGCAAGACAAAAAATATATTTCAGATTTTGATGAACTTTTAATAAAATCAAAAGACATAAAAAATAGTGAAAATTAAAAAAGTAGTCAATTATTAATATATAAAAAGTTTAAATATTATTAGAAAAATCAATAAGTTGAAGGAAAATGTTGTGTGTCGATAAATTATTCACTCAGAGGAGAAAAGGTATCAAAAGCAAATTGAGAGAGATAAGGAAAATTTTACAACTGCCCCAAATGAAAATTAATTAAAAAGAAGGATTATGATATTGAATGATAATTTAGAACTTGATTTTAATGAAATCATAAAGATGATTGAAACTAGAAGAAATAATGCTTATAAAAAGGTAAATGAAGAACTAATTTCTTTATATTGAGATTTTGGAAAATATATAAGTGAAAAAGTAAATGATTATAATTGGGGAGATAAAATTGTAGATAAACTCGTAGACTTTATGGAAAGAGAATATCCAACTAAGTGATATGGTAGAAGAAAATACAAATTTCTAAATAAAATTACAAAATTACAAAATAATTTTCAATATTTTATTGACATTTTGCTCTTATAATGAGAAAATGCATATAGAAAAATAAAGGGAGGTAATTTTCTTATGAGTTATTTAGATTATTATGACTATTATGATTATTATGGTTCTGCTAGTAGTGCAGATGCTGCAGCAGCAGGTATTTGGGGAGCAATAGCAGGTTTTTTGGGTATAATAATAGTATTTGCAATTACAATATGCGTTCTACAAATAGTTGCAATGTGGAAAATGTTTGCTAAAGCTGGAGAAGAAGGTTGGAAATCTATAATACCTGTTTATAATATGGTAGTTTTATTTCAATTAGCAGGAATTTCTCCATGGTTTTTGTTAATTTATCTAGCAGCAGGAATACCTGTAGTTGGAGCTATAGCTATATTTGGTCTTAATATTTATTTATCAATTAATTTGGCAAAAGCTTATGGAAAAGACACAGCATTTTCTATATTACTTATTTTGTTCCCAGTCATTGGATATTTAATATTAGGATTATCAAAAAATGTTCAATATGTGGGAGTTAAATATAATCAAGCAAATCAAGGATATCAGCCAATGCAACAAAACGAATCATTAAATCCAAACCAAGGATATCAACCAATGCAACAAAATGGATCATTAAATCCAAACCAAGGATACCAACCAATGCAACAAAACGGATCATTAAACCAAAATCAAGGATATCAACCAATGCAACAAAACGGATCATTAAATCCAAACCAAGGATATCAACCAATGCAACAAAACGGATCATTAAATCCAAACCAAGGATATCAACCAACACAACCAACCGAGCCATTAAATCCAAATCAGGAATATCAACCAATACAACCAACCGAACCAATAAACCCAACTGATTCAAATAATCAAAATCCACCAACAGAAACACAACAATAAAAATATGTAATAAAAATACATGAAGATTGTTGACAAAGTATTAAATTTTGCCAGCAGTCTTTTCTTTTTTATAAAATTATATTAATATATAAATATAGGAGGTAATGTTAGATTAAAAATCTAGCTAAAATAAAAATGTTAAATCAATTTTCAAGAACAGAGTTATTAATAGGAAAAGATAATTTAGAAAAATTGCATAGGTCAAAAATTGCCGTTTTTGGTATTGGAGGTGTTGGTTCTTATGTAGTAGAAGGATTGGCAAGAGCGGGAATTAAAAATTTCATATTAGTTGATAATGATGAAATATGCTTAACAAATCTAAATAGGCAGATTCTAGCCACTCATAAAACAATTGGAAAACCAAAAGTTGAAGTGGCAAAGGAAAGAATATTAGAAATTAATCCAAATGCAAATGTGGAAATTCATCAAGAATTTTTTATGCCACAGAGCAAAGAAATAATAGATAAAACTGTGGATTATATTGTTGATTGTGTGGACACAGTTACGGCAAAAATTGAATTAGTTGTAAGAGCAGATAACTTAAAGATACCAATCATTTCATGTATGGGAACAGGCAACAAATTAGATCCTACTAAATTTGAAGTGACTGACATATATAAAACAACTGTATGTCCACTTGCAAAAGTTATGAGAAAAGAACTTCGCGCAAGGAATATTTTAAAGCTAAAAGTTGTATATTCAAAAGAAGAACCAATAAAAATTAATGAAAAATTAGTTAATGAAGATTATATGAATCAAGCAGAAATAGAAAAGAAAGGTACAACTAAAAATCAAGTTCCAGGAAGCATTTCATTTGTCCCTTCTGTTGCAGGACTAATTATTTCAGGAGAAGTTATTAAGGATATTATTGGCATAAAAAATTAATAAAAAATCGAATAATACAATAATAAAAATTATTATGTAATAATATTGATTTTTATAGGTTGTTGATATAAAATACAAGGTAATAAAAATAAATAAAAGGAGGAAAATATGGCAATAGCAGATGTAATAAAATATGACGGAGAGGATAATTCCATTCTTATATGGAAATCAGATAAAGAGGATTTTAAAACAGGCACACAATTGATAGTTCACGAATCACAAGAAGCAGTATTTTTTATGAACGGTCAAGCCCTTGATTTATTTGGGCCAGGAAGATACACATTAGAAACTCAAAACATGCCACTTTTAAGCAGATTTTTCAATAAAGCGACAGGTGGTGAAACACCATATCATTGTGAAATATATTTTATAAACAAAACAGAACAAATGAATATAAAGTGGGGAACGGATTCACAAGTGCAATATATGGAACCTAAATACAATTTCCCATTAAAAATTGGTGCAAGTGGAGAGATGACCTTAAGCGTGTCTGATTCAAGAAAATTACTTATAAAAGTGGTAGGTACAGGCTCTAGTCTTGATAGAGATTCTTTAGTTCAAAAATTTAGAGCCTTTTTAATGGCAAAGGTAAAACCATATTTAGCAGAAACTATGCAAAGTGCCGAATTCAGTATTTTTGAAATCGATTCTAAAATGGGTGAACTCTCAAAAAAATTGCATGAAGATTTGATGGAAGATTTTAAAGATTATGGATTAAATCTAAACCGTTTTATGGTTACGACAATTGCAAAACCTGACGGAGACGAAGCGTATGAAAAATTTAAAGATTTACATATTAGACAGTATTCTGATGTTGCAGAAGCTAATTTACGTCAAAAAGTAGGAATAATTGATCAAGAAACAGAAAAAAGAAAGAAAATAATTGAAGCCGAAGCATTAGCAGAAAAACGTAAAATAGAAGGATATACATATCAACAAGAACGTTCTTATGACGTTGCTGAAAAATTATCACAAAACGAAGGTGTTGGTGAATTTTCAAATATGGGAATAGGTTTAGGGATGATGACAGGAGTCGCAGGAACAGTAGGAAATACAGTTGGTGGAGTTGTAGGAGATACGATTAAGCCATTAAACGAAAATGATGAGAAGGATACTTTAGAAGAATTTAAGAAAAAAATAGAAAAATTAAAATTAATGAAGGAGCAAGGAATCATTACTGAAGAAGAATTTAATGAAGCAAAGAAAAAAATGTTAGAAAATTTATAAAAGAAAGAATATGTTTATAAAATTCATATTAAATAAACCATGTAAACATATTATATGAGGATTAATAAAAATGAAAATAAGAAAACAAATAATATTAACAGATTTAATTGTTTTAGTACTTTACAATGTGATTGCACTTCTAATTCCAAATATTAAAAGTACAACATTTTGGATAGCATACGTATTTTCAAATCTTTCAATTATTATTTCAGGTTTAGTAGTGTTAGGCGTACTAGATAAAGAAAGTATAAAAAGTAAATTTAATAATATGCCAGTTGTTTATGTGGCTTTAACATATACAATATTACAATTAATAATGGGATTTGTAGAAATATTTTCTGTAATAAATTACAGGTATTCAATTTTAATAAATGTTGTTATATTAGGATTTTCTATTATTGCTTTATCAATTGCAAATACAGGAAAAAATGAGATTGAAAGAGTTGAGAACAAAGTTAAAGAAAAAGTATTTTTTATCAAAGATTTGCAAGCTGATATAGAATTATTTGCTAATAAAATTACTGATAATGATACAAAAAAACAATTGGATTTATTAGCTGAATCAATCAGATATAGTGATCCAATGAGTCACGCTAAATTAGCTACAATTGAAAATCAAATTAACACAAAAGCACAAGAATTAATTAGTAAAGCAGAAGATGATATAGAATCAATAAAACAACATTGTGATATGTTACAACAGCTTATCGCACAAAGAAATGTGAAAGCTAAAATGTATAAAAATGAACCTGAAGAAACAACAGAACCTCAAAAGCCTTTAAATTTTAAAATGATTATAGCAGTAATTATCACGATTAGTGTTTTAATTCTAATTGCAATAACATTATATTTCACAATTATAATTCCAAATAAGCAATATGATGAGGCAATGAATCTATACAATAATAAACAATATTTGCAAGCACAAAATGCATTTAAAACATTAGGAAATTATAAAGATAGTGAGCAAAAGCAACTAGAAGTTATGTATGCTTATGCAACAGAATTATTAAGTAGTAAAGATTATGAAAAAGCAGCAGAAGAATTTGATAAACTAGGAAATTATAACGATAGTGAAGAAAAGAAGAACCAATCGATTTATGAAAATGCAACAAAATATTTAAAAAATAAAGATTATACAAAAGCAGCAGAAGGATTTATGCAATTAGATGATTATAAAGATTCAAAAGAAAAAGTATTAGAAATATATAATTTATTCGGAGATGAAGATGTAGTTTACTTAGGTACATACAACGAAACACCGATTGCGTGGCAAATATTTAATTTAAGTGAACATGAAGCATTATTAATAACAAAAGATTCAATCGAAGAAATGGCATACAATACAGAATATAAATCAATCAGTTGGGAAGATTCAACTTTGAGAAAATGGCTAAATGAAGAATTTATTAATAGCTTTGACGAAAAAGAAAAGTCAAGATTATTAACTTATGCAAGTCAAGGAGATAAAGTATTTTTATTATCTGATGAAGATGTAAAAGTATACAAAAAAATAGACAAATCAAGTAAATCGTGGTGGCTACGTTCAAATGGAGAAGATAAATCAAAAGCTATGTATGTAGAAGCAAATGGTACAATAAATACAAGTGGTGATATTGTTACCAAGTTACATGGAATTAGACCAGCTATTTGGTTAAGTCTAGATTGAAAGGTAGGAAAAATAATATGATATTTAAATGTAAGATTTGTGGCGGAGACTTAGAATTGCAGGGAAATGACGGAATTATAACTTGTCAGTACTGCGGAACTAAGCAAACCTTACCAAAGCTTGAAAGCGATAGAGTAGTAAATTTGTACGATAGAGCAAATCATCTTAGAAGAAATAATGAATATGATAAAGCAGAAGCTTTGTATGAGACAATATTAAATGAGAACAATAAAGATGCTGAATGTTATTGGTCACTATTATTATGTAAATATGGTGTAGAATATGTTAAAGATCCGAAAACAGGTGAATATATACCAACCTGCAATCGTACACAAAATACATCAATTTTATCAGATGAAAATTATAAACAAGCTTTAAAATATGCAAATTCTGAACAAAAAGAATTATATAAAATAGAAGCTGAAAAAATAAATAAAATACAAAAAGGAATTCTTGAGATTTCCGACAAAGAAGAGCCTTTTGATGTATTTATTTGTTATAAAGAAACAGATGATGAAGGTAAAAGAACTCAAGATAGTGTAATTGCTCAAGAAATATACTATCAATTAAAACGAGAAGGATATAAAGTATTTTTTTCAAAGATAACTCTAGAAGATAAAATTGGAGAAAGTTATGAGCCATATATTTTTGCAGCTTTGAAATCAGCAAAAGTTATGTTAGTAATAGGAACTAAAAAAGAATATTTTGAGGCAACATGGGTAAAAAATGAGTGGTCAAGATATTTAGCACTAATAAAAAATGGAGAGAAAAAGACATTAATTCCATGTTTTAAAGATATGGATGCTTATGATTTGCCTGAAGATTTTGCACATTTACAATCACAAGATATGAGCAAGCTAGGATTTGAACAAGATTTATTACATGGTATAAAGAAAATACTGGATTCAGAAGAGAAATCAAGTAAGACAGGCAAATCAAAGAAATCGATTGTAATTATTAGTATTATTGCAATAATTATAATCGCTATATGTGGTTTCTTATTAATTGATACAAATTTTAGTATAGTAAAAACAGCTAAAAATGGAGAATCAAAAAGTCAAACAGAGCAATCTATTTTAAGGCAGGATTTTATAGCAGGTAGTGGATATACATTTAATATAAAAGCCGATGATTTAGCTTCAAAAATTATAGAAAAAGTAGGAAATTCAATAGAAGGAATAGAAATGGAAGAAACGGAACAACGAGACGGAGATAGTAATAGCTATATTAGACTTGGTTGGTTATTTAATGACATGTATGAGACACCAAAGGTAATTGGAATAGAAATATATCATGACGGTTCAGATGGGTATGTTTCAGGTGTAGTATGCTCACCAGCCGAATACGGAAGTGGAGATATGTCATCATTAACTGTTCCAATGAATTTATATGAAGAAGCTAAAAAAATCCTAGGTAGTGAAACTGAAGAGTGGACTAAATTAATTGATGAAGGAACAATAGGAGAAACAACTTATATGGTAGGAACTGGTGAAGAAGTTACTGATGATTCATTTTATGCAGGGATGAGAAAATATTTAATGATATATGGTAAGTATTAAAAGGGGAATTTTATGGAATTAAAATGTAAAATATGTGGTGGAGATTTAGATATACAGGATAATCATAAAGTCGCAGTTTGCCAATATTGTGGAACTGAGCAAGTATTGCCTAAAGTTCAAAATGAACAAAAGGCAAAACTATATGATAGAGCAACTCATTTTAGATCAAACAATGAATATGATAAGGCAGAAGCATTATTTGAGGAAATATTAAATATAGATGACACAGATAATGAAATATATTGGCAACTGGTTTTATGTGAATATGGAGTAGAATACATAAAAGATAAAAAAACAGATAAATATATTCCAACTTGTAATAGAACGAAAACAGTATCTATATTTTTAAATGATAATTATAAAAAGGCAATTAAATATTCAGATGAAGAACAGAAAAAATTATATGAGAAAGAAGCTAAACAAATAGATGAAATACAAAAAAAGGCAATAGAAATTGCAAGTAAAGAAAAACCATTTGATATTTTTATATGTTATAAAGAAACAGACGAAGAAGGAAAAAGAACCCAAGATAGTGTATTAGCTCAGGATATTTATAATAATTTAACCCAAGACGGCTATAAAGTTTTTTTCTCAAAAATTACACTAGAAAACAAATTAGGTGTAGACTATGAACCATACATATTTTCAGCATTAAATTCATCAAAAATAATGATAGTAGTAGGAACTAAAAAAGAAAATTTTGAATCTGTATGGGTAAAAAATGAGTGGAGTAGATTTTTAGCTTTAGCAAAAGATCATCAAGATAAAACATTGATACCTACATTTAAAGATATGGATCCATATCTTTTGCCTGAAGAATTTGCACATTTGCAAGCGTTGGACTTAGGAAAAATAGGTGTTATTACAGATATAAAAAATACAATTAATATGGCATTAAATAAAAAAGATAAAAACGGAGTTAAAAAGAAATCTAAAACTAGCGAAAACTCTAAGAAAAATAGTATAATAATTAAAATTTTAATTATTGTAATGATTTTAGCAGTAATATCAACAATTGCAATATTAGTCACGAAAAATGTTATTATTCCGCAAAATAAATATAACAAAGCAGAAAATTTGATAACTGAAGAAAAATATAATGAAGCAATCGCAATATTAGAAGAAATAAAAGAATATAAAGACAGTCAAGAAAAAATATCAAATTGTGAAAAAAAGATACGTGAAAAAAAGATAGAAGAATTAGCTAAATACTGTGGAACATATGATAAGACTGAAATGAAAATGGATGAAATATTCGAAGAAGAAGTTATGCTTGGATATATACTAGAAATCAAAAACACCAGCATATCAAAAGTTGAATTTAGCCTATTTAATTATGGAAGGACAAGAGAAGCCAGTATTAGTGGAAACGCAAGAATTAGAGGAGATGTTTACGAATACTCAGGTCAAGATTCTTGGGGAAACTATGTAAATGCGACTTTAAAATTTGAAGAAGACGGTATTACAGTAAATTTAAAAATTACAGACTATGATTATACAGCTAATTTTGATATAGGAGAAGGAAAGCAGGAATTTAAGTTTTCTGATATGATAAAAGAAGACGAATAGCAAAATTAAAGGGAGAACAATAATTGGAAAAATATCAAGAAGTAGAAAGAAGCATCATTAAAACATATCGTAAAAAAATATGGACAAAGTTTATCAAAGGTATCCAAGAATTTGAAATGATACAAGAAGGGGACAAAATTGCAGTATGCATATCAGGTGGAAAAGATTCCATGCTTATGGCAAAATGTTTCCAAGAATTGAAAAAACACGGTAAAATGAACTTTGAGCTTGTATTTTTAGCAATGAATCCTGGATACAATGAAATCAATAAAGAAAAAGTAATATCTAATGCAGAATTATTAAATATTCCAATAACAATGTTTGAAACAAGGATATTTGATGCAGTTGAAGAAATTGATGATCATCCATGCTATATTTGTGCAAGGATGAGAAGGGGATATTTATATGAAAAGGCAAAAGAGCTTGGATGTAACAAAATTGCTTTAGGACATCATTTTGATGATGTGATTGAAACAATATTAATGGGAATGCTTTATGGAGCACAAATGCAGACTATGATGCCAAAAGTACGCAGTACATCTCATCTAGGAATGGAACTAATTAGACCTTTATATTATGTAAAAGAAGGTGATATAATTAGTTGGAAAGATAGAAATGGGTTAGAATTTATTCAATGTGCCTGCAAAGTTACTGAAAAAAATCATTCTAATTTGACACAAAATTATAATGCAAATCTTCAAAAAAACGTTGACATGAATAATATTGGAAATAATGTAGTAGGTTCTAAAAGGCAAGAAATAAAAAATTTGATTAAAGATTTAAGAAAAGTATATGATAATATTGATATAAATATTTTTAGAAGTGCACAAAATGTGAATTTAGACACATTAATTTCTTATAGAAAAGATGGAAAAGTACATCATTTCTTAGATGAATACAATGAAAAACGGAAAAGCAGGTCATTTTCAAGACTAATATAATGAAAATGGAAAAGTACATCATTTCCTAGATGAATACAATGAAAAGCAGGAATAATGATAATAATTAAATAAACAAAAGGGAAAAGAAAAATGGAAAAAATAAAAAATAAGCTTAAATTAAAAAAAGAAAATATTATAACTTATTCGATAATACTAATATTAAGTATAATTTTATGTTCTAATTTTATAAAGTTTCACACAGTACCAGATACATATATAATGTTAGTTGAAAAAGGGTATAATTGTTATAGATATTTTAATGAAGGACGCATTGTAATTGCATTATTTTTATATTTTGGATATTTATTAAACATTCCACTCCAAGCTTTAACGGTATTTATGGCTGTTTTCTCAATTGTTTGTTTATCATCATCGGCATATATTATATATAATGTGTTTGCAGAAAAAGAAGACAGTTTATTAAAAAAAGGCATAATGCTTATAGGATCAATGTTAATTTTATTTAATCCACTATCAATAGAACACTTGGCTTATGTAGAAAGTGGAATAATGAGTTTGGGCAGTTTGCTTTGTGTAATGGCTGCAAAAACGCTTGTTATAGATAATAAAAAAATATTGCCAATTATAACGGTATCACTTGCAGCACTTTGTTATCAGGGAATTATAAATATATTCATAACGGTGACAGCATTATTTATAATTTTCCAAGATAGTTCATGGAAAGAAAAAATAAAGCAATTTGTATTGATGTGTTTGTGCTGTATAATTGCTGTTTTAGTTCAAGTTGTAATAATTAAAATTGTTAACTATAATATTGATGCAAAAACTAGCAGAGATATAGGCATCTGGTTTGACAAAAGTCTTTTACATATTTCAACAGTTGTGTTAATAAACGATTGGAATTTATATCCAAGATATTTTATAATAACAGTTATTATGGTATCTACAATAAGCTTATTAATTACAAAAGATATTAAATATACGTTGAAATATATTTTTGCTGTTATCATTGCAATCTTAGCTTGTTCTATTCCAGCAACATATGTTAAAGAAATGACACTCGGAATGGCAGCAAGAACTACTACTGCAGTAGGTTCAATTATTGGAATATCAGTAATTATGTTAGGCAAAAAAATAGATAATAAAATTATTATTACATTAATAACTGGAGTAATTCTGGCAGTTGATGCATATACCTACATAAATAATGGAGTGATGATAAGTATTTCAAATAAATTAGAAGAAGAATATTTACAAAAAATTGTTACAGATGTAAAAAAATATGAAAATGAAACAGGAAACGAAATAAAAAATATATGTATATATTATGATGCAAATCCACAAGCTACATTTAGGAATTTTCCAAATAACAGTTTTACAGTAAAGGCATTGATTACAATCTACGCAAGACGTCATATACTTGAATATTATTTAGAACGTGACTTAATGGAGATAGAAGAAAATATAGAAACGTATAAATACTTTAAAACGAAAGATTGGGATGAATATTCTATTGAACAACTAATATTTGATGAAGATACACTAAATTTATGTGTATATTAGTAAATTTAATCAGATACTTTGTTATTTTCAAAAATGAAGCTTGATGCAGGAAAGGAAATTAGCAAATGGAAAAATTATTACTAATTGACGGAAACTCTATAATGAACAGAGCCTTTTATGGAATTATGAGCAATAAAATGATGACAACAGATAATGGAAAATATACAAATGCATTATATGGCTTTTTAGCCGTATTATTTAAGAATCTAGACGAAGTTGAACCTGATTATATTTTAGTAGCATTTGACTCAAAAACAGGAGCGAATTCGAGAAAGAAATTATATGAAGGATACAAAAAAAATAGACATCAAATGCCTGATGAATTAGCAGAACAAATGCCTGAAATAAAGGAAATACTAGAAAGTATGAACATTAATTATTTAGAAATGGATAATTATGAAGGTGACGATATATTAGGTTCTTGTGCAAAGCAGTTTTCTAATGAAAATTTGAAAGCATATATTTTATCAGGAGATAGAGATTTATTTCAATTAGTAGATGAGAATATTATAGTTAGAATTCCTAGAACAAAAATGGGAAGGACTGAAACTGAAATTTATGATAAAGAAAAAATACAAGCAGAATATGGCTTATCTCCAAAAGAATTAATTGAACTTAAAGCTTTAATGGGGGATTCTTCTGATGAAATACCAGGTGTTCCAGGAATTGGCCCTAAAACTGCAACAGAACTTTTGGTGAAATATAGAACAATAGGAAGATTATATAAAGAAATTGAAAAAGATGAAAAATGTTATAAATTTAAACCAAAATTAAGAGAAAAATTACTAGAAAATAAAGAGCTTGCAGAGCTATCAAAAGAAATAGGAAGAATCAATACAAAAGCAAATCTACCATTTACAATAGAAGATTTAAAGGTAAAAGAGTGGAATAAATCAGAAGTCATAAAATTATTTAAATACTACAAATTTAATAGATTTATGGAAAGATTTAATCTTAATGATATAGAAGAAGAAAAGAAGGAAGAGCAGGAAGAATTAAAAGTAGAAACAGTAACAAAAGAAAGTATAAAAGATATTAATATAAAAGATAATATTATATATTACTTAGAAACAGAAAAGTCAGACGATTCTGAAAAAATTATAAAGAAAAATATAATTGGAATAGGAATTTATGAAGAAAGTAGCAAAACTGTTTGTTATGTCAGAAATCCAAAAATAGAAGAGCTAAAAGAAATTTTTGAAAATGAAAATATAGCAAAGATTGGATATAATTTAAGCGAAGATTATGTGCTTTTAAAACAAAACGGAATAAGTACAAAATGTATAAAATACGATGTAGAAATAGCAGGATATGATATTGATCCAACAAGTGTAAAACACAAATTATCAGAAATTGCCATGCAATATTTAAATATAGATATTAATTTATTAGTTCCTGAAAAACAGATAAATCTATTTGATGCAACTCAAGAAGACAAAAATGAAATAGGAATATATGTATTAGCAATAAAAGAATTATATAAAGTAACAAAAGATAAACTAGAGGAAGAAGGAAGTTTACAGTTATTTAATGAAATAGAAATCCCGCTAATTACTGTATTAGGAGAAATGCAATATACTGGTATGTTTGTAGACAAGGAAGAATTAATAAGATTTGGAGACGACTTAAAAGCAAAAAGAGATGTACTAACTAGTGAAATTTACAAATTAGCAGGAGAAGAATTTAACATAAATTCAACTCAACAATTAGGAAATGTATTATTTGAAAAATTACAGCTTCCAGGAGCAAAGAAAAATAAAAAGGGTTATAGTACAGATGTAGCAATACTTGAAAAAATAAAGAAAACACATCCAATCATAGAAAAAATATTAGAATATAGGACAATTTCAAAGCTAAACTCAACTTATGTAGAAGGTATGTTACCATATATAAATCCTAAAACAGGAAGGGTACACTCATATTTTCATCAAACAATTACTGCAACAGGAAGGATAAGCTCAGCAGAGCCAAATTTGCAAAATATTCCTAGTAGAGAAGAGTTTGGCAGAAAAATAAAAAAGGCATTTAAACCACAAAAAGGTTATGTGTACATTGATGCCGATTATTCACAAATAGAATTAAGAGTATTAGCACATATTGCAAATGATAAAAACATGATAAAAGCATTTGCACAAGATGAAGATATTCATAGAGAAGTAGCATCAAAAGTATTCAACGTTCCATTAGAAAAAGTTACTAAAGAACAAAGAACAAAGGCAAAAGCAGTTAATTTCGGAATAGTATATGGAATAACTGATTTTGGCTTAGCAGAGCAAATTGGAACGACAAAGCAAGAGGCAAAAGAATATATAGCAAGTTATATGCAAAAATATGAAGGCATAAAAAAATACATGGACAATATAACAGAAAAAGCTAAAGAAACTGGTTATGTTGAAACATCTTTTGGAAGAAGAAGATATATACAAGAGTTAAAATCAAGCAATTATCTAATCAGAGAATTTGGAAAAAGAGCAGCAATGAACACACCAATACAAGGAACAGCAGCTGATATAATGAAAATAGCTATGAACACAGTATATACAAAATTAAAACAATCAAATTTAGATGCAAGAATAGTATTACAAGTTCATGATGAATTGATATTAGAAGTAAAAGAAGACCAAAAAGAAGAGGCAACAAGAATATTAAAAGAAAGCATGGAAAATGCCACAAAATTATCGGTACCATTAAAAGTAGAAGTTACAGATGCAAAAAGCTGGTATGATGCAAAATAGCAAGGTGAATCTATAAAGAATTTAAGGAGATCTAATGAGAAAAATATTAATTGCATTAATAATTATAATAGTAATTGTTATAATTAATACAAATAATATCTTAAAAATATTTTATAAAACAGAATATAAAGAATATGTAGAAAAATATTCGGCAGAATATGATGTAGATCCACTATTAGTGTATTCTATAATAAAAGCTGAAAGCAATTTCAACGAAGGAGCACTTTCAAATAAGGGAGCATGCGGATTGATGCAACTAATGGATGAAACGGCAAGAGAAGTAGCAGAAAATACAATAATGGATTATGAGCCAGGAGTAACTTTATATAATCCTGAAAAAAATATAAGATTAGGAATAGTTTATTATGCAAATCTAAGAAGTATTTACAATGTTGATGAAGTTGCATTAGCAGCATATAATGCAGGAAGCGGAAATGTAAACAAATGGATAGAACAAGGAATAATTAAAGCAGACGGAAGTGACATAGAAAATATACCATTTAAGGAAACTAACACTTATGTTAGGAAAATTTTAAATAATTACAAAATTTATAAAAAATTATATTAATTGAAAATTATCAAATGAAAATTATTAAATGAAAATTTAAAAGCAATTTTGTAAAACAAATGCAAATTGAATTAGAAAATTTATGTAAAATATATTGATAAAAAATAAAATTTAGTATATCATAATAATATAAAATATGTATTATTTACATAAGAATAAGGAGGAAAATAATATGGATGAAGAAAATATGAAGAACAATGAGGTTCAAGACAATGAGATTGAGGGAGAAGATTTAGATAATAATATTGTAACTTTAAAAGATGAAGAAGGAAATGACGTAAATTTTGAATTTTTAGATTTAATTGAATATGAAGGAGAAAACTATGTTATTCTATTACCTGTACAAGATATAGAAGATGAAGAATCAGATGAAGTAGTTATATTAAAAGAAGATAAAGAATTTGAAGATGCAGATTCTGATCAAGAATCATATGTTAGTGTAGACGATGATGAAGTGCTAAATAAGGTATTTGAAATATTTAAAGAAAAGTTTAAAGATGAATTTAACTTTGTAGATGAAGAGTAATCTAATACAAAACGAAATATTTTATTGGATGAAGAAAGGTAGTAAAAATGAAAACGTTTGCAAATTATATGATAGCAATGTTTATGGTCATGTTTTGGGGATTTAGAGTCGTTGTAGCATATATGGCAGGTAACGGAAAAAGTTTTATGGTAGCACCAATTGATTTAACAATAGAAATTATATTATTATTTATAACTCTAGTTTGCATAGTATTATTCATAAAAAGAAAGGTTTTTGGGGGATTCTTATATTTGGCATCAAATTTTGGCTATTATGGAGTATATTTATATAATAGTGTTATGCCAATTATAAAAGGAAATCAAGTATCAGTAACCAATAGCTTTAACGCTTTTATTGCATTAGTTGCAGTAATATTATCAATTGTAGTCTTAATGGATCTTTTAACAGATAAAACTAAAAAGCCAGTCGATAAGCAAACAGAGTGGTTTTATGCTAATGAAGATTTAGATAGAAAATTAGATGAAAGAGCCGATAAAAATCAATATAAAACTTTATAAAAAAATGGATATTATTTACAAATTAAATTAACATAAAAATTTGACAATCTTGTGTAAAAATGGTAAAATAAAGATAGTATATATAATAAATTTAGGAGGATGTAAAATGTTGATTAATGCAATCAAAAAGATTCAAACCAACTTATTAGTTAAGCTGGCTATTTGTTTTACTTTTCTAATGATTATATTATTTGTTGGTAATGAAAAAATTTCAAATTCAGGAGTAATGGCAGCATCAAAAGATAAATTATATTTATCTGATATGCAATACATGGATAATTCTCATGCCGCATCAGGACACTTGATAAAAACTGACAAAAATGACAGTGATAAAATGATAGAATTAAAAGTAAATGATGAATCACGTACATTTGTAAAAGGTGTAACAGCATGGGCATCATCTGAAATCATATATGATTTAAGAAACTATGACTTTGATTATTTCAAAACCTTTTTAGGTGTTGATATAAGTGAACAAAGTGATTACTTCAACACAGGTGTAAAATTCACAATATATACATCAAAAGATAATACAAATTGGGATAAAAAGTATGAATCAGAAATAATGTATGGTTGGAGTAATGCAAAAGAAGTTTCGATAACAATCACAGGTGAAAAATATTTAAAATTAGTAGCATACAAAAATAGTGAAAACTGGTGGGCTGAGTGGTATGACGAAGCAGTCTACGCAGATGCAAAGTTAGTAAAAGAAAGATATAAAGAAATAGAAGACAACGCTAAAGTTGACTTTATTAAAACTGTGCAAGAATATGATGAAGCCATAAAAAATTATGTAAAAAAAGGCAGTAAAATAGAAGGCGACTTTGAATTAGCATTATTGCAAAGAGAATTTGTAAAAAATGTAGATTACAAAATTCTATTAGACTTTGTAAAATGTGATGAAGATTATATGACAACTGTAAAGTGGCTAATGACAAGCTTAGAAAATATGAGATTATACATATATGGTGGAGAACCTGACGGTAACTACATATCATCATTACAAGCATTAACAAAGCTTTATACAGCTCATAAAGATGATTTAGATATTAAAGAAAAAACAATCCATGGAACAGTAAAAGGTGAGTTATATAGAAAAATGATGATTACTTTATCATTAACTCACTCAGCACAAGTAGCACTATGGATGGACACAACAAGCCCTGAAAACCAATCAGACCCAGTTGTACGTTACGAAATATTTAAACAATTACATGAAAACGATCAATTTATAATATCTAAAAATGAAGATGGGACAACAAAATATGATTATACAGCTATGTTCGAAAGTTTAAAAGTAGAAGAAATGCGTTATGTATTAAATAACATAATAGATGACGAAGAAATTATATGGTTAAATGAATATACACAATATTACATAGATCAAAATCCTAATAAAGAAGAAGAATTCTTGCAACCACACCATTATATGAAATATATATGGCCAGACTATGCAAGAGAAGAATTTCATGATCCTGATAAAAAAGATTTTTGGGATGAAAAATATAGATATCCATTTACACAATACAGAATAACTTATAAACCAAATGTGTATAAGTTGTGGATGAATATAGAAGGCGGAGCTGTATGTGGTGGAATATCAAAGATAGGATCAAATATACGTGGTGTACATGGTGCACCATCATCAGTAATCAGTCAGCCAGGACACGCAGCACTTATTTATTATAGAAAAGATAGTAATGGTAATGGATATTGGACAATAGACAACGACGTTAGTGGTTGGGCACAATCAGGAAAAACAGAGAAACTAGCTGTTAGAATGCCACTAGGTTGGGGTAGCGATGACTATGTAGAAGGTTGGGCAGCATCTTATATAGTATTAGCCCAAGAAGCTCTAAACCATTATGATGATTATGTACGTTCAATGCAAAAAGTATATCTTGCAAACTCTTTTGAAGGAGACTCAAAAAAGCAAGAAGAACTATATAGAGAAGCATTAGAAATTCAATCATATAATATAGACGCATGGAACGGACTAATTAAGTTATATGAAAAAGATGAAAATAAGAGCCAAGAAGAATACTACAAATTAGCAACAGAAATGGCAGAAAAACTAAAAGCTTTCCCACTTCCAATGTATAACTTAACAAATCTTATTGGAAAGCATTTAGTAAGCAATGAATATAAATTCAAATTCACAATGTTGCAAACAAGTATATTAACAGAAGGATCAGAATTACCAAACGAAAGTAATCTAGTTATGCAACCATCAATCACTAGAACTGTAGCTAAGTTCTTATTAGGACAAATGGATACAGAACTTGCTAAATTTTCTTTCGACGGAGAAGATGCAGGAAGTATAGTATTATCAGATAAATTTGACGGTGTAGGTATTCATTGGGATTATACAGTAAATGGAAAATCAAATAATTCTAAAGATTATACAGATGTTACATTTACTGCAGATGAAGACCATAAGAGACCATTGACAGATGAAGAGTTATCAAAAATAAATGCAGAAAATGATATATATGTTCACATTGTAGGAACAAGCTATGATGATGTAAATCTATATAAAATAGACATTACAGGACAAGATAATCTTGAAGTATATGCAAACGATATGGAAAATAGACTAATAGGAGTTAAAGAAAATACACAATGGAGATATTACAATAAATCACGTAGTGGCGAAGAAGAAGAGTGGACTACATATTTAAAAGCATCACCTGACTTGTCAGGAAATAAAACTATACAAATAAGACAACCAGCATCAGGAACAATGATGGCAAGTGAACCAGCAACATATCACTTCGAAGAAGATAGTCAAACATTAAAAAGAAGATATGTGCCAGTATCACATCTATCAATAGAAGATGTTTCATCAGAAGAACCAGGTCATGCAGGTCAAGCAGCCAATACAATAGACGGTAACTATAATACAAGATGGCACTCAAATTGGAACGGTAAAGACAGCGACAAATTCATTATCATCAAAACAGATGAGCCAATATATTTATCAGCTGTAGAATATGTACCAGCAGGTGGCGGAAATGGTAGATTAATAGATGCAACAATATATGGAAGTATGGACGGAAAAACTTGGGTAGAACTATCAAAAAGAGAAGGATTAACATACGTTGGAAACCAAAATGATATAGACTTTGGTAAAAACAACATTAAGAGTTTTGAAGTAGAAGACTCACAAGAAGTTCAATATATTAAAATATCAGGAGACAGAACATCAACAGCAGGTGGCGGAAGTTTCATGACAGCAAGGATGTTTAATATATATGAAGACGTAGAAAAAAATCCACATATAACAGCAGGTATTGCATATAGCACAACAAATCCAACAAACGGAAATGTAGAAGCAAGATTAGTAAATACAAGTGTAGAAGTAGAAATAACAAATAATGACGGAAAAGACACTTATGAATTTACTGATAATGACACATTTACATTTGAATTTGTAGACAAAGCAACACATAAAAAGAAAGGAAAAATAGAAGCAAAAGTTGATTGGATTGATAGAGAAGCACCAACTGCAACAGTTGAATATAGTACAACAGATCCAACTTATGAAGAAGTATTAGCAAGGCTTATTCCAAGTGAAGATGTAACAGTAACAAATAATGCACATAATGAAAATAATGAAGAAGGAAAAGCATATATATTCAAAACAAATGGAAAATTTACTTATGAATTTACTGACGCAGCAGGAAATAGCGGAACAGCAATAGCACATGTAAACTGGATAAGATCAACATCTAATCCTTATGGAGATCCAAATAATCCGGACGGACCTGAAATATTTGAACCTTTACCTGACGTAGACGAGCCAGAAAGCGGAGAAGATGAAACAGGAAAGGGTGAAACAGGCGAAGGTGAGACAGAAAAAGGTGACGAAGGAAATACAACACCAGGTACTACTGTAAATCCAGGAGAAGATGAAGGACAGGACAATAAAGACGATACAGAAGAAAAAGACGAAACTCCAGGACTTCAAGGCGATACAGAAGAGAAGGACGAAACTCCGGGACTTCAAGATGCGCCAGGAACAGAAAATGACACTCCAGGAGATCAAAACACACCAGGAACAGGAAATAATAATTCGGAAGGACAAGGAAGCTCAAGCAATTCAAACAATCAAGGTGGAACTGGAACAACATCAGGAACTCAAGGAAACCAAGGCGGAGCAAATAGTCAAACATCAGGAAATCAAAGTGGTACAGGTACAACTGGAGCAACATCAGAAGCTCAAGAAAGCCAAGACGAAGCAGATAGTCAAACATCAGAAAATCAAGATAATTTAGAAAACCAAGAAAATCTTGGAACAGAACAAAATAATTCAAATGTACTAAAAATAAAAGATATAGATAATACTGTAAAAGATAAGACACTACCTCAAACAGGCGAAAAAGTAGGCAAAATAATATTAATAAGTTTAATATCAATAGCTTTTGTATTTTCAGTAGTATTCTATATAAAGAAAAAAAGAAGTTAATATAAGTTCAATAGAAAATAATATTTATAAAAAGTACCTAATATACATAAAGTGAACTTAAATTGTAAAAAAATAATAAGAACCCAAATTGTTAGACAAAGGATGATATAAACTTAGATTGTCATACAAAAATTTAACAAAGAGGGTTCTTTTTCTGCCACATTTCATTGACTTTAATATGTATTTTTGATATAGTCAATGATAGCATCAAGAAAAAAATTTTCTAATAGATTGGATGTGATAATGTGGAAAAAATAAAAAATTATTTGAAATTAATGAGAATGAAACATTACATTAAGAATCTCTTAATTTTCTTTCCGCTAGTGTTTAGTAAAAAATTATTGGAGATTCCAATGTTATTAAAATGCATACTAGCATTTGTTATATTTTCATTAGTATGCAGTATTGTTTATATTGTAAATGACATACAAGATGTGGAAAAGGACAAGCTTCACCCAAAAAAGAAAAATAGACCAATAGCTTCAGGAAAGGTTAGTATTAAGGAAGCTATGTTTTTAATTGTATTTTTATTAGCTTTAACCATTGTTGGATTAATATGTTTAAAAGCATCTATTTATACCGTAGCATTACTCGCGTTATATTTAGTATTAAATCTAGGCTATAGCTTTGGTCTAAAAAATATACCTTTACTAGATGTCGCTATCTTAGTGCTTGGTTTTTTAATAAGAGTAGTATATGGAGCATCAGTAATAGGTGTAGAAGTTTCTGATTGGTTGTATTTAACTATTCTTTCAATGTCATTTTACTTAGTACTTGGAAAGAGAAGAAATGAGATAATAAAGACAGACAAAAATGCTAGAAAAGTGCTAAAATACTACAATAAAGAGTTTTTGGACAAAAATATGTATATGAGTTTAGCAATAACAATAGTGTTTTACTCTTTGTGGACTGTGGAAATAGTGAAATGGGGGGGTGGAAACCATTTAACGCTAACAGTTCCTTTTGTAATGATTATATGTATGAGATATAGTATGTTAGTTGAAAAAGATAGTTATGGAGATCCTGTAGATGTTGTACTTTCAGACAAAATATTATTATGTTCAATTTTAGTATATGGACTATTAGTGCTCGGATTACTATATTTAGTGTAAAAAAGTTTATGGAAATAAATGTATATGAGACTTTATAAAAAGTAATAAATGTGATATAATAGTATAAATTATATAACAGAAAAAGCAAAAAATTGGAATATAAAAAATTAAATCACAAAAAATTTGAACTATAAAATTTATAAGTCAAAATCAAAAAGAGATGTAAAAATAATAAAAAAGTAGGTAAAAAAATGCAAAGAAAAAATAGTAAATTAAATAATAATATAGATGACTCAAAAGAGGCTTCATCGGTTGCTATCAACTGGTATCCACGGTCACATGAAAAAGACCAAGGAACAAATACTAGAAAATTTAAAATTAATAGACATTATAATAGAAGTCTTAGATGCAAGAGCACCGCTATCAAGCCAAAATCCGGATGTAAAAGAATATTGCAAAAATAAGAAAAAGATAGTTGTGCTTAATAAATCAGACTTAGCAGATGAAAATATAAGTAATAATTGGATAGCATATTATAAGCAAAGAGAAATTCCATGTATTAAGGTCGAATCAAATAATGGAAAAGGGATAAAAGAAGTTATTGCTCAAATAAAAGAAGCATATAAAGAATTAGAAAATAAATACATACAAAAAGGAAGAACTGGAAGACCTGTAAGAGTAATGGTTGTAGGTATTCCAAATGTAGGTAAGTCAACCTTCATAAATGTATTAGCCAAAAGAAATGTAGCAAAGGTAGGAAATAAGCCAGGTGTAACTAAAGACAAGCAATGGATAAAAATAGACGATAATATAGAACTAATGGATACACCAGGTATGTTGTGGCCAAGACTAAATGATAGCGCAGTTGCAATGCATTTGGCATTTTTAAACACAATAGGCGAAAACGCAATAGATAATGAAGAAGTTGCATATAATTTACTAAAACTACTTGTAGAAAATTATAAGGAAAAAGTTGAACTTAGATATGATATTGATATAGATAATATTAAAGAAAGTATAAACAACGAAGAAGTAGATGATGACATAGAAAATAATTATGAAAATCAAGATTTGATTCTAAGAATAAGAGATACAATTGCACGAAAAAAGGGTGCAATACTTTCAGGTGGCAGAATAAATGAACAGAAAATATCTGACATGATATTAAATGACTTTAGAAATGGAAAATTAGGAAAAATAACACTAGAAAAAACATAGATTATACTAACATCAAGTTGCTATATAATTAAATTATAGAAAGTTAAGATAAGATATTAATTAATAATTTAAAAATAAAAAATGGAAAATCAAAATAAAGCGAATAAAAAAAGAAAGAGAAGAAAATGGAATTTCAAGAAGAACTATTAACTAAAAATGAACAAGAAATCAATATGATGTCTCCACTAACATGGGCTTATGTGGGAGACAGTGTCTATGAATTTTATGTAAGGACATATTTAGCAAACACAACAAATTTAAATCCACATAAAATGCATGTATTATCAATTAAATATGTAAAAGCTTCTGAACAAGCTAATATTCTAAAAGCCTTGGAGCTTACAGAAGAAGAAAAAGAAATCGTAAGAAGAGGAAGAAATGTAGAAAATCATCATTTACCAAAACATGCTTCAGCAGAAGACTATATGTATTCAACCGCCTTTGAAGCATTAATTGGATATTTATATTTAACAAAGCAAAATGAAAGATTAAAAGAAATTCTTAAAAACTGTATAGATTTAGTTGACTAAGAACCATTTTTATAGTATAATAATCATGTTATGGCCCCTTGGTCAAGCGGTTAAGACGCAGCCCTCTCAAGGCTGAATCATGGGTTCAATTCCCGTAGGGGTCACCAAATTGTTACAAATAATAAGGAGGTGTTAAAATGACTACCACAAATATTACTAATTTTATAAAAGATGTACAAGAGTTGTTGAATAATACAATTAAATATAATGAACCGTTAAACATTACTACACAAAATGGAAATGCTGTTATATTATCAGAAACAGATTATAACAATTTAATGGAAACTATATATATATCTTCAATGCCAAAATTAAAAAAGGATATAATAGAAGGCTTAAAGGAACCAATAGATGATTGTATTGAAGAAGAAAAGGTGAATTTATAAATATGTATAAGATTGTATATAGAAAAAATGCAGTAAAAGATATACCAAAAATAAAATCTGCGGGATTAAATGATAAATTAAAGGCATTGGTTGAAATTATAAAGCAAAATCCTTTTCAAAATCCACCACCTTATGAGAAATTGCTTGGAGATTTAGAAGGGGCTTATTCAAGAAGAATAAATATACAACATAGATTGGTATATCAAGTTTACGAAGAAGAAAAAATAATTAAAATAATTAGTATATGGTCACATTATGAAAGAATATAAAAGTGAATAAATACTCAGTTTCATGGATTCAATGAAAATTATTGAATCATAGATTCTGAAGCAAAGAAAGGAAATTTAAAATGAGCGTTAAACAAGAAAAAACAGAAAATCAAAATGAATTAAAATTAACATTTACAGTAGAAGCAGCAAAATTTGAAGAATCTATAATGAAGGTATTCAAACAAAGTGCGAAGTATTTTAGCATACCAGGTTTTAGAAAAGGAAAAGCACCTTATAAAATGGTAGAAAGATATTATGGAGCAAATATCTTTTATGAAGATGCTTTCAATGACTTAGTACCAAGTATATATGATGAAGAAATAAAAAATAATAAAATAGACGTTGTTAGCAAACCTAACATTGATATAGTTCAAATGGAAAAAGGTAAAGACCTTATTTTCACAGCAATTGTATCAACAAGACCTGAAGTAAAGCTTGGAAAATATAAAGGAATTGAAGTAAAAAAGGTAGAATATAAAGTTACTGACGAAGATGTTGAACATGAATTAAATCATAGAGCTGAACACAATGCAAGGATGGTATCTGTTGAAGACAGACCTGCAAAGGATCAAGATATTGTAACAATTGACTTTGAAGGATTTGTTGATGATGTACCATTTGAAGGTGGAAAAGCAGAAGGACAGCAATTAACAATTGGAAGCAAAACATTTATCCCAGGATTTGAAGAGCAATTAATAGGTATGAAAATTGATGAAGAAAAAGATATAAATGTTACATTTCCAAAAGACTACTATTCAAAAGACCTAGCAGGAAAAGATGCTAGATTCCATATTAAATTACATGAAATAAAAGAAAAAGAACTTCCAAAAATAGATGATGAATTTGCTAAAGATGTTAGTGAATTTGATACATTAGCAGAATTCAAAAAGAGCATAAAAGATAAAATGACAGAAGAAAATGAACACAGAGCAAAGCATGAAATAGAAGATAGTGCAGTTGAAACAGTTTGTAAAAATACAAAAATAGATATCCCTGAAGGCATGATAGAACTAGAAGTTGATAATATGGTTGACAACGTTAGCCAAAGACTACAATATCAAGGCATGAAGTTAGACCAATATCTAAAAATGGTCGGCAAAACTGAAACAGAAATGAGAAAAGAATTTAGAGCTGATGCAGAAAAAAATGTTAAGACAAGTCTAGTTCTAGGACAAATCGTTAAAGATGAAAAAATAGAAGCTGACCAAAAATATGTTAAAGAAAAAATGGAAGAAATGGCTAAGCAGTATAACAGAAAGCTAGAAGAAGTTGAAAAAAATGAGCAATTAAAAGAATACCTAGAAGAATCATCAAAAACTGAAGCAGCTGTTAAATTAATTTTAGATAATGCTAAAATGGTTAAATAAAGTTTATAAAACAAAAAAATGGTAATAATTTATATGGACTGCCAAATTAAAAACCATTATATTGTAAAATAGACTTGCAAATAAATTATAGTTGTTCAATATAATAAAATATACAATTAGAATTATGCATGTAATTTTATCAAATATCAGAAAAAATGCCTTCTACATATAAACAAATGAAGGCAAGGAAGGAAGAAAAATGATGAAAGAATTAAATGATAGTTTAGTACCTTATGTAATAGAACAAACATCAAGGGGAGAAAGGTCTTTTGATATTTTTTCAAGACTTTTAAAAGATAGAATTATATTCTTAAGTGAAGATGTTAATCCAACATCAGCAAGTTTAGTCATAGCACAATTATTATTTTTAGAGTCAGAAGACCCAGATAAAGAAATATCTTTATATATCAATTCACCAGGAGGATCTGTAACAGACGGATTGGGAATAATTGATACAATAAATTATATAAAATGTCCAGTAACAACAATATGTATAGGTATGGCTGCAAGTATGGGAGCACTTCTTCTAACATCAGGAACAAAGGGAAGAAGATTCGCAACACCAAACGCTGAAATATTAATACACCAACCATTAATAAGTGGTCAAGGTGGAGGAATATCAGGTCAAACAACTGAAATAAAAATTCATGCAGATCAAATGTTAAAAACAAGAGAAAGAATTAATAGAATAATTAGTGAGACAACTGGAAAACCTATAGAGCAGGTAGAACAAGATACAGAAAGAGATCATTATTTAACGGCTCAAGAAGCTTTAGAATATGGACTAATAGACGGAATAATGGACAAAAGAAAATAATATAAGGAGTTATTATGGCTGACAAAAACGATAGAAGATTAATAAAGTGTTCATTTTGTGGTAAAACACAAAATTTAGTAAGAAAATTGATAGCTGGACCAGCAGGCGTATATATATGTGATGAGTGTATAAAGGTATGTGAAAAAATTATAGAAACAGATCAATATGCTGATGATGACGACGAGACATACACACTAGCTGGGGATGTAAAGCTTCCAACTCCGGAAGAAATAAAAAAAGTATTAGATGAATACGTAATAGGTCAAGACGAAGCTAAAAAAACACTTTCAGTTGCAGTTTATAATCACTATAAAAGAATTGAAAATGAAGACGAAGACAATGATGTAGAAATTCAAAAAAGTAATGTAATGCTTTTAGGACCAACAGGTTGCGGAAAAACATATCTAGCACAAACTCTTGCAAGGATATTAAAAGTACCATTTGCAATAGCAGATGCAACAACATTAACTGAAGCGGGATATGTTGGAGAAGATGTAGAAAATATTTTGTTAAAGCTTATCCAAGCTGCAGATTACAATATAGAAAAAGCAGAAAAAGGAATAATCTATATTGACGAAATTGATAAAATATCTAGGAAATCAGAAAATCCTTCAATTACAAGAGATGTTAGTGGCGAAGGAGTGCAACAAGCTCTATTAAAAATAATAGAAGGAACTAATGCATCAGTACCACCACAAGGGGGAAGAAAGCACCCACATCAAGAATTCTACCAAATAAATACATCTAATATTCTATTTATTTGCGGTGGAGCGTTTGAAGGACTTGAAAAAATAATAGGAGACAGAGTAGGTAAAAAAGCAATAGGATTTGGTTCAAATATAAAATCAGCAAAAGAAGTTGATAAATATAAAATATTTGAAGAATTGCTACCACAAGATTTGTTGAAATTTGGTTTAATTCCGGAATTTGTAGGAAGATTGCCAATCATAGCAACATTAAAAGAATTAGACAGAAATGCTTTAATAGAAATCATGACAAAGCCAAAAAATGCTTTAGTTAAACAATACAAGAAATTGTTCGAAATGGACGGAGTAGAGCTAGATTTTGGCGATGAAGCACTAGAAGCAATAGTTGATAAAGCAATAGAAAGAAAAACAGGAGCTAGAGGATTACGTTCAATTATGGAAGAAACCATGAGAGATGTAATGTATGAAATTCCTTCAAATCCTAAAATATCAAAATGCTTGATAAGTAAAGAAACAGTAATGGAAAATAAAAAGCCTGAAATAATAATTGATGAAGAAAAAGTAAAAAAGAAAAAGGTAACAAAGCATAAAAAAATAGATAGCGAAGAAATTGCATAACACGTAAAAAACGCATTAAAATAGAAAGCAAAACAGAATAATATAAGAACATAGCGAAAAGAAGCATGAAATAAAAGTGTAAAAAGAAAACAAAAAGCTCTAGTGAGAAATCACTAGGCTTTTTATTTAGTAAATTCTATGTCATTAAAATTTATGTAATAAAATCTCTCTATATATAAATGAATAAATATAAATAATATAAATAAATAATAAATAAAAAAAAATATATATATATATATTTATAAATCTATAAATATAATGTGTAATCCATTTCAGGAAAAATCGGATCTTTCAGTTCAATAGACTCTAAAAAAGATAATTTCTCATCTGAAAGTTCATTATTTTCAATAAGATTTTTGTCATCAATAAGCCAAAAATATAATTTTGTAAATCGACCAATGTGATCTTTAATTCTTTTTTTAGCATAATCAACCATAGTTCCATTTGTAATAATAAATAACCAATCACTACTCTGAGCCAAGACCAATTCTCTAGCACACTGGTTCAATATTCTGCGTTTAAGAGAATTTGCAGGCTCATTTGGATATCTATTAGCAATCTCACACATCCTATCGCCAGCTTTATGTAAATGTCTGTGAACATAATCATTAGTCGGATTAAGCCAAACTTCACTATAACCTTTAGCACCCCAACTAGAACGACAAGGAGTAGAAATCTGCATATTAGGATATTTTTCTATGTACTCACTAGGAGTAATTAAAGCAAAATTGCAATCATCATAATAAACTTTTTTAGCAAGAGTGTAAAGCCAATTAGGACCTTCGTACCACCAATGACCATAAAGCTCAGCATCATAAGGACAAACTATGATAGGTGGATTTTCAGTATTTTGAGATAGATAATCAATTTGTTTGCATCTGCAATCAAAAAAATGTCCAGCCTGTTTCTCAATGCTATCCCAAGCCCACCTAATATCATAAATATCTTTGTTCTCAGTTTTGCCAGTAATTCTGTGGTATCTAATACCAGTAGAAACTCTAACACCATTGGAAGCAATGTAAGGCTTGATGTAATCATAAGGTGCATCATATCCAATGTCACGGTAAAATTCTCTATAATTAA
Organism: uncultured Clostridia bacterium; assembly: GCA_947624185.1. Classification (GTDB taxonomy): domain Bacteria; phylum Bacillota; class Clostridia; order TANB77; family CAG-508; genus CAG-793. The sequence continues at coordinate 2,001 of CANQJG010000004.1, read as the reverse complement.
AATCTCCTGGATAACCATTAATAGAGCTCCAAACTTGTCTAGAAGACTCCAAATCTCTACCAAAAGCAACCACGCCTTCAGGAGACACAATTGGAGCATAAGTACCATAAAGTGGGGTAGGATCAGCATATAAAATGCCATGAGTCTCAACTAAAACGTATTCAATACCAAACTCTTTTAGGTATTTGTCAGCTTCAGGAACATATCCACACTCAGGAAGCCAAAAACCCTTCAAAGGTTTAGAAAAATATTTATTATAAGTTTGAACACCAAGAGCAATCTGAGCTCTAACGGTTTTCTCATTTACATATAAAATAGGAAAATATCCATGAGTAGCACCACAACCAATAATCTCAAGGACTCCCAAATCATTGAACTTCTTAAAAGCAGAAATTAAATTACAATTATAAACATCTCTAAAAATATGTAAGTCATTAGAATATTTATCAAAATAATAATGAGATAATTTATTAATTCTAGGATTATCAGCGGTTCTCTTAATTTCCTTTTCAGAAAGCTCAATGTGCTTCTCTAAATACTTGATGTATCTCTTCATAAGCATTTTATTATCAAGCATGTTAAGTAATGGAGGAGTGAGAGACATGGTAAATCTAAAATCTACACCTTCATCAACAAGCTTTTGAAAATTTAAAATTAATGGAATATAACACTCAGAAATTGCTTCATAAAGCCATTGCTCTTCCAAATAATCTTCACTCTCAGGATGATGAACAAAAGGTAAATGTGCATGTAAAACGAAACTTACATAGCCTTTTGTTTCTTTTTTCATAGAAGTTTCACTCCTTTCTTTCTAAATATATATTGATGAAAATACACGCTGTGTTACGCGTGTATTATAAAAATGTAGATGTTGGATTCTGAGAAGACGGATTATTGAAATCAAATCTGTCAGAATTATCAGAAATGTTGTAATTTTTATAAATGCTTCTAACTCTATTATAGTCAGATTTTATATTAATCACTTTTTCAGTAACATGATTCGTTTTAATATTTTTAAAATAAATTTTATCATTATCTCTAAAATATAAAATATGATCATTAGGAATTTCCACCGTATTAGAAAATGCAACATTGAGATAGGTTAGTGGTACAGATTCGTGTTTGTCATATTTTGGACGTCTACCAAGTTCAACAGAATATTGACACTTTGAATCATTAACATGGACATACCAGTTGTTTGCAAAATCATCTATATCAACTTCAAAAGAATAATTATCAGTTAAATTATGAACAATTAAAACTGGGCGAGTATTGTAAAAAAATAATTTTCCATAAAGTTTTTCAAAATTTTCTCTATCCTTATCAGAAATATCCCAGTAAACAAATAACGTGTTAGGCTCTTGAGCCAATACCTTAACGACAGTATCATTGTATCTGTAAGGCAAATCATAATATTCAGGTTGTTTCAATTGAATAATCTCTGCATCAGCCTTTGGGGTACTGCTTTTTTTCCTAGAAGTGGTTGTCTTTTTTATAGTAGTCTTCTTTGATGTAGTAGCTGCTTTTTTAGTAGCAGTTTGCTTAGTGGTGGTTGGCTTCTTTGTTGCGGTAGATTTCTTAGTTGTAGTAGTAGCTTTCTTAGTTGCAGCAGCTTTTTTGGAAGTAGGCTCTTTCGTGGAAACACTTTTAGCAGCTGTCTTTTTGGTAGCAGCTGTTTTTCTTGTTTTCTTTTGAGTTATATTTTCTTCAACATTTTCTAGTTCATCTTTGGTTTTTCGAGCCATAAGTTCCTCCTTTGTAAAAAAGCAATAATCTTCTCATAATATAATATATCAAACGAAAAAATTTTACAATAGAAAAATGAAAAAAATATAAAAAATAAACGAAAAATTATTGACAATCAAAAATCAAATACTGTAAAATATAATTGTAAAAATTAATTTTAGTAAAAGGAATATTATTACCATAAGAAAAAATATAAAAGGAGTAAAACAAAAGATGAAAAAGCTTGAAAGCGTTGCGAGAGTACACACACACACA
>CANQJG010000003.1 GCA_947624185.1 uncultured Clostridia bacterium | reverse complement strand
AGAGAGAGAGAGAGAGAGAGTCGTATTAGTAGACATAATAGGCTCATTGTTCAACAGTCTGACACACACACACACACCATATTCTACCATATATTTGTTAATCGGTCTAGAAAAAATTACTTTAGTAGATATAATGGCATCATTGATCAACAGTTTGAATGTTTTAAATATAATAGGAAACGGGTGGAAACATAGAAATAGAAGCTATGTGTTTTAGTTTAATCTAAAATACGTGGCTTTTTGTTGTCTTTTGTAGCTTTACTTTTACGATTATTTTTATAAATTGCAAAAGTTGTAAAAATAATTGACAGTGAAAAAATGTAATGGTAAAATAAAAATAGTCGGAACAAACCGAATACAAAATATAGAAAATGTGAATTAAAAAAGCAAAATAGGGTAAATTAAAAATATTGAAGAAGTATTGATATTTCATGACACATCGATAATATTTTATGAGTTATAGAAAATTACTAGAGTAAAAATGAGAAAAAAATAGAATAGAAAGGAAAAACAAATGAATCAAAATAAAATACAAACAAAAAATTCATACAAAAATAATATGAAAATTTTGAATGAACAGGGTGTAACTATAATTGCACTATCTGTAACTATATTGGTAATGCTAATTTTATCAGGAGTTGTATTAAATGCAGCACTTAGAGACAATGGATTAATTGACAAGGCAAGTCAATCAACAGAAAAATATGAAGAAACTCAAGAAAAAGAAGAAGACAGAATACAAGATTTTCAAGATGATTTATATGATCAATTTGAAGATGCAGGAACAGAAGCACCAAACCAATCAAATTGGGATATGAGCAAAGTAACACCAATATCAGACGGAAAAGGAAATGTAATACCAGTGCCCAAAGGATTTTATTATGCAGGTGGAAATAAAAGTACAGGATTTGTAATTTCTGATCAAGAAGGAGATGATTTAAAAAATAGTGCTGGTGGAAATCAATTTGTATGGATACCATGTACTGCAAGTGAATATAGAGAAGCAAAAGATGATGTAATGGATGAAAATTGGAGTCATAACACTCAATATGAAACAAATGGAACATCAACTACAGGAAAGGGCTTAGCTTGGAGTGATGATTATACAGATGCTGATATCAAAAAGGTAAATGATGTATATGTTGCTAAAAGTGTACCAGAAGCTACAATAAGTGCGATAACTTCAAAATGGGAAAAAAATCAAACTAGTAAAGCAATAGAAAGTACAGGGAAATATGGTGGATTTTATATAGCAAGATATGAAGCAGGAGTACCAAGTAATGCAAGCTTCTATATAAATAGCGATTTAACATATAATCATACAAATAGGGGACAAGTAAATACTGCAGGATTGAATGCAATAAATGGTTTATCACCAGTAAGCAAAAAAGGTGTACAAGTATGGAACTACATAAACCAATCAAATGCAAAAACGGTAGCAGAAAATATGTATAAAGACAAGAATAACGATAGTGTAGGAAGTTATTTAATAGATAGTCAGGCATGGAATCGTGTTTGTCAGTTATTCAAGGATGTATTAGGAACAAAAGATACGCAAAGAACAATATTAAATTCTACAAAATTTGGAAACTACTACAATAATACATCAACAGATTATTCAAAAATAAATGGTTTATGGGCAAAATATGGATTGACAGATGCTGATAAATGGGACACTTATGCATCAAAGTATGAAAAAGGTAATATTAATGTTAAACCTGATAGTACTTATACTAAGTCTAGTACAACATATAAATACAGAATAGAATTGGGAACAGGTTTGTGTGATGATTTTAGAGTGTATAATATATATGATATGGCAGGAAATGTATGGGAATGGACGACAGGACATAACATCAATGGAGATAAAATGTATGTTGTTCCACGTGGTGGTAGTTTTAAATATGCCGGAGACGGATATCCAATAGTACATGCAGAAGGCGATGATGATTTAAATACTGTTTGCCATGCTATTATGGGCTTTAGAGTAGTTCTTTATGTAAAATAGGAGGTAAAAATGAAACAGAAGAAAAATCAAAAAGAGCAAGGTATAACTATACTGTCACTTGTAATTACAATCATAATAATGTTAATTTTAGCAGGAGTCACCTTGAATCTAACTTTGGGAGATAATGGATTAATTGATAAAACAAAACAAGCAACAGAAAAATATGAAGGTGCCCAAAATGAAGAAGAAAATGGTTTACAAGATTTAGAAGAAGAAATGGAAGCAAGATTGAAAGGTGCAGGAGAAGAAACAGAGATACCAAGTAATAAAAATTGGGATACAAGTATAGTAACACCAACGTCAGATGGAAAAGGATATATAATACCAATACCAAAGGGATTCTATTATGCAGGTGGAAATAGAAAAACAGGATTTGTAATATCAGATGTTTCAGGAGATGACTTAAACAATAGTGGTGGCGGAAATCAATTTGTATGGATACCATGTACAGAACAAGAATATGAAGATGCAAAAAATGATGTAATGGATAAAGGCTGGAGTCATAATACTCCGTATGAAACAAATGGAACATCAACTGCAGGCAATGGACTAGCGTGGAGTGATGATTATACAAGTGCTGATATTACAAATGTAAATAACGAATACAATAGTGGTGCTTCAGGTGATTCGGGAATAAGTGCAATAACTTCGAGTTGGGAGAAAAATCAAACAAGTAAAGCAAAAGAAAGTATAAGAAAATATGGTGGATTTTATATAGCAAGGTATGAAGCAGGAATTCCAAGTAATGCAGGTTTTTATGTTAAAGGCGATTTAACATATGATCATTCTAATAGGGGCCAGACAAATAAAGCTGGATTAGATGCAATAAAAAATTTATCACCAGTAAGTAAAAAAGGTGAACCAGTATGGAATTATATAAGCCAAGCAAGCGCTAAAATAGTAGCAGAAAATATGTATAAAGATAAGAATAAAGATAGTGTAGGAAGTTATTTAGTAGACAGTCAAGCATGGAATGTGATTTGTAATCTATTTGCTAGTATTGGAAAAACAATATCAAATTCAACAAATTGGGGAAACTATTATAATAATACGACAACAAATTATACAAAAATAAATGGCTTTTGGGCAAAACATGGTTTAAATAGTGATGAAGATAAAGACACATGGGATTATGCTTCAACATATAATAAAAGTTCAGTAACAGCAAAGGCTGATCAAAGTTATGAAAAAAGTAGCAAAACGTACAAAACCAGAATAGAACTGGCAACAGGTGTATGTAATGATTTCAAAGCATATAATATATATGATATGGCAGGAAATGTATGGGAATGGACGACTGCTCACAATATTAAAGATAGTACAATGTATGTTATTCTTCGTGGTGGAAGCTTTAAATATGCAGGAAATGAGTGCCCTGTAGTTCATGCCGAAGGTGATGATACTCTAAAGAGTGCTTATAGTATGATTACAGGTTTTCGTGTGGTACTTTATATGAAATAAATTAAATCTTAAGTGAATTGGTGTGCGAAATTTTCGTACATCAATTTATTTTTATATAATCAGTTGGTCAAGTGAAAAGCTAAAAGCAATTTTATAAGTTTTATACAATCTGTTATGTTGACAAACGGTCAATGTTACGGTATAATTATAATGTTGACTTAGTAGTAAAATATAACAAAATAATGATTTAATAAAGGTTTATAGGTAACCTTCTAAAAACCTAAATATACGTATAAAAGGAATAAAATTTTTAATGAACGAAGAAAATATCTCATTTGAAGAGTTATTAAATAATTCAATGAACGAAAATCAAAAGTTAGAAAAAATAACAGAAGGAACAGTTATTAATGTAAGTAGCAAGGGAGAAATTTTTGTTGACTTAAATTACAAAGCTGACGGTATAATTCCGAAATCTGAGTATTCGTATGATGAAAATGTAGATCCTGCTAAAGAAGTGAAAGCTGGAGACAAAATAAAATTTGAAATTCTAAAATTAAATGACGGTTTGGGTAACGTACTTTTATCTTGCAAAAGATTAAAAAGTCAAGAAGCAAAAAAAGAGTTTGAAGAAAAAGTAGAAAACAACGAAATCTTTGAAGAAAAAGTTAACGAAGTTACTGACAAAGGTCTGGTTATAAATATAAATGGAATTAGAGTGTTTATTCCTAACTCACTTTCTTGTGGTCAAAAAGACATAGTAAGATTTAAAATTATTGAATACAATCCAAAGGAACGTAAAATAATCGGTTCTTGCAAAGCTGTTTTAGATGAAATAAAGGAAAAAGCTGAAAATGACTTTTGGAGCAATGCTGAAGTTGGAAAGGAATACGAAGGTATTGTGTCAAGTATATGCTCTTATGGTGCATTTGTTGATATTAATGGAGTCCAAGGCTTGCTTCACATTTCAGAGATTTCATGGAACAGAGATGCCAAAGTACAAGATATTTTAACACAAGGTCAAAAAATAAATGTTACTATTAAAGAATTAGACAAAGAAAATAAGAGAATCAAATTGTCTTATGAAGGAAAAGGTGTAGATCCTTGGGAAAGTATTAATTATAAAGTAGGAGACATTGTAAAAGTAAAAATTAGAAAGTTTATGCCTTTTGGAGTGTTTGCTCAAATTACAGAAGGAGTAGACGGTCTTATACATATTTCTCAAATTTGTGAAGAAAGGATTTCTAAACCTGAAGAAAAGTTACAAATTGGAGAAGAAGTTAATACTAAAATAATAGATATAAATTTGGAAAAGAAAAAAATCGAACTTTCTATAAAAGAATTAGAAGGCACGAGCAATGAGTATAGTAGTCTTAATTAAAAATAAATAAGCAAAAAAAACATACAAAAACCATAATAAAAAACAAAAAATCATAATAAGAAAAGATAATAAAAGAGGGTAAGAAAATGATAAACGAAAATATAAGAAATATTGCAATTATTGCGCACGTTGACCATGGAAAGACAACATTGGTTGATGCACTTTTACGTCAGAGTCACGTTTTTAGAGATAATGAACAAGTTGAAGAAAGAGTAATGGATTCTAACGACTTGGAAAGAGAAAGAGGAATCACAATTCTTTCTAAAAACACATCAATTATGTATAATGATATAAAAATAAATATTGTTGATACTCCAGGACATGCTGATTTTGAAGGAGAAGTTGAGCGTGTTCTTAAAACTGTTGACGGAGTTTTACTTTTGGTTGATGCATTTGACGGTCCAATGCCTCAAACAAGGGAAGTTTTAAAAAAAGCTTTAGCACTAGATTTACAACCAATTGTTGTTATCAACAAAATTGATAGACCTGGTGCAAATCCTGTAAAAGCTGTAGATGATGTTCTAGAGTTATTTATTGATTTGGGTGCTAATGATGAGCAATTAGACTTTCCAGTTATATATGCGTCTGCTAAAAATGGAATTGCTAAAATGAATTTAGAAGATGAGAGCGACAATGTTAAGTGCATTTTTGATACAATTGTTGAAAAAATTGATCCACCAAAATGTGATATTGACGGTACTTTACAACTTCTAGTTTCTAATATTGGTTATGATGATTACCTTGGAAGATTGGCTTCAGGTAGAGTAGAACGTGGTACAATAAAAGCTGGTCAAACTGTTAGCATTTGCAAGGAAAATGGAGATGTTGCTCAAGGCAAAATTGCTAAATTATTCACTTATGAAGGATTAAAAAGAGTTGAAGCTGAAGAAGTTAAAGCCGGAGACATAGTAGTTATTTCAGGAATCCCTGATATAAACATTGGAGAGACAATTTGTGATGTAGATCATCCGGAAAAAATCGATTTCGTTAATATTGATGAACCAACAGTTTCAATGACTTTTAGTGTAAATGACGGACCTTTGGCTGGAAAAGAAGGTAAATTTGTTACTTCTAGACATATCAGAGATAGATTGCAAAAAGAGCTTGAAAGAAATGTTTCATTAAGAGTTAGCGATACAGATAAGGCAGATAGTTTTGAAGTATGTGGTCGTGGAGAATTACATTTATCAGTTCTTATTGAAACTATGAGAAGAGAAGGATTTGAGCTTTTAGTATCTCGTCCAAAAGTTATTTTCAAAGAAATTGAAGGTGTAAAATGCGAACCTATTGAAGTTTTAAGCGTAAATATTCCTGACGATTCAGTTGGAACTGTTATTGAAAAATTAGGAAAAAGAAAAGCTGAAATGGTAAATATGGAACCTGCTGAAAGCGGTCACACTAAGATAGAATTCGAAATACCTTCAAGAGGATTAATTGGTTATAGAACAGAATTCTTAACAGATACAAAAGGCGAAGGAAGGATGGCAAGTGTATTTAAAGATTATGAGCCATATAAAGGAGAAATCCAATCAAGAACAAAAGGCGTTATAGTTGCTTTTGAAGCAGGAACATCAATTACTTATGGTTTATATAATGCACAATTAAGGGGAGAACTTTTAATCGAACCAGGTGTAGAAGTTTATGAAGGTATGATAGTTGGAATAAATCCAAGATATGAAGATTTATCAGTAAACGTATGCAAAGAGAAACATCTAACTAACACTAGAGCATCAGGTTCAGATGATGCACTTCGTCTAGTTCCACCTTTAAATATGTCATTAGAGCAAGCTATTGAATTTATAGAAGATGACGAACTTGTTGAAGTTACACCTTTAAATATTAGATTAAGAAAGAAAATATTGGATACAAAAACACGTGAAAGAGAAGCAAGAAGAACAGTTAAAGAATAGACATTGTGGATGATTATAATTTTCTGTTACTATATATTCAAAATCTTAAAAAATATAATAGTCTTTGCACCTTGCTGTCGCAAATTCCATTATGCCTTCATGGCTATGCAATTAGTGTACTTTATGCAATATATAATGCCATTCGGCGCTTGTATGTAATTTGCTTCATTCGCCCTTCGCTAACGCTTCGGTTGGGCGCTGCGCGGTTGCTACAACTATTATATTTTTTTGATTTTGATTAAAATAGTATTATAAAAAATGTGCTATTAAATTATATGAGTATTGGAAAAAATTGACAACTTAATATATAATATAGAATAATGTAAAAATCTAAAGGAGCAAATATATAATGGATAAATTATCTAAAATAAAGCAAAGAGCGATAGCTAATCATGTACCAATTATTATGGACGACACATTAGAAGTTATTGAAAAATATATGGAAAATAAAAAGATAAATAGAATACTTGAAATTGGTACAGCAGTAGGATATTCTGCAATATGTTTTTCTCAGTTTTTAAGCGAAGGCGGAGTAATAGATACGATAGAGCGTGACGAAAATATGGTTAAACAAGCAAAAGAAAATATAAAAATAATGGAAAAAGAAAATGTAATTAATATTTATGAAGGAGACGCAGTAGAAATATTACCTAAAATGGACAATAAATATGATATGGTTTTTATTGACGCTGCTAAAACAAAATATCCTTTTTTCTTAGAACACGCTTTGAGGATGCTTAATAAAAATGGAGTAATTTTTGCAGATAATATTTTATATAAAGGTTATGTAATGAGTGATTATAACAAGCACAAACAAAGAACTGCTGTAAATCATTTAAGAGAATATATAAAAAATGTTACAGAAAATCCGAATTTATCCACTGAAATTTTAGAAGTTGGAGATGGACTAGCAATTACAAAGTTTATTATTTAAATATAAAAAATATAATTATTAAATATAAAAATACATGGAAATAGTTGTTTTTTTCATGCCTTGCTGTCGCAAATTCCATTATGCCTTCATGGCTTTGCAATTAATTTACTTCATAAAGCTTACATAATGCCATTCGGCGCTTGTATGAAATTTGCTTCATTCGCCCTACGCTAACGCTCCGGTTGGGCGCTGCGCGGCGTATTCAAAAACAACTATTTTCATGTATTTATAAAATTATAAGCGAATATTGTATTGACTTTTTATTATCTTATGATAAAATTTATACAGGAAAAATACGCAATTTTACATAAATAAAAATCAATTATTGTCAAACAATTTGAACTAAGGAAGGAATTATAAAATGAAAAAATCAAACATTGTATTAATCAGTATATTAACAATAATTTTTTTAATAAGTGGAATTAATTTTTCGCAAGCTACTAGTAGCTCTACAAATACCATACAAAGTGAAAAAGCAAACAATTATTTAAAATCTTTATCAGTTGAAGGATATACCTTGTCACCTGAATTTAATAAATATACATTAAATTATTATCTAGTTGTGCCAACAAGTGTATCTTCACTTGAAGTAAATGCCGAAACTGAAAACGAAAAGGCTACTAAAAGGATAAGTGGAAATACGAGATTATCTAACAAGGAAAGTACAATTAAAATTGTTGTAACAGCACAAAATAAAACAACGAAAACATACAACATAATTGTAACCAAACAGGAAGATAATGGTTTAAAGCTTACAGAATTAAGTATTGATAAAGCCACTATAAATGAGCCATTAAGTGATTTGAACTTTAAATATACAGCTAATATGAAAAGTGATAGAGAAAGTACTGATGTTAATGTAAATGCAGTTGCTTCTATTGAAAGTGCAGAAATTGAAGTAATAGGAAACACAGGCTTAGAGTCAGGAGAAAATATAATTACAATTATTTTAAGAAACGGAAAAGATACTACAGTTTATGAAATCACAGTAAATGTAGCAGTAGAAAAAACAATTATTACTAAAGTAGAAAATAATGATTTCTTTATTAAAGCAAAAGATTATGTTACAGAATTTTTTAAAGATGAAAACAAAGCAATAGCCTTTTTAGTTGCCGTTGCAGTAATACTATTTTTGTTAGTAATAATATTAATAGTAAAGATTGCTAAGAAAAACAAGGCAGAGAAAAATAGGGAAAATCTTCGCAAAAGAACAAAATAATAAATGACTATGGGGGAATTTTCAATGTATTCTTATAAAGTAAAAAATGAGATAGAAGAAAGAATAAAAGCAAATGAAGACTTAGAACAGATAAGTAAAGATACTCAAATATCTATTTCAACTTTGAACAAATGGAAAAAAGAAATAGAAATAAGAAAAAAAGCTAAAAGACTAATAAAAGAAGGAAACATTGAAGAAGCAAGAATAGAAATTAATAAATTAAGCCCAAAATCAAATAGAATTGTTATATTATCTTTAGAAATGCTAATAGCAAAACAAAAAGGTAATCAAGAAGAAGAAAAAGAATTACTGGAAAAAATATTAAAAGTAGAAAATGACAATGTACAAGTAATGATTAGTTTAATAGGTATAGCAATAAAAGAGAAAAATAGGAATCGAGAAAAAGAATTATCAGAAAAAATATTAGAAATAGAGCCTAATAATGTAATAGCAATGTATACGTTAACAAAAATTGCAAGAGAAGAGAAAAATAGAAATCGAGAAAAAGAATTACTAGAAAAAATATTAAATGTAGATCCTGATAATGCAAGAACGATGATTAATTTAATAATTATAGCAAGGAAAGAAAAAAATAGAAATCGAGAAAAAGAATTATCAGAAAAAATATTAGAAATAGAGCCTAATAATATAATAGCAATGAGCAGCTTAATAAGAATTGCAAGAGAAGAAAAAAATAAAAATCGAGAAAAGGAATTACTGGAGAAATTATTAGAATTAAAGCCTAATAATGTAAAAGCAATGGGTAGATTAATAAAAATTGCAAGAAGAGAGCAAAACAAAGATCAAGAAAAGAAATTACTAGAAAGAATATTAGAAATAGAGCCTAATAATACAATAGCAATGAGTAGCTTAATAAGAATTGCAAGAGAAGAGCAAAATAAAAAACGAGAAAAGGAATTATTAGAAAAAATATTAAAATTAGAGCCTAATAATGTAATAACAATATATAGTTTAATAAGAATCGCAAAAGAAGAAAGAAATAAAGACAGAGAAAAAGAATTATTAGAAAAAGTATTAAAGATAGAACCTGACAATGTAAAAGCAATGAATAGTTTAAGGAGTATCGCAGAAGAAGAAAGAAATAAAGACAGAAAAAAAGAACCAATTGTAAGAGTAGAATCAATAAAATTAGATGAAACAGAAGATGACTTTGAAGAAATCTTTACAGAAAAAAATAAAGAATTAGATGCAATAGGGAAAGCAAGAAAATTAATAGAAAAATCAGATTCAAAAGATATGTTAAATAAAATAGAAGAAATAAAAGAATTAATAGAAGGAGAAGATGAGACATTACAAGTATTAGTTCAATCAGAAGCGGCTTTTAAAGCAAAAATATATAAACACTCAGAAGGATATTTAAAATTACATAAAAAAGAGTTGAAAGAAGACAAAATTGCATTAGATACAATAAACAAAGCATTAAGGATAGTACAAACAAGAAATAAATTATATGATCCATTAAAATGGAAAAGAATTTATAATGAATATAAAAAGGCAAGAAATATTCAAAATACAGAGAAAACAACAAATGATAAAAAAATAGATTTAGATGATCAAGAAATATAAAAAATGTTAAAATTAACATATAATTAGGAGGTAAACAAATGTTAAAAAGAGTTGCTATACTAGCAAATGGTGGGGATGTTGCTGGACTTAATCCAGTTATTAGAGCCATAAAAAAATCATGTGAAGTTTATGGAATAGAGTGCTATGGATTTATTGACGGCTATAAGGGACTTCTTGAAAATAAATTTGTAAGATTAGATTTTAATCCAATGGCTGACGGAATATTGCCAAAAGGTGGATCAATAATTGGTTCATCTACAAATACAATAGTTTTTCATTACAAAGTAACTAATCCGGACGGAACAGTGGAATACAGAGATTTATCAGACCTTTGTGTTCAAAATGTAATGAAAGACGGATTTGACTGTGTATTTACACTTGGTGGAGATAGTACTCAGAAGTCTGCAAGAGACTTATTTATCAAAGGGATAAAAACAATTGGAGTTCCAAAAACAATTGATAATGATGTAGCTTGTACTGATATAACATTTGGATACAATACTGCAGTATCAGTAGCTTCTGAAGCTATAGACAGACTTCATACGACTGCTGAAACTCATCACAGAATAATGTGTCTAGAAGTTATGGGAAGATATGCAGGCTGGATTGCCTTAGAGTCTGCAATTGCAGGTGGTGCTGATGTTGCACTTATTCCGGAAATTCCTTATGATATAAATAAAGTTGCACAAAGCTTACAAAGAAGGATTGCAAAAGGAAAGCAATTCGGCATTGTTGTTGTGGCAGAAGGTGCACAGCCTAAAGACGGTACTGCTTCAACAGTAAATAGTAATGTTAGCGACGGAACAGGAATAGCAGTAAAATTTGCAGGAGCTGGAGACAAAGTATCAAAAGAATTAGAAAAATTAACAGGACTAGAATCAAGATGCACAACACTTGGTTATATGCAAAGGGGTGGAACGCCTACAGCTTACGATAGAGTGCTTTCAACAAAATATGGAGCCAAAGCTATGGAGCTTGCAATGGAAGGAAAATTTGGAGTGCTTACAGTTATAAAAAATGGCAAGCTTGATTATGTACCTTTAGAAGATGTGGTAGGAAATAATAAAGAGCTTGGTGCAGTTGAAGGTGGAACTAAAGAAAGCAATGTTCGTTTAGTTACAATGGATGATGAACTTGTAGAAACTGCAAGAAATATAGGAATTTGTCTAGGAGACTAGAAAATTATAAATACAATAAATCGCATTTAATTAATTAAATGCAACTGGGAATTAATAATATAATTATTAATTCCACAATGAAAGGAATAATGGCGAAAGGAATAATGGCAAAAATGACAAAAAAAATAAACATCAAAAAAATCATAGTCTTTTACATTTTAATTCAACCAATTATAGATGTGATAACTTCTTTGTTAGTTAGAAATGTAAATGAAATGCTCACACTAGGAATATTTGTAAGAACATTTTTCATGATAGCAACAGCAATCTATGCACTTTTTATCAGTAATAAAAAGTATAGAATAACAATGCTGATATATTACGCAATTCTAGCTATTTATTTAATATTATTCCTAGTAAATTGCTATGCAAATTTTGGTATGACAGGGATGTTTACTCAAATAAAAGGAATAGTAAAAACATTTTATTTACCAATTATTTTTATTGCCTTAATACCAATATTCAAAAAAAATGATATTAAAATAGAAAATAAAACCATAATTTATGCTTTATTTGGCTACGCTCTAGTTATATTATTAGCAAGGGTTTTCGGTGTAGCATATAACACTTATCCGGATAAAAAAGGTACAATTGGGCTTTTCTACGCTGCAAATGAAATCGGAGTAATCATGTCTTGCACAGCTCCGATTTTAGTACTTAGCTTGATTAATGGCGAAAAAGGAAAAATATTTAATTTTATTACACTTGCATTATATATTTTCTCTGTATTAGAAATGGGCACAAAAGCACCATTTTTTGGCGCAATTGGTCTAGCAGTAATAACTCTAATTGTATGTGTAGTAAAATTTTTTAGTACAAAAACAAGCAGCAATATAGCTAAACAAAGTAGCAGTGCTGAAGAAAAAAGTATGGGCAGTACTAAAAGCATCAGCAATGCTGAAAGTGAAAATTCTCAAAAGCAAGACAAGATGAAATACTTAAAAAAAGGACTTGTTACAATTGGGGTAATAATTATATCGTTCATTTTTGTACCATATTCTCCAGTAGGAAAAAATATAAAACTAACCAATGGAGTTACATTTCCAAAAATAGAATTTAATTTCAATAAAAATAATGAAACTTCAGGCGAAAGTGATACAGAAGAAAAAGAAGAGGAAGAAGAAGAAAAAAGACAAGATTCACTCATCAGCGGAAGAGATGATTTCTTAAGGGATAATTTAGAATTATACAAAAATGCAAATGTAAAAAGCAAAATATTTGGAATAGGCTATATGACTGAGAAATGGTATATAGTACAACCATTAAAATTAATAGAAATGGATTATTTTGACATTGTAATATGCGACGGAATTGCAGGATTTATATTGTATTTCATACCTTTTGTAGTCTTTGCAATATTAGTAATAAAAGAATTAATAAAAAAATTCAAGAAAGCAATAGTAAATCAAGAAGTATGGTTTATGATATATTCAGTATTTATAAGCTTTGTAGCCGCATTGCTCGCAGGTCACGTACTCACAGCTCCAGCAAGTGGAATATTTATAAGTGTTATTTTAATTCAATTGTTATTTAAATTAAAAGATTATGATTGGATGTAATATTATTCTATAAATATAATAGTTGAAGCAACCGCGCAGCGCCCAACCGGAGCGTTAGCGAAGGGCGAATGAAGCAAATTACATACAAGCGCCGAATGGCATTATGTATTGCACAAAGTATATTAATTGCACAGCCATGAAGGCATAATGGAATTTGCGACAGCAAGGTGCGAACACTATTATATTTATAGAATTATATATAAACAATATTAGCTTGAATTGAAAGCAAGAAAGAAATGGAATTAATATGAAAAAGGTATCTATATTAGCATTGCACCTAGGCGTTGGCGGAACAGAAAATGCAATCATATCATTAAGCAATATGCTATGTGAAAATTATAGCGTAGAAATCATAGTAAATTATATGTTGCAAGATAGTTCTGCTTTCAAGATTGATCCAAGAGTGAAAGTTACATATTTAAAAAATAATTTAAAACCAAATAGACTTGAACTAAAGAAGGCAATAAAAAGTTTGAATATCTTTGAAATTATTAAGCAATCATTTATTAGTGCAAAGGTGCTATTTTTAAGGAAAAAACTTATGGTTGATGCTATAAAAAAACTAGATAGTGATGTAATAATTTCAACAAGATATTTTCATAATGCTTGGGTTGGGAAGTACGCTAAAAAGGGAACTCTTAAAATTGCACAAGAGCATAATCATCATAATAACAATAAAAAATATATAAATAAAACATTGAGATGTATAAAAAATATTGATTATTTTTTGCCAGTTTCTCAGGAGCTTACAGATTTTTATCAAGAAAAGTTAAAAGGAACTAAGACAAAATGTATATACATACCACATTGCATAGATAATTATCCAAAGGAAGTGTCAACTCTAAATTCAGAAAATATAATTTCTGTTGGAAGATTGGCCAAAGAAAAAGGTTATACAGATTTAATTGATGTTTTCAATATAGTACATAAAAAATATCCAAATTGGACTTTAAATATTGTCGGAAGTGGAGAAGAAGAAAGTGCAGTACAGCAGAAAATAAAAGAATATAACCTTGAAAATAATGTCATATTACATGGATACAAAACCAAAGAAGAACTTGATAAATTATATCTTGATTCATCAATTTATGCAATGAGTTCATTTACAGAGTCTTTTGGAATCGTTTTAATTGAAGCTGAAAGCTATGGCATACCTTTATTAGCGTTCGATAGTGCACAAGGAGCTAAGGAAATAATAAAAAATGGCGAAAACGGCTATTTGATTGAAAACAGAGATAAAGAAACCATGGCTCAAAAAATAATAGAATTAATAGAAAATGAAAATCTAAGAAATGTTTTAGGAAAGCAGGGCAGGGAGTTTTCAAAAAAATATAAAAAAGAAATAGTTGCACAAAATTGGTACAACTTGATTGAAGGGAGTTTAAAGTAATTTTGAAAATATCAGTAATAATGCCAACTTATAATGACAGCAAAACGATAAAAGAAACGCTTGATTCATTGATGTATCAGACATATAAGGATTGGGAATTAATTATTATAGATGACGGTTCAACTGATAATACTAGACTTATTATTGAAGACTATAAAAAAGAAAAAGATGCTGAAGATAAAATTAGATATTGTTATCAGGAAAATTCAGACCAATTAAATGCGATAATTAATGCACTTGATTACATTACTGGCGACTATATATATGTGCTACACTCAGATGATTTGCTAAATGAAAATACTACATTTGAAAAATGCGTTGATTACATGAGTAAAAATGCAGATTATGATGCTATCATATCAGATTTGAAGCTGATTAATGACAATGGAGCAGAGCTTGGGATTCAAAAGGTAAGGCAATATAAAAATAGCAAAAGTGATTTGCCTTTACAACAATTGAGTTTAGGCAGAAATCTTTATGTAGATGTTGGATTTTTCAAAAAGGAAAGTTACGTTTCAAGTATAAAAAATACATATCTAATATGGAATATGCCTTTTTGGATAAATACAGAAAATGAAAAGCCAAGCATAATAAAAGTAAAAAAAGTAGATTTTATCTTTATGAAATATAGAATACATGAAAACAATTATATAAATGATGAAATCGGAACTTTAAATGTACTAAATGGAGAATTGAGAACTCTTACAACATTAATGAATTATTATAATATTCCATTTTATAAATTACAAAATTTTTTATGTAGAGCTTTACATAAAATGAAAATAGAATACAAACCGATTTATCATAAAAAAGAGCAGAAGAGAAAAGGCAAAATCGTTGAGTTCGTTGTAAAGAAGAGAGTGCCAAATTATAAAAATAATTTATTTTTGAATTCATTAGTGAATTTTTACAAAAACACTTCTAGCTCAAATAGAAAAGTTACAATAGAAAAAGTGCCTGATATATTCATTTACAAAGGCAAAGATATAAGAAAATTTAACAAAGAAATAAAACAAGGTACAATTGATGAATTTTATTTAAATCTACTAATTGAAATGGAAATAGGTTTTAAAACGATAGTTGTTAAAAATGAATATGATAAAGATAAAATGATAGAAATATGCAAATTTTTATGTATATTTCCTGAGATTGAGATTTTATAAACGAAGAAAGGGATTGTAAATAATAATGAAGAGTAGAACTAAATCAACTATTATTAACTTTTTAACAGATGCAGTTCCACAAATAGTGATACTTTTATTAGGATTATTTAGATCAAAGTTGTTTATCCAAATTCTAGGTAATGACCAATTAGGCTTGTACCAATTATATGGACAAATTATAAGTTATTTGGTATTATTAGAAGGTGGTGTAGGAACAGCTTTACTTTTCAGACTTTATAAACCAATAAGCGAAAAAGATAACAAAAAAATCAGTTCTATAATGGCAGCATCAAAAGTTATATTCAATGTTGTAGGAACATTAATATTAGTTGTAGGATTCATTATCTCATTTTTTGTAGGATTTTTCATAAAAGA
Organism: uncultured Clostridia bacterium; assembly: GCA_947624185.1. Classification (GTDB taxonomy): domain Bacteria; phylum Bacillota; class Clostridia; order TANB77; family CAG-508; genus CAG-793. The sequence continues at coordinate 24,137 of CANQJG010000003.1, read as the reverse complement.
TAATAGCTTTGATTTTTCATACACACAGATTACTTTTATAATTTATTTAATAAGTCAAGCAATTTATTATTTCACAATTCCATATAGAGTGCTATTTGAAGCTGATCAAAAGAAATACATACCAAACACAGTATTTCAAGGAGTGACTATATTAAAAACAATTGTAGAAATAATAATTGTATGTAGCGGATTAGGTTTACCGGAAATATTGATTTCTTTGGTTATTTGTAGTATTATAGGTAATGTAATAATTCATTATCTATTTAAGAAAAATTATAAAGAAGTCGATTTCAAAGAGAAGAAAGATTTCTCGATGATAAAAGACGTAAAAGACTTATTTGTAAATACTTTAGGCAATTTAGTGACAAGCAATATAGATATAATTATTATCTCTAAGGTAATTGGGTTAAAATTTGTTGTTATTTATTCAACTTACAATTACTTTGTAGAAGGAATAAGGCAATTAGTGGACAAAATAGCAGGAGCCACGATGTCAAGCGTTGGAGATATGCTAGTATCTGCAAAAGGCAAAGGAATACAGGTATTTAATGAATTTAATGAATTTGTATTCTTTGTGGCAACAATAATATGTGTACCATTATTCTTATTTATTAATCAATTTATAAATATATGGTATAATGGAAATATACATACAAGTACAATATTGGCATTGCTATTTACGATTATACTATTTTACCAAATTGTAAAAATTCCGCTTAAAGTCTTTACATTTTCTTCAGGAAAATTTAAAGAAGTAAAAAGATTTGTTATTTTAGAAGTAATAATTAATTTATGCTTATCAATTATTTTAGTACAATATATGGGAATAGCAGGAGTGTTGGTTGGAACAATAGTATCAATGATTTTAGCAGATTTGTTTACAAAACCTTTTGTAATATTCAAGAAAATAATACATGAAAATGTATGGAAATATTACTTAAGGTTTGCACTAAACACATTATTTATAATTTGTCTAGGAGCAATCTTCTATATAATATTGCCAAAGCAATACTCAAATTTGGCTATTTGTATAGGTTCAGGAGTGGTATTTACTATAATAAATTTCATAATTGCAGTAATATATTATTTCATAACAAAACAATACAAATTTGTTTACAGATTTGGAATATTGAAGAATAAATAGCATTTCAGCAAATTGAAAGGAACAATTAAAAATGTCAATACCTAAAAAAATCCATTATGTATGGATGGGAAAAAAGGAAAAGCCAAAAGCAATCCAAAAGTGCATGAAAACATGGAAAAAACACTTAAAAGATTATGAAATAATCGAGTGGAACGAAGATAATTTTGACATTGATTCGCACCCATTTGTAAAAAGAGCATACGAAGCAAAGAAGTGGGCATTTGTAAGTGATTACGTTAGAGCATATGCAATATATGAACAAGGTGGTATTTACTTAGATACAGATGTTTTTGTAATTGATAAATTGGACAGCTTGCTAGACAATAGAGCATTTGTTGGATATGAAAATGCAAACTACCCATTTACTGCAGTTTTTGGAGCTGAAGCCAAGCATCCATTTGTAAAAGATATGTTGGATTACTATGATGATATTGATATGGATTTTAAATTTGAAGATAACAATACAATATCTGTATCGAATATTTTGATAAATAAATATGGCTGTGAGTTAGGAAATAAAGAGCAATTGCTTAAAGAAGGAATAAAAGTGTACAAAGACGGCGTACTTTGCAATCCTTCTAAAGATTCGCTTACAGTACATGTTTTTCTAGGCTCTTGGCTTGGTAAAAAAGCTTGGAGAAATGAACATCTAAGGATGAAAATGAATAATAAATTTAACATAAAATTATATTGCATTTATAAAAAATTAAAAAATAAATGATATAATTAAAAGTAAATGATATAATAATGAAAAATAATGGATTAATGAAAATAACAAAATTAATTAGAACAAAACAGAAAATTTGATACAGAAAAATAAATGACAATAAACTATTAAAAAATAAATAAAACGATAAGTGGAGATGTAAAGATGATTAAAGTAATGTTGATATTTGGGACTAGACCTGAAGCGATAAAATTAGCACCAGTAATAAAAGAATTAAAGTCAAGAAAAGAGATAAAGTGCATTGTATGTGTTACAGCACAACATAGACAAATGCTAGATCAGGTATTAGAAGTATTTGATATAGTGCCTGACTACGATTTGAATATTATGCAAGAAAATCAAACTTTAAATGATATAACAAGCAAGGTGCTAACTGGACTAGAAAAAATTATTAGAGAAGAAAAACCTAACATAGTGTTAGTACATGGAGATACGACAACGACTTTCGCAGGGGCTTTAGCAGCGTATTACAATCAAGTTGATATTGGTCATGTTGAAGCAGGTTTAAGAACATATAATAAATATGCTCCTTATCCGGAAGAAATGAACAGACAAATGGTAGGAGTTTTAGCAGATATGAATTTTGCTCCAACTGAAGCTTGCAAAAATAATTTATTAGCAGAGAGAAAAAATAAAGATACAATATTCGTAACAGGCAATACTGCGATAGATGCTTTGAAAACAACTGTAAAAAATGATTATAAAAATGAAATATTGGACTGGGTTGGAGATGACAAATTGATTTTGGTTACAGTTCATAGGAGAGAAAATTTTGGAAAGCCAATGGAAAATATTTTCAAAGCATTAAAAAGAATCGTAAGTATGTATGATGATGTTAAAGCAGTTTATCCAGTTCATCTTAATCCAAAAGTCAGAAAGTTGGCAAAAGAATATTTAGACGGTAATGAAAAAATAAAGCTAATAGATCCATTAAATGTAATAGATTTTCATAATTTTATAAACAAATCATATCTAATTTTAACTGATAGTGGTGGAATACAAGAAGAAGCTCCGTCACTTGGAAAGCCAGTTTTAGTTTTAAGAGAAACTACCGAAAGACCTGAGGGAATTGAAGCAGGAACTTTGAAACTAGCAGGAACAGATGAAGAAAACATATTTAATTTAACAAAAGAATTAATAGAAAATGAAGAAGAGTATAAAAAAATGAGTGTAGCCAAGAATCCTTATGGAGACGGAAATGCAAGTAAGAAAATAGTAGACGCGATAATAGAAAAGTACAGCAACTAAAATAGGATAAAAAGGAACGGTATTTTAATGAAAGAATATTTTCAAAAAATATATAAGGGAAGCCAAAAAGAATTTTATAGTCTTGCAGAAAAAAATCTAATAGATGAGAAAAAAATGTTTGTAATAACAGCGAACCCTGAAACATTGATGATTGCCGAAGAAAATGAAACCTTAAAAAACGCATTATTAGATGATCAAACAGTTATTGTACCTGACGGAATTGGAATTGTAAAAGGTGCCCAAATGTTTGGAATTAAGGAAATTAATAAGACAATTACAGGAATAGATTTCGTAAATTATTTATTAGAAAAATGCAATGAACATAAAAAAAGTATATTTTTATTCGGAGCAAAAAAAGAAGTAATAGAAAAATTTACAAAAAAAATTGATGAACAATATCCTGACTTAGTTATTGCAGGAGCAGTTGACGGATATGTAGAAAATAAACAAGAAATATTTGAAAAAATAAAAAAAGCAAAACCTGACGTTGTTTTAGTAGCTTTAGGAATACCTAATCAAGAAATATTAATTTATGAAAATTTAAAAGATTTTAATAAAGGCATATTTGTTGGAGTAGGTGGAAGCTTTGATGTATTAAGCGGTATGAAAAAAAGAGCTCCAAAAATGTTTTTAAAATACCATTTGGAGTGGTTATATAGAATTACAGTAGAACCAAAAAGAATCAAAAGATTTTTGCAAAGCAATGTACGTTATATAAAAATAATAAAAAAAGAACGCAAGCAATTACAAGGAAAAGAATAAGTTTTAAATAATTATATGATTATAAAGCAAAGTATGATTAAAAGAATACAAACAATTACAAAGTAAATCATAATTAAACAAACGAAAAGAATTAAAGAGTAGATCATAATTAACAAATGCAAGAATTAAAGAGTAGATCTTAATTAAACAAATGCAAAGAATTAAAGATCAAATCATAATTAATGGTTAGGAGAATTCTATGGATTTTAAAGAAATAATAGCGAAATTAATATATACTAATTTACAGAATTGCATGAAGGAGGAAAGCATTGACAACGGTTGCGAACTAACTGAAAATGACATAAAAGATTATATAGAAGTTCCAAAAGAAGAAAGCAACGGAGATTATGCCTTCCCTTGTTTTAGGCTTGCAAAAATATTAAGACAAGCTCCAAACATGATAGCTGACAAGTTGAAAGCACAGATTAATGATGATGTAAAAGCAGGTTCAAAACAGCAAGCAAATGAAGAAGCAAAAACAAACTCAAACGTGCAAGAAAATAAAGACACACAAAGAGATGAAGAAGTACAAACAAACTCAAATGTGCAAGAAAATGATAATACACAAATAAAGCAGAAAAACAACGTTTCAATAATTGAAAAAGTGGAATCAATAAGTGGCTATTTAAATTTTTATATTGATAAATCTCAAATTGTAAAACAAGCAATTGAATTATTTGATGAGCAAAAAGATGAATATGGCAAAATGAATATTGGAGAAGGAAAGAAAGTATTAGTAGAATATTCGTCGCCTAACATTGCTAAGCCATTTCATATTGGACATTTAAAAACAACTATAATAGGAAACTCACTTTATAAGATTTATAAAAACTGTGGTTTTGAAACCTTGAGCCTAAACCATTTAGGAGACTATGGTACACAATTTGCAAAACTAATAGAAGGATATAAAAGGTGGGGTAAGGACTATGATTTAACCGAGAATCCAATAGACAAGCTTTCAGAAATATATAAAAAAATAAATGAATTATGTGAACAAGATGAAAATGTACTAGAAGAGTGTAGAGAAACATTTAAAAAACTTGAAGACGGAGATGAATATTGCGTTAAATTATGGAACGAATTTAAAGAGTTAAGCTTAAAAGAATTTCAAAAAATATATGAATTGCTTAACGTAAAATTTGATTCATATAATGGAGAAGCTTTTTATTCAGATAAAATGCAAGAAGTTATAGACATTTTGGAAAAAAACGGAAGGCTTATAGAATCACAAGGAGCAAGAGTGGTAGATTTAGAAGACAAAGGTATAAAAACACCTTGTATCATACAAAAAGCTAATGGTTCATCAATCTATGCAACACGTGATTTAGCAGCAATTTTATATAGAGCTAGAACTTATGATTACGACAAATGTATATATGTAGTTGGAGAAGAGCAGAATTTACATTTCAAACAAATTTTTGAAGTAGCTAAATATTTAGATTTAGATGAAAAATACACAAATGGATTAGAACATGTAAGTTATGGTATGATTATGCTTCCTGAAGGCAAAATGTCAACTCGTAAAGGCAATTTTGTAAAGGTGGAAGACTTGCTAAATGAATCGATTGCAAAAGCAAAAGAAATCATGCAAGACAGAAACTTGGATAATAAAGATGTAGTATCAAAGCAAGTTGGAATAGGAGCAGTTATTTTCGAAGATTTAAAAGAGTCGAGAATAAAAAATCAAGTATTTGATTTAAATGAAGCTCTTAACTTTAATGGAGAAACTGGACCTTATGTTCAATACATGGCTGTAAGAACTAAAAGTGTATTAGAAAAAGCTCTAAATAATAAGAATAGTGCAGACAATATAAATGAAAACAGTACAAATAATACAAATGTAAAAGAAGGCATAAATTATAAAATCTTGACAGATGACGCTAGTATAAAACTTATAAAATTAATCAGTAGTTTCAAGCAAATAATATTAAATAGCTTAGAAAAAAATGAACCTTCAATAATTACAAGATACAGTATAGATGTAGCGAAAGCTTATGGAGTATTTTATGATAAAAATAAAATAATAAGTGATGACCAAGAAAGTCAAAATGCACGTTTGTATTTAACATACATGACAAAAGTAACATTAGAAAATTCACTAAAACTTTTAGGAATAGAAGTTCCCGATAAAATGTAATTGAATAAACATATTAAATTTTGTACCCGAAAAAATCATATATAGAATTACTAATGAGAATAAAATAAATTAGTTGAAAGATAGAGTAGTTGAAAGGACTTTTTAAATGACAAAGGTAATGTTTATATCAAGTATAGGTGGACACTTAAGCGAACTCAGACAGCTTGACTTTGAAAGTTATGATTATTCAGTCGTAACTGAAAAAACAGATGCAAGCAAAGAAATAAAGCAAAAATATGGAGATAAAGCACATTTCTTAATATATGGAACAAGGAGAACACCAATTAGATACTTTTTCATATTTTTGTTTAACATATTTATTAGTCTATACTTATTTTTAAAAATAAAACCAAAAGTAATTGTAACAACTGGTACTCATACAGCGGTGCCAATGTGTTATATTGCAAAATTATTTGGAGCAAAAGTAATATGGATAGAAACATTTGCAAATATAACAACTAAAACGCTAGCAGGAAGGCTTGTATACCCGATAGCAGACACCTTTGTAGTTCAATGGGAAGAAATGAAGAAATTGTATCCTAAAGCTAAATATTGGGGGTGGATATATTGATATTTGTAACATTGGGAACTCAAGATAAAAAGTTTAAAAGGCTGATTGAAGCGGTTGATAAATTAGATACCAAGGAAAAAATAATTGCCCAAGTAGGATCAACAGATTATTCATCTGACAAAATCGAGATTCATAAATATCTTACTGAACAAGAATTTAATAGATATATGAAAAAAGCTAGAGTTGTAATTACTCACGCAGGAGTTGGCACAATAATTCAAGGACTTAAAATGAATAAAACAATGATAGTTGTTGCAAGAAAAAAAGAGTATAAAGAGCACGTAAATAATCATCAAGAACAAATTCTAGAAACATTTGCAAAAGACGGTTATATTATACCAATGAGAGATTTCAAAGATTTGCCTAAATTATTAGATATGCAATTTACTCCAAAAAAATATAAGAGCAATAATAAAAATTTCAAAAAAGAATTAAAAAATGAAATTCAAGATTTATTAGGATTAGAGTCTTAAAATTATAAATAATAAGGGAGAAAAATGAATCAAAAGAAACAGTTAGTAAAAAATACTTTAATTATAGCAATAGGAAAGATAAGTACACAAATAATATCGTACATATTGTTGCCATTGTATACATCTAGGCTGTCGCCTTCAGAATATGGAACTTATGATTTTGTATGTACTGTATCGTTATTCCTATGTCCAATAATCACATTGCTCATGGAAGAATCTATGTTTAGATTCTTGATAGATGCCAGCAGTAAAAAAGAGGAAAAGAAAATAATTGGACAAACGATATTGTATACTTTATTTGGAATTGTGATATTTGTCCCATTAGCGATATTGATACTTAATTTAATAAATTATACAAGTTCACTAATTTTGGCATTTATAATGTTCGTTATTTCAAATATATTCATTGGGTTAAGCAATGCGCTGGCAAGAGGATTAAGTAAAATAAAATTGTACTCACTTTCTAATTTCATATTAGGAATAGTAACAATAATATTAAATATATTTTTCATAGTAGCGCTAAAAGCAGGAGCAGAAGGACTTCTATGGGCGAACACGATAGCAAATATAGCAACAGCAATTGTAATATTTGTAATGTTAAGATTATGGAACTATTTTGGAAAATATGATAAGCCTTTAATGAAGGAAATGATAAAATATTCTGTCCCACTTGTGCCAAACAGCATATCATGGAGCATAATAAATATGTCAGACAGAATAATTTTAACACAATTAATAAGCTCAGCAGCAAATGGAATCTATGCAATGGCAAGTAAATTCCCAAACATAATAAGCGTAGTATATGGATATTTCTATACTGCATGGAAGGAATCAGCAGCAAGGATTACAAAGGAAGAAAATAAAAATAAATATTATAATAGCATTTATCATGACACAAAAAGATTATTGTTCGCAGTAACGATATGCTTAATCGCAGTAATGCCTTTTGCATTTCCAATTTTAATAAATAAAGCTTATGATGAAGCATATATTTACATACCATTAATAATGATTGCAACATATTATTCTAACTTGTCTAGCTATTTTGGTGGAATATTCTCAGCGTTTAAAGACACTAAGATAATGGGAACAACTACATTGGTTGCAGCAACCATTAACCTAGTAATAGATTTGCTATTGGTAAAATTAATAGGTATCTATGCAGCTTGCATATCAACATTAATAGCAGATTTGATAGTATATTTTTATAGAAGAAATAAATTAAAAAAATATGTAAAACTAAAAGAATTAAAGTGGGTAGGTCCTACAATAATACTAACAATAGTATGTCTAGCTTATTATACAAAATATATGCCATTTATTCCAACACCAATGTATTGGATATTCAATGTAATATCACTAGTAATTGCAGTAGCATACAGTGTGTTAAATAATATGACAATGATAAGAGCAGTAATAAATAAAATAAAGAAAAAATGAATTAAATAAAAGATAGTTTAAGTTTAGCAACATAGAGTATTTAATAAGAACATTGAAAGTCTATAAAAGCAGATAATAAAAGGGATACAAAAAATTGCAATATTGTAATAATAATGTAATATAAAATTAACACAAAATATATTGAAAAATGTAAATTAATAATGTATTATATATACAGAATAACAAAGGAGGAAATAATTATGCCAATTATCGATTTTACACAGCCATTTTATTTAATAACAGCATTAGTTCTATTTTTATTATGTTTATTCCTAGCAAGAAACAATAGGTCAAACACAGTAGCATGTATTATGTTACTTTGCTTCATCACATTGCTAGTAGGACATACAATAGAATTAGCAAACGCTACAGTTGAAAATATTAAAACTTTAGCAATATGTATTCTAGTTGATGAATTGTTCACATTTATTTCATTTTTATCTTTCCTTTGGTTAGACAGAATTGAAGTTGACTTCAAAAAGAGCGTAAAATCAAAGAAATCTAGCAAAAAAGGTAAAAAAGAAAAACTAGAAGACAAAGTTATTGAAAATGATGGTTTAGATACTTTATGGAAAAAAGTTTAAGTGATAAACCGTGTATTATATTAATAATTAATGGTTAACCAAGACTCGTATGTTATGAAATACATGCGAGTTATTTTAATAAAATAATTGACAATAGAATTTTTTAGAAATATAATAAGGTTGTATTAAATATAGAAACGTTGATTAGTGTGTAATCAACGTTAGTAGATATTAATAATGGAGGGAAAAGAAATGCCACTAGTAACAACTAAAGAAATGTTTAAAAAATCACTAGATGAAAAATTTGCAATCGGAGCATTTAACATAAATAATATGGAATTTGTACAAGCAATATTAGATGCTGCAGCAGAAGAAAATTCACCAGTAATATTGCAAACATCATCAAGTGCTTTGAAATATGCAAGAATACCATATTTAAAACACATGATAGAAGCAGGATTGGAGGAACATGACGTACCAGTAGCATTACATTTAGATCATGGACCTGACTTTGAAACATGTAAACTATGTATAGATAATGGCTATACATCAGTAATGATTGATGGTTCAAAATATGATTTTGAACAAAATGTAGAATTAACAAAACAAGTAGTAGATTATGCTCATAGCCGTGGAGTAGTAGTTGAAGCAGAGATTGGAAAATTAGCAGGAATCGAAGATGACGTAAATGTAGCACAAGAAGACAGTATGTATACAGACCCTGAACAAGCATTAGAATTTGTACAAAAAACAAATTGCGATTCACTAGCAATAGCAATTGGAACAAGCCATGGAGCATATAAATTTAAAGGAGAAGCAAAATTACGTTTTGATATTTTAGAAAAAATAAAAGCATTGATTCCTGAAACTCCAATAGTATTGCATGGAGCATCAACAGTAGTACCTGAATACGTTGAAATGTGTAACACTTATGGAGGAAACATGCCGGGAGCCAAAGGCGTGCCTGATGAAATGTTGCATGAAGCCAGCCAAAGGGGAGTGTCAAAAATAAATGTAGATACAGACCTAAGATTAGCAATGACAGCAGGAATCAGAAAAGTATTTGTTGAAAATCCGGAAGTGTTTGACCCAAGAAAATATTTGGGACTTGGAAGAGATTATATAAAAGATTGTGTAAAGCATAAAATAAAAGATGTATTTGGTTCAAGCAATAAAGCTTGATAAATACTACTAATAAATATAATTAAAATGTATAAATAAATCAATAATTTAATCCCCAAGATTTATCGATTAAGATATATCTTGGGGTAACTTTTTGCAAGGACGTTTTATTCATCATCGTCATCATCATTATTGTCATCATGGTCTTGCATATATTTGCAAATTAAAACTATAACAACGATTATAATAATTATTAAAATTATCCACATCCAAACAGATAAATTTAATCCCAAAATTTTATAATTTGACATACTATTTCCTGATAAAACATTTCCTGTTGTCATTGTTTCAACTGCATTTTTGGCATCTCCACCAACATCATCAATAGTTTGACTATCTATTATTCCATTGGCAATTGCTGTATTTCCATCTACCATATTTTCAGACATCATTTCTGCTCCGTCACGAGCAACATTACCAACCATAGCTCCGCCGTCTTCTATAACGTTTCCTACCATTTGACCACCATTGTTAATTACATTTGCTGTATCATCTACTGCATTTGTTAACATTGAATCTCCGGATGTTGCGAAGACAAAACTACTAATCAAACATATTATTAAAATTGATATGGTGGCTATTATCGACATTTTTTTGCGCATAATAAACCTCCTTTTGACTTTTTTCGTCATTTTTATTTTTTACAATTTAAAATTATTTATTCAGAAAAATCGAACAAGAAAATTTTTCAAAAATTAGTAAATGTTTATATAAGTTCGTTTTTTTATATTAAATTCAGCAAACAAAAAAATGTAATTTTTTATATTAAATTCTTTAATCAAAAAGCGATTCGGCAAAGTAAATATATTAAATTTTTGTAATAATACGCAAAAATATTGAAATTATTAATATATTAAAATATAATTAAAAAGAATTTAACAAAACTTTTCTAAATCAATATTAAATACAAATATTAAATTTTTGAATTAATTTGTGCTTTTGCAGATAGGATAACAAAAGCAGGAAAGGAATTCTAATAAAAGTGAAAATTTATGCAAAAAAAATTGTAACAACATTAATTATAATATTTTTATATATAATTTTTTCAAAAAATTTGTGTTTTGCCGAAACTGTTAAAACAATGACAATAGTGCTTGATCCGGGACATGGTGGTCATGAGTTTGGTTCAATAAACTATGATTATGGTATTATGGAAAAGGACATTAATTTAAAAACTACGAGATATTTGAGAGATTATTTAAATAATTATTATGGAATAAATATTATAATGACACATGACGGATTGGCTGATAATCAAGAAATGGAAATAGTTGATAGATCAATGGTTGCAAGAAATAACAATGCTGATTTACTGCTTTGCTTGCATTATAATGCGACTGGCTCTATTTATGAAGAAGCAAATGGTGCAGAAGTTTATGTTACATCTCGTAGAGAGCAATACAAGTATTATGATGAATCCAAAGAGATTGGCGAGCTTATTTTGAGAAATTTAGGACGTATTGGAATTGCATCTAGGGGAGTTAAAACAAGATTATGCAATGATACAGAAGAGAAGTGGCAATATTATGACGGTAGCAGGGCTGATTATTATGGAATAATTAGATATTGTATGAAAGGTCCTGGAGATGATAGAGGAATTAATTTCTCAAATGGTTCTGGCATACAAGCGATTTTAATTGAACACGCTTTTATCAGAGGCTCTGATTTTCAATTTATTAATACTGATGAAAAATTGAAAAGAATTGGGGAAGCTGACGGTCAAGCGATTGTTGAACATTTTAATTTGAAGTTAAAAACGGAAGTTCCAAATTCTATTACTTTAGATAAAGATGATTTAACATTATTTGTAGGCGAAAAGCAGACAGTAAATGCAACAATTAAGCCTGACTCTGCAAAAAATAAAAAGGTTATATGGAAGTCAAGCGATTCATCTATTGTAAAAGTTGATGAAAATGGTGTGATTGAAGCAATAGCGGAAGGAACTGCAAAGGTTACTGCAATTGCTGACGGAAATGAAGCAATAAAGAAGGAAATTACTGTAAATACAATCCAGCCACATATAGATATTGAAAATGGTGCTGAAACCAGCGTAATTGAAGGTAACAAAATACAGCTATTTACTGACATTGGAAAATTAGATTGTGATGTTGTATGGAAAAGTGAAGATGAGAATATTGCTAGTGTTGACAGTAATGGACTAGTGCAAGGCTTAAAAGCTGGTAATACAAAGATTACAGCCACAATTGAGAAATTTAATGTAGAGGCTTCAATAACAATAAATGTAACTAAATTATCTGAAGAGCAAAAAATAGAAATTATTGATTACAAAGAAGAAAATGGAGTAATAAGCAATTTTGACAGGGAAACTAATAAAGAGAATTTTATAAAACATTTTAATATTCCAAAAGATTTTGAAATTAACATAACATATTTATCTAAGGATAATATTTATGTCGGCACAAGTGCAAAAATAGAGATTTTAGATAGCGACAAAAATGTTGTGCAAACCTATATCACGAAATTGTATGGAGATGTAGACGGAGACGGAATAATAACAGCAAGAGATTATACATTTATAAAAAATGACATTATGAATCTTAAAAAAATAAGTTCTGAAATAATGAAATCAACTGCTGATGTTGATAACGACAATGTAATAACAACGAGAGATTACACATTTATAAAAAATGATATTATGAATTTGAAAAAAATTGAAAAAAGGTAATAAAGGAAGGATAGTAAAATGAAAAATAAAGTACATATTGTTGTAATTTTAGCAGTTATTTTGAGCCTATTATACGGAACAAAAGTACATGCAGCAGCTATTGGGATGAGCATAAGCAAAACTTCTGCTTATGTAGGGGATTCATTTTCTGTGACAATTTCCGGAATTAATGGATATGTAAATATTAGTTGTACTAGTAATATAAGTGTATCGCCTAGTGGAAATGTGTGGGTTGACGGACAGCTATCATTAAGCGGTAAAGCAAATGCAACTGGAACAGGAAAAGTTACTGTTGCGCCAGTATCAAGCACTAGTGTAACAACTTCAGATGTAAATGCGGATTTCATAACTTCTGCATCAAGTAGAAGTATTACAATTACTGAAAAGCCTGTTGAAGTGACTCCACCTGAAACTAGCAACCAAGGCAGTACCAATACTGGAACATCATCTACTCCAAAAACTAACACCAATACACAACCTAAAACCAATACAAAAACTCAAACAAATAATAATAAAAAAACGACTGATTTACCTGAAGAAACAATTATTCCTGAAGAAGCAACACCTGAATTTGGAATTTACGGATTAACAGTCAAAGGAATCAAGGAAAACGGGGAAGAGCAGGATATAAGCTTTAGTCCAACATTTAATGTAGATGTATTTGAATATAATTTAGAAGTTGAAAATGAAATAGTCGATTTGAAATTGGTAACTGATGCAGGTCCATATTCAGATTATTTGAAAATCGAAAAACCTGATAAATTACAAGTTGGAGAAAATGAAATATTATTAAAATTAACCAATGATGAAAAAGATTTAACATATAAATTAAAAGTAATTAGAAAAGAATCGCCAATATCTGTGGCAGACACAAATGACGTAGATGCTAATATGAGTGTAGGCGTAAAAACTATAACAATGCCAGTATGGCTATTTACATTAACCATTTTATCAGTTATAATAATAGAAGCAATTATTCTAAAATGGAATCAAATTGGTGATTTCATAAAAAGAAGAAAAAAATAGATTATTTTTAAATGATAATAATAGCAAGAAAGGTGACAAATGGAAAAAAGTACATTAATAGCTAAGAATCCAACTGCATATCATAACTATGAAATACTTGACAAGATTGAAGCAGGTATAGTTTTGTATGGCACGGAAATAAAATCGATTAGAGCTGGAAAAGTAAATTTGAAAGACAGTTATGCAGCTATTGAAAAAAATGGGGAAGTATATGTATATTCAATGCACATAAGTCCTTATGACCATGGAAATATATATAATAAAGATCCATTAAGACCAAAAAAATTATTATTGAATAGAAGAGAAATAAATAAATTAGTTGGTATGGTTACACAAAAAGGATATACATTAGTGCCAATACAATTATATTTTAAAGGTAATTTTGTTAAGCTTGAATTAGGAGTTGGCAAGGGGAAGAAGCTTTTTGATAAAAGAGAAGATTTGAAGAAAAAAGAAGCAGATAAGAAAATTAATAGATATTTGAAGGAAAATAACAAGTAATTAAAGAAGAAAGACAATGCATGAGAAATAATATGTTATGATAAATTTGCAATACGGAAAAGTAAAAATGAAAGAATAAAAAAAGAATAAATAAGAAAAATAGAAAATAAAATTATAAAATTATAGAAATTGAAATGAACTCAAATTGTTAGACAAAATGTTTAACAGCTTGAGTTCTATTTTTTACGCAACATACCATATAGAATTATTTAATTAAAAGAAACACTTATTTTCCTAATCTAATTAAAATTGCAACAGCAAGTAAAATTATAACTAAACCAACAGCAAGTAATAAAATATTTAAAATCTCAGGTAATCCGAAACTAGACGTTGTTTCATTATATTCGTCGATACTATTTATGTTTTCAATATTAGTAACTGTATTAGTATCCAATATATCAGAATTAGTAGAGTTAGTAGAATTTCTAATATTATTTCCAGGATTACCTTCATCAGTTACATTGGATTCGCTTGCTAAATTCATATTAATGTTAGAAGCAAATGCATTTGCATTAAAGCCTAATACAGCAAAAACTAAAATAAGTAATATTGATATTATTATAATTTTTTTCATATTTAACATTTGTTATGAGCCTCCTTAATTTATTCTTATGTTCATATAAATATAATAATATATTTATGAGAAAATGTCTAGTATTTTTTGTAAATTATTTGACAAAGAATTAATAAGCATATATAATGTTAGATATAGCTAACAAATCAAAAAGGAGAAGGAAAATGGATTTGACAAATAGTCAAGAAGAGTATTTAAAAACGATATATATATTAAAAAATACAAAAAATGAAATTAGAGTTACAGAAATAGCTAACAAACTTGGCAAAACTAAGGCTAGTGTGAATAATGCAATCAATAGTTTGAAACAAGAAAAGTTAATCAATTATGAACCTTATGGGCAAATTGAGCTTACGAAGGAAGGCGAGAGCTTAGCTCGAAAAATTGTGGAAGCCAATGATATTGTTAAATTATTTTTAATTGAAATTTTAGGTTCGACTGAAGAAAATGCCGAAAATGAAGCCAAAGCTATTAAAACAGTTTTAAGTGATGATACATTAAATAAACTTGCAAGATATACTCACAAAGAATTAGGTCTTTCAAGCTTAGATTGTGGATATGATATAAATAATCAAAGATGTATTGAGTGTGCGAGAAGAAACGTATAATTATAGAAGAAAAATTGTTATAGAATAGTTGTACAAGGAAAATAAATACATATAATTTACAAGAAGGGAATAATGGTAAAATGAAAAAAGTTTTACTAGGGATGAGCGGAGGAGTAGATAGTACGGTCTCTGCAATTCTTTTGAAAGAAGCAGGTTATGAAGTAATAGGAGCAACACTAAATCTATTTCCAAATGGAAGTTGTTGCTCATATATTGATGTGAAAAATTTATGCAATAAATTAGGAATTAATCATTATATTTTGGAAGGAAAAGAAGAATTTAAGAAATATGTTATAGATGATTTTATGGATTGTTATGCAAATTGCAGGACTCCGAATCCATGCATTGAGTGCAACAGATATCTTAAATTTGGATTAATGTATGAAAAGGCGAAAGACTTGGGGTGTGAGTACATTGCGACAGGGCATTATGCAAAAACAGAATATAGTGAAAAGTACAAAAAATGGATTTTAAGGAAATCTAAATCAATTAAAAAAGATCAAAGTTATGTTTTATGGAATATTCCAAAGGAAATGCTTGAAAAAGTGATTTTTCCGTTGGCTGATTTTGAGAGCAAGGATGAAATAAGGCAAATTGCTAAAAAACATGATTTATCTGTGGCAAGCAAGCCTGATAGCGAAGATATATGTTTTATACCTGACGGAAATTATAAAAAATTCTTGGAAGAAAATTCTTCAATAAAGCCTTTGGAAGGAAATATTGTAGATTCAAATGGCGAAGTTTTAGGTAAACATACAGGTCTTTATAATTATACAATTGGTCAAAGAAAGGGGCTTGGAATATCTTACAAGGAGCCACTTTTCGTTATTGGATTTGACAAAAATAAAAATGAAGTTATTGTTGGTACTGAAAAAGAATTATATAAAAATGAAGTAATAATTAGTGATATTAATTTGCTTTTATTTGATAAATTAGAGGATAGCATTAACGTAAAAGTAAAAACAAGATATTCTTCAAAAGAAGCTGATGCGAAGGCAATACAATTAAATGAAAATCAGATAAAGATAATATTTGATGAGCCACAAGCAAGGATAACTCCTGGGCAATCACTTGTTATGTACATTGATGATATTGTTGTGGGTGGCGGAAAAATTTATATTGATATTTTTCGACAAAATAATTGTATTAATTAATTTAGTTTGATATAATCGGGGCAGAAGGGAGAATAAATTTGAAAAATTTGTGCCTTTCGCAGATTAAGTATGGCGAAGGCAAGAAAGGATTGGTAAGCATAAATGGAAAATTGCATGGATAAGAAAGTAAGAGAAGAAACCAAAGAGTTGCTTTCTAAATTTAAGAGGACTAAGGATAATTTAATCGTAATTCTTGAAGAAGTACAAACTAAATTTGGATATATTCCTAAAGTAGCACAATTGGAAATATCAGAATACCTTGGAATTCCTGTAGCTGAAATTTACGGAGTAGTAACATTTTACTCAAGATTTACTACAAAACCAAAAGGCAAGTACAATGTATCAATTTGCTTGGGTACAGCTTGCTTTGTTAAAGGTTCAAAGGAGTTGCTAGAAAGAGCTAAACAAAAACTTGGAATTGAAGAGGGAGAAACTAGTAAGGATGGAAAATTTTCACTTGATTCTACTAGATGCGTTGGTGCATGCGGATTAGCACCTGTATTTACAATTAATAACGAAGTTTATGGAAAAGCTACTGTTAAGAAATTAGATGAAGTAATAGACGAGTTTATGAAAAAAGATTAAATTTTCTATAAAAATTAAAATAGCTACATTTCAAATGGTTATATTTGAATATGCTGGCGGAATAGGAGTTTTAATGAAAAGTATAGACGAACTACATAAAATTGCTGAGACTAAAAGAAAAGAGCTTGATTTAAGGGTTAATACTAATGCAGACACTAGAGAAAAGCACATATTAGTATGTCATGGTACTGGTTGCACATCTTCAAAATCACCTGAAATATTAGCAAATTTCAACAAAATTATTAAAAAGAAAAAACTAGATAATGTTAGAGTAATCATGACTGGTTGCTTTGGTATTTGCTCAAAAGGCCCAATTGTAATTATTAGACCGGAAGATACATTTTATCAAATGGTTACTCCGGAAGATTGTGAAGAAATAATTGAAAGCCATATTATTAATGGAAAAAGAGTAGAAAGATTATTATGTAAAAATGTAACTGGCAACATGGTAGACAGATTAGATGATTTAGACTTTTATAAAAAGCAAAAAAGAATTGCACTTAAAAATTGCGGTGTAATTAATCCTGAAGATATTGATGAATATCTTGCTTTTGACGGATACAAAGCCTTGGAAAAAGTATTAACTACCATGTCACAAGATGAAGTTATAAAAGAAGTATCAGATTCAGGACTTAGAGGTCGTGGTGGAGCAGGATTCCCAACAGGAAAAAAATGGAGTTTTGTAAAAATAGAAGAAGCTAAACAAAAATATGTTGTTTGCAATGCTGATGAAGGAGACCCAGGAGCTTTTATGGATAGAAGTATACTAGAAGGAGATCCACACTCAGTATTAGAGGCAATGACAATTGCAGGATATGCAATCGGAGCTGATAAAGGATTTATATATGTAAGAGCAGAATATCCAATTGCAGTACATAGATTACAAGTTGCGATTGAGCAAGCAAGAAAGTATGGATTGCTTGGCAAAAATATTTTTGGCACTAAATTTAATTTTGATATTGAGATAAGACTTGGGGCAGGAGCATTTGTATGTGGTGAAGAAACTGCACTTCTTGAATCAATAGAAGGAAAGCGTGGTCAACCTAGACTAAAACCACCATATCCAGCTCATAGCGGATTGTGGGGTTGTCCAACACTTATTAATAATGTTGAAACTTATGCAAACATAACTAGAATAATTTTAAATGGAGCAAAATGGTATTCATCAATTGGAACAGAAACTTCAAAAGGAACTAAAGTTTTTGCCTTGGGTGGAGACGTAAATAATGTTGGCCTAGTTGAAGTACCAATGGGAACTACACTAAGAGAAATAGTATTTGACATAGGTGGCGGAATACCAAATGGCAGAAAATTCAAAGCAGCTCAAACAGGTGGACCTTCAGGTGGTTGTATACCTGAAGAACATTTGGATACACCAATAGATTATGAATCACTATCAAAAATAGATTCGATGATGGGGTCAGGTGGACTTATCGTAATGGACGACAGCAAATGTATGGTTAATATTGCTAAGTTCTATTTGGAATTTACTGTTAGCGAGTCTTGTGGAAAATGTACACCTTGTAGAATTGGAACAAAAAGGATGTTAGAAATCCTTCAAAAGATATGTAGTGGAAAAGGAGAAGAAAGCGATTTAGTTAATCTTGATACATTAGCAAAAGGAATTAAACAGGCATCTGTTTGCGGATTAGGTCAAACTGCTCCAAATCCAATATTAAGCACAATGAAATATTTTGCGGACGAATACAAAGAGCACGTTATAGATAAGAATTGTAGAGCGAAAGAGTGCAAAGAACTTGCAAAAATAGTGATTGATGAAGAAAAATGTAAGGGATGCGATTTATGCAAAAAGGTTTGTCCAGTTTCTGCAATTAGTGGCGAGATTGGAAAAGTCCACAAAATTGACCAAGATAAATGTATTAAATGTAGGTCTTGTATGCAAAAATGTCCATTTAAGGCGATAGGATAGGAGGGTTCTTATGGAAAAAAAGTTAGTTAATTTAAAAATTGATGATATTAATGTAGAAGTTCAAGAAGGAACAACTATTTTAGAAGCAGCAAGAAAAGCAAATATTGATATTCCAACATTATGTTTTCTAAAAGACATAAATGAAAATGGAGATTGCAGGATGTGTGTTGTCGAAGTTGAAGGTAGAAAAGGTTTAGCAACATCATGTATCCAAAAAGTAGAAGAAGGTATGGTTGTAAAAACTCACACACCACAAGTTATACAAGCTAGAAAAATGGTTTTGGATTTAACATTATCTAATCATGATAGAAATTGTTTAACATGCATCAGGTCAGGAAATTGTGAACTTCAGAATTTAGCTATTCAATACAATGTTGATGAAATTAAATATGACGGAGAAAAAGTAAAACCAAAAGTTGATGATAAATCTCCATCAATAGTGAGAGATTTTAAGAAATGTATTTTATGTAGAAGATGCGTAAGTACATGTAAAAAAGTTCAAGATATAGGAGCAATAGACTGTAGTGGAAGAGGTTTCGAATCATGTATTTCAACTGTAGATAATATATCACTAAATGACTCAAACTGCGTATTTTGCGGACAATGTATTGAATCATGCCCAACAGGAGCATTACATGAAAAAGTTGATATAGATAAAGTATGGGAAAAAATAAATGATCCGGAAATAATTACAGTCGCTCAAACAGCTCCAGCAGTAAGAGCAGGATTAAGTGAAGAATTTGATGTTCCAATAGGAGAAAATGCAGAAGGCAAAATGGTAACAGCATTAAGAAGATTAGGATTTGACAAAGTATTTGACACAAATACAGGAGCTGACTTCACTATTATGGAAGAAGCAAATGAATTTATAGATAGAGTAAAAAATAATGGAACATTGCCAATGATTACATCATGTTGTCCTGCATGGATTAGATTTGCAGAAAAGAATTTCTCTGATCAATTAGAACATTTATCAAGTTGCAAATCTCCACATCAAATGTTTGGAGCAATAATTAAATCTTATTATGCAAAAAAATTCAATATAGATCCAAGCAAAATATATGTTGTCTCAATAATGCCATGTATCGCAAAGAAATATGAAGCAACTAGAGATGAAATGGAAGCAGACGGAATTAGAGATGTAGACTGCGTAATTACTACAAGAGAATTTGCAAGGATGATAAAACAAATGAACTTAGATTTCAACTCATTGGAAGAAACTCAATTTGACGATCCAATGGGCGAAGCTACGGGAGCAGGAGCAATCTTTGGAACAACTGGCGGAGTTATGGAAGCAGCATTAAGAACTGCAGCAGATGTATTAGAAGGAAAAGATTTAAAAGAAATTGAATATAAACAAATTAGAGGAGAAAAAGGCATAAAAGAAGCTACAATTACAGTAGCAGGAAAAGAATTAAAAATTGCAGTTGCATCAGGTTTAAAAAATGCAAGAAAAATAATGGATGATGTAAAAAACGGAAAGAGTAAATATGATTTTATTGAAATAATGGCTTGCCCAGGCGGATGCGTAATGGGCGGTGGTCAGCCAATAAAATCTTCAAAAACAAGAAGTGCAGTTGATGTAAGAAAATTAAGAGCAAATACTTTGTACACAATTGATAAAAAATCAATAATACGTAAATCACATCAAAATCCTACTCTAATTAAAATTTATAAAGATTTCTTTAAGACTCCAGGAAGTGAAAAAGCTCATAAATATTTACATACTAATTATGAAAAACAAGAAAAATATATTTTAGAATAAAAATTACGACCTATTGTAAATTTGCAATAGGTCAATAATTTTTTATAAAGTGGTTTACTTTTTAGAAATGTAATTATATAATAATGAACATAGATAAAGGGGATGAGAAAATATGACTCCAAAGGAAGTATATGAATTTCTAAATTCAAATGATGAAATTTTTAAAATATATAGAGAAATTGAAAGTAAGGAAAAAGAAGAAGCTGGGGCTTTTCATAATTATAAACATGTACAAAATGTTTCTAAGATTGCAGAAAAAATTCTTACAGATTTAAATTTTGATGAAAATACCATTTACCAGTGTAAAATAGCATGCTTATTACATGATGTTGGTGCCCTACAAGGTAAAGACGGACATGCACAAAGAAGTTATGAATATTCGAAGAAACTATTTAAAGACAATAATATATTATTTGAAGGTTCAGATATTGTTCTAGATGCAATTAAAAATCATAGTTCACATTTTGAGAGTGATAATATAATAGTTTTATCAATCATTTTAGCAGATAAATTGGATATAACAAAATCGAGAATTACTCAGTCAGGTAAAAAAATAAAAGGAAATAGACAATATCAACATATTGAGGATATTACTATACATATAAAGAATAAAAAAATGATATTAAACTTTATTACTGATGGTAATATAGACATAAAAGAGCTTAATGAATATTATTTTACTTCTAAAGTATTTAAAGCAATAGAAGCATTTTCAAAGAAAATGGATTTGAAGTATGATATTTTAATGGATAATAAAACATGGACTTTAAATATGTAGGACTAAGTGGGGTAGATGATTATACTCTAATTAGATAATAACTTATGGAGGATTTAAGATATGGATAAATATAAAGAAATAAGACCTATTGTTCTTGGAATAGCAAAGAAAGAAAATAAAATATTAGTTAGTAAAGGATATGACGAAGTAAAAGACGAGGTATTTTATAGAAGTATAGGAGGAGGCATTGAATTTTTAGAAGATAGTAAAGAGGCATTAAAAAGAGAATTTAAAGAGGAACTTAATATAGATATTTGTGTTGGAGAATTTTTAGGTATTGTAGAAAATATATTTATCTATAATGGAAAAAATGCTCATGAATTGATATTGTTTTATAACGTTAAGATAAAAGATAAAGACTATAAAGAAAAATATCATATAATTGATGATAATTGCGAAACAGATGCAATGTGGATAGATATAAATAAATTTAAAAATAAAGAATTAAAAATATATCCTGAGCAAGTATTTAAATATTTAGATTAATGTTGAATTATAATTTAATATTATAAGATTACTTATTTATAAAAATGAATTGCCACATAAATAAAAAGTAAATTTAAAATAGGGAGATATAAGGTATGAACGAAATAAAAATCAAATCAATTTATAAACATTTTAAGGGAGATTTATATTTAGTAGAAGATATAGCAACGCACAGTGAAACGAGAGAAAAATATGTAGTATATAGAGCATTATATGGAGATACACAATTATACATAAGACCTTATGATATGTTTGCATCAGAAGTTGATCATGAGAAATATCCAAATGTGAAGCAAAAGTACAGATTTGAAATACAAAATATTAAGAGTGTAAATTGTTAAGTAAAATGTAGATAGGAGAAAGGTTGAAAAATAATTATGAATAATTTAATATTACGAGATTTAAATTATGGAGTTTATGTAATTGGTTGCAAAGATGAAGAAAGAAATGTTGGCTGTATAGCAAATAGTGTTATGCAGATAACATCTGATCCAGCTACAATAGCAATAAGCATTAATCATGATAATTTTACAAATGAGTGCATTAAAAAAATTAATAAGTTTTCAATATCAATTTTAAATGAAGAAAGCAATAGTGAAATAATAGGTGTTTTCGGATTTTCTAGTAGTCGTGATAATGACAAATTTAAAAATTTTGATTATGAAGTAGTTGATAATCTTCCAATAATAAAAGATAGTAATGGTTATATAACATGTGAAGTAATAGGAACTTTAGAAACAGAAACACACACAATTTTTTTAGGTAAAATAATTTCATCCGAAAAAACTATGGAAAAAGCAGCAATGAGCTATAAATTCTATCATGAAGTTTTAAAAGGAAAGAGTCCTAAAAAAGCACCAACTTATTTTCCTGATATTGAAACAGAAATAAAAAACAATCGTTGGAAATGTACTATATGTGGATATGTATATGAAGGAGATGAATTACCTCTTGATTTTAAATGTCCATTATGTGGAGCACCACGCGAAGTCTTTGTTAAAGTAACATAACATACCTTACATTATAAGACAAATAAAAATATACTAAAAAATGGTACAGGAATTGATAAATATTAAAATATGGATATATGAGAAGAAATGTATTTGAAAGCAGAAAAATTATATTTTTAATAGATTTAATTCTAAATTGGTGGGGAGATAAAAGATATAAAATAAATTAATGTAGAAATAATAGGAGGATTAATGATGAGTGAAAGATTTAAATGTTGTTCTGCAGTAATGTTATTATTAACAAGAGAAAAAGAAAATAATGAAGAAATTTTATTTCAAAAAAGAAAAAATACAGGATTTTGTGATGGCTTTTACGATTTGTCTGCTTCAGGACATGTTGATGCAAATGAATCAATGAAACACGCAATGTGTAGAGAAGCAAAAGAAGAACTTAATATAGATATAAAAGAAGAAAATTTAGAATTTGTTTGCATGATACATAAAAATTCAAATGGATGTATTTATTACAATGGATATTTTAAAGCAAATAAATGGAGTGGTGAACCAATTATTAATGAACCTCAAAAAATGAAGAATTAAAATGGATTAATATAAATGATTTACCTTCTAATATTGTTGATGATAGAATTATAGCGATACAAAACTATAAAAATAATATTAAATATAGCGAATATGGTTGGTAAAGTTAAAGAAAAACTTCAACTATTAAAGCAAAGGTTATCTGTTTCAGCTAGATAAATAGTAATATGTAACTCGAATTTATAAAAGATTTGACAAATATAAAATAAAGTGCAAATTTTAAGCATTTAAAGTGCAAAAATTGCACTTTAAATGTTGATTTTATATAAAATAATTGTTATAATAT
>CANQJG010000002.1 GCA_947624185.1 uncultured Clostridia bacterium | reverse complement strand
CATTATTCCAAGTAACAACTGCACCTAGTGATTTTAATATTTCACAGATAATTTTTACATCACTAATATTAGGTACATTTTCTAATGTAGTAATACCGTCAATTAAAAGAGTGGCAGGTAAAATAGCAACTGCAGCATTTTTAGCACCACTAATTTCAACTTCTCCAACTAATCTTGTATCTCCATGTATAATAAACTTTTCCAAAATAAATTCCCCCAATGTCGATTTAATCAAATTATATATAACACATTATCAGCAAATTTACAAGATTTTTTATAAAATTATTTATGAGCAATGTTAACTATTTCAATTTTTTATAAAATTATTTGTTAGCAACTCTTAAACCGAAATTTTTAAATAGTTCAACAATTTTAAATTTAAACCTAGTAATGCCATTGTTTTCAGATATAATATCATAATCTTCATCAGATAAATTTTCTTGTAAATTTTCTTTTGACTCATCTGGAACAACACCTGAAGTTACATCAACAAAGCATAAAGGGGGAAACATTACGCACCACCAATTTTGACCTTCACTTTTTCCAATTTTCACTTTTAAAGCATCATAAAAACCAGCAGGTAAACTTATATCTCCATAGGTCTTAGTAGGAAATTCAAAGTTACCAATTTCTATATTAACATTATAATCAAAACCATTTTGCGCAATCACATTTTCAGCAATTTCAGTAAATTCATTGATATGTTTTCTAGCTGATTCTACTACATCGTCTTTGTTAGATAAATCAATATTTAGTGTATTCATATATGAAATCAAAGCATCTCTTACTTTGTATTTAAGAACTTGATCTTCCTTAGAATCACTATTAGCAATAACATGTAATCTAAAAACACTAGAACTTAAATCATCAGATACAGATTTTGCATAAGAGCCAGCTGAAAGAACTGTAAAAATGATAAAAAGTAACATTAATATTAGAATATTTTTTTTAGTTTGAAAATTGAATTTTCCAATTTTCAAATCTAAGTAATATTTGTCTTCATTAGATTTCTTATTCATTATACTATCCTTTCTAAGAAAATTAAATTTTCATTTTTAACTCAATTTTCTATTTAATAAAATTATTACCTTTAAAAAAATTTTTATACTTTTTTGGAAAAAATTAATTGAAAAAAATGTCGAAAGTTTGTATACGATTTATTCTGTAATAATCTTGACATGTTTGTAACATTGTGGTAATATTTACCAAGAAAGGAGAAAAATATGAAAGTCGAAAAATTATGTAATTTTTATGCAAGTAAATATCATTTGGGACTAATTTTGTTGGAGTATTTTAATTTAAAGAAGATAAAAAAATATAAAACAATAACATTCATTCAAGATGAATTAGAAAAAGAGATAGAATTAATAAAAAAGCACTATTGTAATATTGATGCAATAAAGGATATAGATTTCAAAACTACAGAAAACATATATGATAAAGAAATATGTAGTGAAAAAAACATTATATTTATAGTAGAAGGAAACTTGGATTATATAAAAAAGGCAAACGAATATATATTAGATTCGGTAGAAAATAGTTCCAATATAAAAATAATTAATTGCCATAACTTTGCACGTCAAAAAAATTTTATGTCAGACATAATCAACAAAAATGATAAAATTTTATACACAACAGGAGAAAAAGTAATTGACTAATTTAAAATATTGTTATATTATATCTAGTATCTAAAAAAATTTGTATGTATTTTTAGATGTGAATGGCATGAAGTGTCTACCGTGGCCGAAGCCATAAAAAATAATGGCAAAGGAGAAAGAAAAAAATGGACGAAAAATTAAAGCAAATCAAACAGACTTTAGAGAAGTATGGCCAGGAGCAACTACTAGATGAATATAATAGGCTTACGGATGTAAAGCAAAAACAAGATTTTTTAGATAGTATACTTACAATTGATTTTAATCAAGTCAATAATTTGTATGAAAAAAGTAAAGAAGAACCAGCTTTTGCAAATTCGAAAATTGAACCTATTGATTATGTTGACAAGGCAAAATTATCAAAAGAACAATACGATGAACTAAATGAAATTGGAACAAAAGAAATCAAAGAAGGAAAATTGGCCGTTGTAACAATGGCAGGAGGTCAAGGAACTAGATTAGGTCACACAGGACCAAAGGGAACATTTGATTTAGGATTAGATTCACATAAATCAATATTTGAAATCCTTACAGATATATTAATCAAAGCCAAAAATGATTATGGCGTTGATATTCCTTGGTACATAATGACAAGCGAAGAAAACAACAAACAAACAGAAAAATTTTTTAGTGACAATAATTATTTTGGTTATCCAAAACAATGTATAACATTCTTTAAACAAGGCAAGCTTCCTATGATATCAACAGACGGTAAAGTTCTAGTTGATGAACATCATAAAATTAAGGAAGCAGCTGATGGACATGGTGGAGTATTTAGTTCTATGCTTAAAGACGGGGTAGTATACGATATGAAAGCAAGAGGTATAGAATGGATATTTATTGGTGGAGTTGATAATGTCTTAGTAAAACCAGTTGATCCAATTCTAATTGGATTATCTGTGAAGAAAAAAGTAGAAGCAGCTGGAAAGAGCATTGTAAAAGCAAATCCACAAGAAAAAGTAGGAGTATTCTGTAGGAAGAATGGAAAACCTAGTGTTATAGAATACTCAGAAATAACTCCTGAAATGGCAGAAGAAAAAGATGAATCAGGAGAATTAAAATATGGTGAATCACATATACTTTGCAATTTATTTAGTATAAAGGCAATTGAAAAAGTAAGTAAAATGGATTTGTCATATCATACCGCATTTAAAAAAGCAAAATACATTGACAAAAATGGACAACTCGTAAATCCTGAAAAACCAAATGCCTATAAATTTGAAGCTTTCTTATTTGATGCATTTGAAAGCTTAGATAATATTGCAATATTAAGAGTTAAAAGAGAAGAAGAATTTGCTCCTGTAAAAAACGCAGAAGGAGTAGATAGTCCAGAAACTGCAAGAAAATTATATAGAGATTTTCATGGTGAAAGATAAATAAAGCAAAAAATAGACGCAATAATTAGTATTTTCTATAAAATGAAAATAAGCATATTGTTGCGTCTTATTTTCATTAAAAGCTATATAAAGAGAGGAAATCTTTTATAGGAAATCAGTATCTAAGTTATCTATGTATAACTAGTAACAATGGGGTTATAGGTAAATCCTTTATGAAAAACCTAAATATATTAACAAGGGATAAGGTGGAAAAACAACTAAATTTGTGCCTTAGAAAGGAAAGGTAAAAATGGAAGAATATTTTAAAAGATACAATGAGTGGTTAAATAATCCAATTTTTGATGAAAATACGAGACAAGAATTAGAATCAATAAAAGACAATGAAAAAGAAATAGAAGATAGATTTTATAAAGAATTAGAATTCGGTACAGCAGGATTAAGAGGAGTAATAGGAGCCGGATTAAATAGGATGAATAAATATACTGTAGGAAGAGCAACACAAGGTTTAGCTAATTTCATATTAAAACAAGGAACACAAAATAAAGGTGTTGCAATAGCTTATGATTCAAGACATAAATCAAAAGAATTTAGTGAACAAACTGCATTATGTTTAAATGCAAACGGAATAAAAACCTATATATTTGAATCATTAAGACCAGTCCCTGAATTATCATTTACAGTAAGAGAATTGAAATGTACAGCGGGAATTATGATTACAGCAAGTCATAACCCACCTGAGTATAACGGATATAAGGTATATTGGGATGACGGTGCACAAATAGTTCCACCACAAGATAAACAAATTATAGAAGAAGTAAATAGTACAGAATTTTCACAAATAAAAATGATGAGCAAGGAAGAAGCGGTAAATAAAGGTTTGTATATACAAATAGGAAAAGAAATTGACGATAAATTTATAGAAACATTAAAATCACTTGTTTTAAATAAAGAAGTAATAAAACAAGTGCAAGACGAAATGAAAATAGTATATACACCTTTGCATGGAGCAGGAAATATACCTGTACAAAGAGTATTAAAGGAATTAGGATTTACACATGTATATGTTGTACCTGAACAAGAAATGCCAAATGGGGATTTCCCAACAGTAAGTTACCCAAATCCTGAAGATAAAAATGCATTTAAATTAGCGTTAGAATTAGCAGAAAAAGTTGATGCAGATATTGTATTAGCAACAGATCCTGATTCAGATAGACTAGGAGTATATTCAAAAGACGGAAATGGAAAATATGTATCATATACTGGTAATATGTCAGCATTATTAATAGCAGAATATGAATTGTCTCAAAGAAAAGAAAAAGGCATTTTACCACCAAATGGAGCACTAATTACAACGATAGTATCTTCAGATATGGCAAAAGCGATAGCTAACGAATATGGTCTAAAAGTATATGAAACATTGACAGGATTCAAATGGATAGGAGAAAAAATAAGACAATTTGAAGAAAATAATTCATATAGCTATCAATTTGGATTTGAAGAAAGTTATGGATGCTTAATAAGCCCACACGCAAGAGATAAAGACGGTATATCTGCAGTAATGGCACTATGTGAAGCAAGTGCATATTATAAAACTAAAGGAATCACATTATGGGAACAGATGCTTAACATTTATAAGAAATATGGATTTTATAGAGAAGGACAAATTTCTATAGTTCTTAAAGGAGCAGACGGAGCAGCACAAATAAAATCAAAAATGGACATAATAAGAAGCAATCCACCTAAGAAGTTAGCAGAATTTGAGGTATTAGAAGTAAGAGATTATCAAAATCACACTATAGTAAAATCTAATGGAGAAAAATTGGAAACAGATTTACCTACATCAAATGTATTGTATTATGATTTATCCGATAATGCATGGTGCTGTGTACGACCTTCAGGAACAGAACCAAAAATAAAATTCTACATGGGAGTTAAGGGAACAAATATGGAAGACGCAGAACAAAAACTTTCTGAATTAACAGAAGCAATGAAAAAAGTTGTAGAATAATAAATTGAAAATTAGACATAATTTTGAAAAAAATAGTAGCTATTATACAAAAAATATGGTATAATAGCTACTAGATATTTTTATTTTTGATATTAAGAGTGACTATTGAGTAAATTAAGCAACTAAGGATTTAATATGGATATTAATAAAAATATTATTTAAATAAAAAATGTCTCCGTAGCTCAGTTGGATAGAGCGCGGACCTCCTAAGTCCGGTCTTGCGGTGGTTCGATTCCACTCGGGGACACCAAATATAAAAAATCCTATAAATGCTTAAATTAAGGCATTTTATAGGATTTTTAATTTTGAATTAATGCAATATTAATGCAATAGGACTTACATTCCTAAATTTTTCATATAGATATCATATTTTTCATTTTCATCTTTATTAAATTTTTCAAAAACACTTGTATAAGTATCTAGTGTGGTTTGAATTTTTTTATGCCCTAAATTTTTTTGTAAAACTTTAGGAGACATACCTGCCTCTATACATCTTGTTGCGTATGTATGTCTTAACATATGAGTATGAATACTTTTACAAAAATGATTTTTATCATTTAATCTCTTTAAAAATAAATTAATTTCATTTGGTGTGATAAAAGTATTATTTTCATAGTCAAAAAATATAAGATTATAAATATTATTTATTTTTCTATTAATAATTTTTTTTAATAATTGTTTTGCTTTCATGGACATTATAATTTCTCTTTGACCTGCGAGAGTTTTAGTAGTAGAACCTAAAATAACTTTATCATTTTTATCTCTAGTTAAAGTCTTGTTAATAGTTATAGTATTATTTGTTAAATTAATATCATTTTTTGTTAAGGCAAGTAATTCTCCTATTCTCATTCCAGTAAACAAGTCAAGTAAAATAATATCTTTATATTTATGTTTTATACTATTTAATATTTTAATTAGTTCTTTTTCTTCGTCAATAGTTAGAGCTTCTACTGCTTTTGTCTCTTGTTTAGCTTTTGGTTTTTTTATTGATTGATTATCCATTAAATTAAAAGCTATAATTCTTTCAGAAGAAGCAATTTTAAAACCTAGTTTTAAAAATCTAAAAGTTTTATCAATAACATTTTGAGAATAAAATCTTGTTTTAGTTCCATTTTTATGTTTAATTTCTATTTTGGTAAAATTAGGCAAACATCTTTTTATTTCTAAAAGACTAACTTTTTGAATAGGTTTATTAATAAAATCAATACAAATTTTATTTAATAATTTTAAAGTTTCTTTATCTCTTATATATGTTCTGTCTGATGTTATTCCAGTATTATGCTTATTTTCAACATATTCTGAAATAATTGTGTATAAAGATATATTTGAATCAGAAATGTATGTATTTTGATTTATTTCATTAATAGCCTTTGTAAATCTCTTTTTAAAATCAGTAACCTTTTCGTTTTTCTTTTGAGTCAAAGTTTTCCTGCTTCCTGATGGCTCAATATATTGAGCAACCCATTTTTGAAGGGTATTACTATAATAAATAGTTCCTTCTCCATTTCCTCTAGATTTATTTCCTTGTTTTCTTTCCATAATACCTCCTAAACAAATGTTTCGGACTTGTTTTAGGAGATTTATTATAGTATAATATAATAAACTACTAAAACAAGTAGTAACGAGTGTAGATAATGTATGTGGTCGCCAAACTTTATACATTATCTATTTTTTATAGTTTCCAAGAATGTCCGCAATTTTGACAAAGACAAAATTTTTCAAGTTTACTTTTTGTTTTTTCTTGACCTTTTAATTTTTTAGGAATAAAAAGGTTTGAAAATCCAAAAGTAAATAATGCAGCAGTTCCTCTTACCATACTATGTCCAGTTTTTTGTGCTATTGAATTTCCCGTTTTTTTTGTTTTACTGCCAGTTTCTTCAAAACTGATATTTACATTTTCACTTCCACATTTAGGGCATCTCATAATTTTTCCTCCTTTTATTTTTTTAATATTTTATTTATATATTTTTAATATAAATAACTAAGATTTAATAAAATATTTTATTCAATATTTGTCTTATTTTAGCCACAAATTTTATAATTAGCTCTTAATATATCATTATTAATATAATACTTATATGCAAAAGTTACAATATTAGGCTCTATTCTTAATTCGTCGGCAATATCATATAAATTATATATTCCTTTTTGAAAACACTTTAAAATCGATTGTGGAGAGCATAAATGTAAAGCTTTCCATTTTTTTGCTTTATACTCTTGCTTGTCTATAAATTGTTGATTAGAATTTATGGAATAATAACTATCATAATAATAATGACCTAATTCTTCAGCAAGAATACATTTTTCTTCAATATAAGAGTGTATTTTTGAATAATCTATAAATATACAAGTGTAACAATCATTAATTATCCTAGCTTTAGCATTTTGCATTTTGTAACTATTTACTTCAATATTTTCTCTATCTATTATTTCATATAAACTACTTAAATTCATTGTTACTCCAAAATTAATTATTTTTTTTGTCTTGTTCTTTTTTCCAACGCATATATTCAACCTGTTTCTTTATCTCATCAATTTCTTCTTTATTTAATCCAGCAGTATCTATACCATTATGATTAGCAAAAGAGACATTGTTTACATCTATTGAATTTCTTATATCTGATTTTCCTAAAAGATAGTCTATAGATACATTAAAAAAATCAGCAAGCTTGGATAGTGTATCTGTACTCATATCTCTTTCACCAGTTTCATAAAAACCAACGATTCTATCACTTTTATCTATTATTTTAGCTATATCAGATTGTAGTAATCCTTTTTCTAATCTTAGTTCTTTTAATCTATTCATATTTTATCCTTTCAGTTAAGATAAATTGATTATATAACAAATTGTACGATTTGTAAAGAGAAAAAGAACAAAATGTACAAATTTCTTTGCTAGAGCTGCAAGACTTTCAGGGTTTTACTAAAATTTTTTTTTAAAAAGTGTTGACAAAGAACATATTGTACTATATAATCTATTTATCATAACGAACAA
Organism: uncultured Clostridia bacterium; assembly: GCA_947624185.1. Classification (GTDB taxonomy): domain Bacteria; phylum Bacillota; class Clostridia; order TANB77; family CAG-508; genus CAG-793. The sequence continues at coordinate 39,336 of CANQJG010000002.1, read as the reverse complement.
ATAGTACGAAAGGCGGTGAAATAATGAAAGAAATGTCATTTAAAGAAATGCGATTAGATAAAAATATGACACAAGAAAAACTAGCTGAATTATCAGGATATTCTAAAGATTACATTTCAATGCTAGAAAGGGGAGAAAGGAATCCAAGTGATAAAGCCAAAGAAACATTTGCCAAAATATTTAATGTACCTATTGTTCAAATTTTTTTGGCAATACAACGAACAAAGAGTACGACAAATAAAGAACACATTGAAACATAAGGAGGATATATGGTAAAAATCATTTTATATTTTTTACTATTTCTAATTTTAGCTATAATAAGTAGTTTCAATCTAAAAAGAATGTGTGGAATATATGGAACATTTATAGCAATATTAAATTTCATATATATTATGATAATAGCTTTTATAATTTCTTTATTTGAGTACTTAAAGATACTACGGCACTATTTAATAATTTATGTTGACGATTATTAATAGCATCAAGCAAATTATTTTGTAAAACATCATCAATATCAAAATAAATTAATAGAGAGTGCATAGCAGAGAGAACTTCAACTCTAAGTTGTTCATTAGGATCAACAGTAAAATATTTAGAACAACAATCAATAAAATGTTTTAAAGCATCTTGCTTTGATTTTTCATACATTTCTAATTTTTTATTTTGAATATCATGTTTATTATTTATAAGAGCAACAAAGATAGGAGAACAAGCAGTTATTATGGAAACTAGAAATAAACCAAAACTAGCTAAATTATTAGAAATAAAATCAAAAAAATTTTTCATAAATGTACCACCTTTCGACAGGATTATAACATAGGTGGTAAATTAAAACAATAAATAGAGAGGAGATGAGAAAATGACAGAAGAAGCAATAACAATTTTAGAAAGTATAAATAAAAATTTAGAAGATTTAAAGAAAAACAAAGAATTACCAAAATTGATTTATGCAAAAGAAATAGCTGAAAAATACAATGTGAATAGAAATAAAGCAACAGAGTTTTGTAAAAAGTATGGGACTAATTTTGGAGGATATTGTATTGAATCAGACAAGTTTAAAGAAATATTGCAAAATAATAGAACTTTATTAGGAAAGGAGTAAAGTACAATGAAATTTATTAGATTTTTATTAGGAACATCAATAATATGGTTACCTATTATTGCAAGTATTATAGCTAAAGCAATAAGCCAATTAATTACTATGGATGCAATAATGACAATCTTATACATATTAGCACCAATATTATTAATAATCCTATTAAGAATAAATTATTTAGAAAGAAAGGAGATGAAGAAAAATGCCAAGATTTATAGATATACAAGGAAAAGAATTTAGAGAAGATGAATTGACAGAGCTATTTAGATATGAAGACTTTTTAAAACAACTCATTTTCAATAAAGGTATAGGCAAATTAGAATTAAATACATTAAGAAATGAAACTCTAAAAAAAATATATGTTGTACCAACCGAAAATTAGAACAACATATAAAATCGTTTATGTAATTAAACTATTTTTATAATAACACAAAAATGAAAAAAATACAATAGTACATTGAAAATTGAATAAGTTTATCAGACGAAATGCAGTAGCCACAATACTTAGAAAAATTAATAATAATCACTTGTAAAAATCTTTATTTGTGATAGAATATTAGTAGTAAAAAAATTAAAGGAGGTATTGTCATGATTACTAAAAAGTATTATCGAGTAGAAGATATAGCAGAGTGGTTTTTAAATAAGAACAGAACACAAATGAATTTTGAAGATGCAGAATATATTACAAACTTAAAATTGCAGAAATTATTATATTATGCACAAGGATATTTTTTAGCCAAAAAGGATATACCATTATTTAATGATGATTTTGTAGCATGGGAACATGGACCAGTAATAAGAAAAATATATAATAAATATAAAGAAAATGGAGCAAATGGTATCAAATATGACAAAGACTTTAAAGCAGAAATAAATAATGAAACAGAAAGAATATTAGAAGAAGTATATAATGAATATAGCCAATATTCGGCATGGAAATTAAGAAACATGACACATGAAGAAGAACCATGGAGAACTACTCCAAGAAATGAAATAATAGCAAAGGACAAAATTAAGAATTACTTTAAAACAAAGGTTGCATAATGAAGGAATGTATAGCAAACAACAATCATATAATACTATCTTTTAAATATTCTATAAGTAATAAAGATTATACAATAGAAAAAGTTGTAAAAGCTAAAGAAAAATGCAATAAAATAATTGATAAGTTATTTAAAAAGCTAGAAGAAATATCAAAACTAACATGGGAAGAACTACAAAATAGACCACATGAAACAGGTTATGAAATGATACCAATCAGTGAATTTAAGATAAGTCTTGAAAGCATAAAGAGAGAATTACAATTATCAGACGATAGTAAAATTATAGTTTTTAGATTTAATAATCAAAATAATAGATTATTGGGTGTACGTTCTAAAGAATGTAATTCTATATTATACATAATAGGATATGATTGGGATTATAGTGCGTACGACCATGGGAGTTAATAAATACCTGATAAACCTTGAAAAAGCAAGGTTTTTTCTATTGCAAAAAAATATATTAAAAAAGTTTGAAAAAAGTATTGACAATGACGTAACGTTATGATAATATAATACTCGAAAGGAGGGATAGCCTATGAAAAAATTCATAAAAAAAGTGCTTGCCCGCCACCAACGAAACCAAGCACTCAAGGCTAAAAACCTAAGAGAATTAAATAATCGTAAACAACGAGATTTAATTCTTAAAGGTTTAGAGGAAAGGGGATACTAAAATCCCCACTCCCTTCCTTGATAGTATTATATATTAAATATCACGTACTGTCAAGGAAGGGAGAATAAATATGGAGGAGAGAATATTGAAAGTATTATGGAATAAAAGTGGTAGTGGCTCAATATCTCCGAGAATAAGTTTACCTATGTCTTGGATTAAAGATATGGGATTATCGCAAGAAAAACGTGAAGTAAATATAAAATATGACAAAGAAAAAAAGCAAATTATAATTGAAAAATAAATAAAAAGAAACTACTAAAACTGCATTGACTGGTAATCTGTTCAGTTTTAGTAGCCCCAACGAGCTATATAGACTAAGTCTAATAGTCGTACAATTATTATACGATTTTTATGACCTTCTGTCAAGCCGTTGTGGGTATGATAGGAGGTATTTTTAAATGGAAGAGTTATTAGAAGAAAATAGTAAGTTAAAAGAAAGAATAGCAGAATTAGAAGCTATTATAAACAGAGGCAATTCAGGAAATAGTGGAGCTTATAACAATATAAGAGGAATGATAATAAACAAAGTAGCAAAAGAAATTGATTTAACGATTTATGAAGAAGGTTGGCAACGTAAACATAAAAGACAACAATATGAAAGGCAACTAATGAGAGATTTATTATGGAATATTAGAGTAAGAAGAGTTTCAGAACTTAGAACAGAACACATAAATCAAGCAGAAGAGTATATAAAAAATTATAAATTTGTAAAGGAGAAAAAATGAAAATTTTATTTGATGATGAAGAAAGATGCAGTGAATTAGAAGAAATGTTAAGCAAACTAGAAGACATTAAGCAAGACTGTATATCTGAAGATATTATAGAAGATATTACAGATTTAATAATTAAATATACATCAGAGTTTGAAGAAGTAAATGACAGATTAATAAAGAAACAAAAACAAGAAATGAAATTTGAAAATTTAGAATATGAAAAGGCCGTATGGGCTGGTTAGGAGGAAACTATATGGAGAATAATCAATTAATTGTTATTAAACAATTGCCTGAAATAGAAGAGCACTTGAAAGATGTCTCAATGGAGATTGATAAAAAAGTCGATACAGCAAAGACATTAGTTTGCAATGAAGATAATAAACAAACTATAAAAAAAATAAGAGCTGAATTAAACAAAGAACTAGAAGAATTTGAAAAGATGAGGAAGGACGTTAAAGAAAAAGTATTAGCACCATATACAAGATTTGAAGAAGTTTATAAAACCTATATATCTGATAAATATAAATCAGCCGATAAAGAATTAAAAATAAAAATAGATGAAGTAGAAAATCAAATAAAACAAGAAAAAGAACAAGAATTAAAAGAATATTTTGAAGAATATAAAAATTTTAAAAATATAAGGTTTATTATATTTGAACAGGCAAATATAAAAGTTGGGTTGAGTGATACTATAACATCTTTAAAAAAGCAAATACAAATTTTTATAGACAAAGTATTTGATGATGTAAATCTAATAAATACGCAAGGTCATAAAGAAGAAATAATGGTTGAATATAAGGAAACATTAAATGTAAATCAAGCTATAGCAACGGTAACAAACAGATATAAAGCTATAGAAGAAGAAAAGAAAAATCAAGAAATTGTTAGTAATTCAAATGAAGTAAATACTTTAAATCAAAAAAAATTAATAGAAAATAATAAATCTGATGAATTTGTTATAGTACCTACTAAAAAAGAAATAATAGTTAAATTTTACATAAATAATGAAGAAGAAAAAAGATTAAAACAATTTTTAAATCTCTCAAATATTAAATATGAAAGTGAGGATTTAAGATGAATATTTATCAAAAAATAAATGAAGTAATGAAGAAAATAGAATATCTTACAAAAGATGATAAAGTCGAATTTGGTACAACTAAATATAAAGCTATATCAGAAGAAAAAGTAACAACTGCAGTAAGAGAACAATTAGTTTCTCAAGGAATTGTAATTATACCTATTAAACAAGAAAGTGATAACAAGGAACTTATTAGAACAGACAAATCAGTAAATATGCTAACAAGTGTACATGTAAGATACAGGATACAAAATATTGATGATATTAATGATTTTATAGAAGTTGAAAGTAACGGAACAGGAGTAGATACTCAAGACAAAGGTGTAGGAAAAGCTATGACTTATGCATATAAATATATGTTATTAAGGACATTTGCTATTCCTACAGGAGAAGATCCTGACAAAACAAGTTCAGCTGAGACGGATGCAGAAATAGAAAATGAAATTAAGAATCAACAAAAAATAAATCAAAATAATGAAGAAAATGTAAATGCATTAGTAACAGAAAAGCAAGCAAATACAATTAATGTTTTGATGAAACAAAAAGGATTGAATGTAGAACAACAGCTGTGGAATAATTATTCAATTACAAATCCTAAAGATTTAACTAAAAAACAATATGCAAGTATATTAAAAGCAATTCAAAATTTACCAAATAAATAAAAGGAAGGATAAAAATGAATACTACAGGAATTATAACAGACATTTCAATAGATTTTAGTACATCAAAACCAAAAATAAGCTTGTTATTAGACACAAACAATAAAGAAGATATACAAAAGCTAAAAAATGAAGATAAGCTAAATGTAGAAATAAAAAAATGGTACAAAAAAAGAAGTTTAGATGCAAATTCTTATTGTTGGGTTTTATGTGAAAAAATAGCAAAAGAAATCAGCAAAGACGGAACAATAGTAACTAAAGAGGATATATATAAAGATGCAGTAAAAAATGTTGGATCATTTGTACCATTTATAGTAGAAGAAAGAGCATTTGAAAATTTTAAAAGAGTATGGGAAAAACAAGGACTAGGCTATCAAGTACAAGAAACAACAAGAAAAGATAAATGTGTAAGAGTAAATTGTTATTATGGATCTAGTTCTTATGATACTAAAGAAATGAGCAGATTAATAGATGCAATAGTACAAGAATGTAAGCAATTTAACATAGAAACTTTAACACCTGAGCAACTTAGTATTTTAAAGGAAGAGTGGAGATAATGAAAGAAATATGGAAAGACATAAAAGGATATGAAGGATTATATCAAATTAGTAATTTAGGTAGAATAAAATCTTTACCAAAAATAAATGGATATAAATTTCAAAAAGAACTTATAAGGAAGAATGAATTAGGGACAAACGGATATTTAATAATTGTATTAAATAAAAATTCAAAACATCATAGTTATAGTATTCATAGATTAGTAGCACAAGCATTTATACCTAATCCAAAAGATAAGCCACAAGTAAATCATAAGGATGGTAATAAACTAAATAATAATGTAGAAAATTTAGAATGGACAACTAGAAGCGAAAATCAAAAACACGCATATAAATTAGGATTATTAAAACCATATCCTTTGATGCCAATAAAAAGAATGAAAAAAGTTAATCAATATACACTACAAGGAAAACTTATAACAAATTTTAATAGTATTAAAGAAGCATCAAAAACAACTAATATATCAATTACATCAATATCTCAATGCTGTAATAATAAACAAAAAACAGCAGGTAAATATATATGGAAATTTGAAGGAGAATAAAATGATAGATTATAGCAATTTTGCATTTCCTAAAAATGCAAGAGTTAAAAATAAAAAACTAATAGAAAATAAAAAGCATAAATGCGAATTTTGTGGCAAAGAGAAATGTTATACAAATACTCATCACATAAAATCAAAAGGCTCAGGAGGAAATGACGTAGAAGATAATTTAATAGAATTATGTGGGAATTGTCATAGATTAGTACATGACGGAATTATAAAAAAAGATGAATTATTAAAAATCATAAAAGGAAGGAGAAAAAGAAATGGCAAATAAAAATGAAGTAACTATATCAACAGATGAATATAAAGAATTGATAAGTAAAGGGATGCCAAATGAAAAAGAAAAATGGTTTAGGATTAAATTAGAAGAATTTTTAGAGGAACAATTTAAAATAGATGGAGAAAAATTGGATATAAAAAACGATTGGGATTTTGGAAACTCCTTTGAAAAATGGTTAAAAATTGTTGATAAAGAAATGTATAAAAAAATTTATAACAAGTTATATGATGAAAAGATAAAAAAAGAAAATGACAAGATGAAAATGGAGAAAGCAAGAGCAATGAAAAAAATAAATGAATAAAAACTAGGAGGAAATAAAAATGGAATTTGATAAAAAAGCAATAATATTAGGAAGTATTTTAGGAGTAGTTATATTGATAATAATAATAACAGTATTTTCAAGTATAACAACAGTACCAACAGGTTATGTTGGTGTTAAAACAAGATTTGGAAAAGTACAAGACGATGTAATTCAAGAAGGATTAAATACAAAAGTACCTTTTATTGAAAAAATAGTAAAAATAGATTGTAGAACACAAAAAATTGAAACAGCATCAGAAGGTTCTACAAAAGATATGCAAACAGTAAATATATCTGTAGCAATAAATTACAATGTAAATAAAGAAACAGCAAATAAATTATATAGAGAAGTTGGAACAGATTATACAAATATCATTATAAATCCAGCAATATTAGAAGCAATAAAATCCTCAATGGCAAAATATACAGCTGAAGAACTTATTACAAAAAGATCAGAAGTTTCTAATGAAATACAAGAAAGTATTATAGAAAAAATTGCTGATAAAGGTTTTATTGTAACAGAGTTTAATATTACAAATATTGATTTTTCTGAACAATATGATCAAGCAATAGAAACAAAAGCAGTCAAACAACAAGAAGTAATGACAGCTCAAGCAGAACTAGAAAAACAAAAAATACAAAATGAGAAAGAAATATCAGAAGCAGAAAAAGATGCAAAAGTAATGGAATTACAAAATGCTCAAATAACAGATAAAACATTAAGATTAAAAGAATTAGAAGTACAACAAAAACTAATAGAAAAATGGAACGGACAACTTCCTACAACAAGTTTAGGAGATAATATACCAATGTTCAATTTAAATAAATAGATATTACATCAGGAGCTAGACAACAAAATCTAGCTCCTATTTACGAAAGGAGAAAAAATGGCAAGAAAGAGAATGTTTGATTTAGAAATAGTAGATACAGACTTATTTCTTGAAATGCCACAATCTACACAAAATCTATATTTTCATTTAGGTATGAGAGCAGATGATGATGGTTTTGTAAGTAATCCAAAAAAAATAGTTAAAACAATAGGAGCAAATGATGATGACTTAAAAATATTATTTTCAAAACAATTTATTATACCATTTGAAAGTGGAGTAATAGTTATAAGGCATTGGAAGTTAAACAACTATTTAAGAAAAGATAGATATATAGAAACAATATACAAAGAAGAAAAAAAACAATTAATAGAAGATGAAAATGGAGTATATTACTTAAATTGTAGTATTGGTATACCAAATGGCAACCAACGGTATACCTAGTATAGATAAGAAAAGTATAGAAGAGAAAAGTATAGAAAATAATATACCAGCTTCAGAAGAAAAATCTTCTTCAGCTTCTACAAAAGCCAACGACATAATTGCGTTGAAAGATGAAGAATTGCAGGAAGAGAAGAAAGCAAAAGCTAGTAAGCATAAATACGGAGAATATAAAAATGTGTTGCTGAAAGATGAGGAATTACAGAAATTAAAAGATGCATATTCAAACTGGGAAGAACTTATAAAATACTTAGATGAATACATAGAAATGAAAGGTTATAAAGCAAAATCTCACTACCTTTGTATAAAAAAATGGGTAGTAGATGCAGTAAAGAAACAATCTATAAAAGATAAAACTAAAACATCATTTAATCAAAGAGAATATAAAAATTTGAATAATTTTTATTCAAACTAAGGAGAGTGATAATAAGTGAATACAATTACTCAGGAAACAAGACAATTAAGTTTTCAAGACATACAAGATAAACAAAAGATAAGATATGAGCAGATACTAAATAGACTTGATAAACCTAAAACAGCAAAGGAAATTGCAGTCGAATTATATGAATTAGGGATAACAACAACAGCAGATAGGAATACAACTGCACCAAGATTAACAGAGCTTGAAAAAATGAATATAGTTCGAGTCGTAGGTAAAAAGAAATGTGATTGGACAGGAAAGAAAGTAGCTGTTTATGAAAAGGTAAATAAAGTAAAAGATATGGTCAAAGAAAATGAAAATCATATACCATATTTATACTAGAAAGGAGATAGTAATGGGAACAATTTTTTTCACACTAGGAATAATAATGTTGATACTTATACTTATAACTTGTGTTACATTAACGTTAACAAGTGAAAATATTGTTGCTAAAGTAGTAACAGAAATTATTTTAACTATACTTGCTATAGCAATGATAATACTTGGATTAAAGTTAGGAGTAAATATTAAATAAAGAAGGACAAGTTATATGAAATATATAAACTTAAATGATAAATGTAAAAGAGCAATAGAAACAGAAAGATGTTTAGGGTGTCAAGGATTAGAAAATCCTTATTATAGAGGAAATCCTAATTGTCAATATGCCAGGATACCAACTGTCCAAGAAAGCCTAAATCAAATATGGAGAAATTTAGGAGTGCAGGAGAAAATAAAGTTATGAAGATAGAATTATACAATGATCATTTTGAAAATGCTAAAAGATATGGAATACCACATGCACAATTAATTATAGCAGACATACCGTATAACTTAGGAAATAATGCTTATGCTAGTAATCCTATGTGGTATATAGACGGAGATAACAAAAATGGAGAAAGTAAATTTGCAGGAAAGACTTTTTTTGATACAGATAACGATTTTAAAATAAACAATTTCTTCGAATTTTGTACAAGATATTTAAAGAAAGAACCAAAAGAAAAAGGAAAAGCACCAGCCATGATAATATTTTGTGCATTTGAACAAATACAAATGGTTATAGATGAAGCAAAAAAACATGGCTTAGTAAAAAGTTATCCATTAATATTTATAAAAAATTATTCAAGTCAAGTATTAAAGGCAAATATGAAAATTGTAGGAGCAACAGAATATGCAGTTGTACTATACAGAGATAAACTACCTAAATTTAATAACGAAGGAAATATGATTTTTAATTGGTTTGAGTGGAGAAAAGATAATAAAGATATATATCCTAAAATACATCCAACTCAAAAGCCAGTAGGATTATTAAAAAAGCTAATAAAAATATTTACAGATATAGGAGATGTTGTCATAGATCCAGTAGCAGGAAGTGCAACGACATTAAGAGCATGTGCAGAACTAAATAGAAATTGTTATGGATTTGAAATAAAAAAAGATTTTTATAAATTAGCAAAAGAAAAAATGATAAGTGAAGATGCACTTAATAATATATTACCTAATGGACAAATAAGTTTTGATACTAATATAAATAAATTATAAAAAAGGAGCAAAAGAAAATGGAAATAGTAAATATTATAATAAAAGCAATATTGCTAGGATACGGAGCATTATTTGGAGGTTGTTTAATATTAGCAATTATATATAACATTTTTAAGGAGGACGGTAAAAAATGAGTAAAGCAGATGAAATGTTTGAAAAATTAGGTTATAAGAAAATTCAAATAAACAATGGTTTTGACAATGAAATTAAATATACAAGAGAAAACAAGTATTCAACTGATATTATATTTGATTTAAGACATAATTTAATAGTGTTTGGTCGTGAAGAAGGAAATAAACATGCAATTATAACAAATGCATTGCAAGCAATAAATGAAAAAGTAAAGGAGCTAGGGTGGATATGATAAAAGCAAATAATAAAGATGATTTAATAAAATTAATACAAGAAAATCCAAATTTACCATTTGTTTTTATGGTAAGTAATGATGAAATAGCGAGTGATTATGATAGTACTGTTTATGAAAATTTTAGAGCATATAAAAGCGAAATTTATAAATACAAAAAATGGGGAGATATAGTTTATACAGATGATAGATATGATATATTTGAGTATTATGCTGATGAACTTTGTGATAAAGAGGGTTATAAAAATTTATTTAATGAAGATTTTGATAAAGCAATAGATAAATATATAGATGAAAATATAGAACATTATGAAGCGATAATAGTTTATGTGAGTTAGGAGTATTATAGGAAGAAGGACATATATAGTAGACTGGACATGTGAATTTATAAGAAATAATACACATTTGTTAATTGAAAAGGACAAAAAAGTAATTATAAGAGATATAGAACAACAAAAAAATTACGGATATGGAGACAAATGTGATGAAGAATGTTGGCTAGCACTATTAGATTATTTGAAAAAGAACAGCTTTGAACGGTTACTAAACGGTTATTGAACGGTTAATAGAGATAAGGAGAAAATGCTTAAAATTAAAGATTAAGGAGTAGTAGGTAGACCATTTGTAGAAATGCAAGACAGATGTGGTAATAGACTAATAGTTAAGATAAAAGTAAATGATTTTAAGTAGGAGGGAATATGGTAAGTTTTAATGATATAGAAATAAAGAAAAAATTGAGACCTTGTTTTGTGAAAAATGAAAAAGCATTATTTCACAAATGGGTACATAAAAAAAATCTTTTAGGACAGGAATTTGAAATTGGAATAGTAGAATATGAAAATGGACAAGTAGAAGAAGTAACACCAAATAACATTAAATTTTGTGATAATGAAATAGGTGAGTATGTTTTCAAGGAGGAACTATGAACGATATTGAAGTTGGAGAATATGTAAGAACAAAAAAAGGACAAATAGATAAAATTTATGCATATAAAAAAATGTTAAAATGTATATTTGCGAAAAAAATTTGCTTATAGATCCAAATAATATGATAGGTACTTACGCAAAAGATATAGTCAAACACTCCAAAAACATAATAGACTTAATAAAAGTAGATGACTATGTGAATGGTTATAAAGTAATTTCAATAGATTATGATGTTATAAATCCACATATTGAGTGTATAGAATTAGACTTAAATAATAATTATCAATATAATTTTATATCAATAAATCAGATTAAATCAATAGTAACAAAAGAACAATTTGAACAAGTTCAATATAAAATTTAGGAGGAGTTATGAAATTAGAAGAAAAGTTAGAAAATAAAGAAGAATTATTAAACAGGATAAGCAAAGAAAAATATGGAGATGAGTGGTTTATAGAAAAAGCAATAATAAGCTATGAAGCCCAACAAGAAAAAACATATACATTTTTTAAAGATAATTCTACCAAGAACATATTACAAAAATACAATTGGTGTGAACGACCTGATAACACCACAATGAGTTTATGCAATTTTACAGATAATGGCGAGGTACAAGGATGGATGAGTGAAAGTTTAGCAAAAGAATATGGATTAAAACAAATTACTTTACGTGATTTTATACATTTTTTTGTAAAACCTATTATAAAAGAGAATATAGAATTAAAAAAGAAGGTAAATTAGGTGGATAAAGATATAGTAATATATAATAAGGAAACCAAAGAAATTATTGCTATATTATCAAATATAGATAATTTTGAGGATATTGTTTTAAATAAACAATATGATTACGATAAAGTAAATAATAATGAACCATATATAAAAGGTTATGAAGATAAAATTTATTATACAAGAGAGCAAAATGGAAATATAATAAATTTTGAAGAATATAAGAAACTTAAAAATTGCTAAAGAAAAAGTAATTAAAAGGAGGAGGTATGGAATTAGAAGAAGCAATAAAAACAATTAAAAATATAATTTATGATAATAAAGGTAATCCAATGGATTATATAGATATATCTTTTTCACAAAGTAAAGATGATATTGGTGCAGAAGAATTTATACAAGCCATAGAAACTGTATTACAAGCATTAAAAAAATTACAAGATGATAATTATAAATTAGATAAAGAAAATCAAAAACTATTTGAAATAAATATAAATTCAATACCTAAAAAGAAAATAGAACATAAAGTAAAAGAATTAAACAAAGGTATAAAAGAAGATATGAAAAATCACGATAAAGTTAAAGATATAAATTGTAAATTTGCTATATATCGAAGTATGAAATCAAAAATAGAAGTAAAGGAGTTTTTACAAGAATTATTGGAGGATAAATAAATTGAAAGTATCAGAAGCAATACAAATACAAGAAGATTTTGTTGCAAGAAAATATCATATTTATAATTATAATAATGAAAAATTAAAAGAAAGTATGAGAACATTAACAAAAGCTTATAGTGAACTGTGGGAATTTATGCAAAATAAACATAGTAATATATTGGATGAATTTATAGATAGTTTGGAGGATAAATAAGTGATTAAAAATGATAAAATGAAATTAGAAGATGCAATTATACATTTAAAGAATATAGAAAAAGAATATAATATATACGGCGATTTAGATAATTCCGAATTTGAAGATACTAAAAAAATAGCAAAAGCTATAAACATAGTTCTCCAAGAATTAAATAATTTACAAGAAAAGAATAAAACCTTAATAGAATATATCGGCACTCAAGGACTGATTAGTGACTATTTAAGATATAAAAGTATAAGAAATAGGAGGTGCAAATGAGAACTTTATTAGAACAAATAGATTCTATTAAAGCAGAAAAACATGATTTAGAAAACAGGATAAAGAGCTTAGAAAGAGAAAGAATACCAACAACAGTAGATAGTGTGCAAGCTAGTTCAAAAGAATATCCATATATACAACATACTATTAAAGTTGAGGGATACAACAATTATAGATACATAAGGAATAGAAAGACAAGGAACACATATAAAAAGCAAATCAAATCAAAAATACAAAAGTTAGATAAATTAATAAATGAGCTAGAGTATGAATTAAATAAAATAGATGATAGTGAGATTAAACAGATTATAAGATATAAATATGAAGACAATTTAAGTTACATACAAATAGCACATAAAATGAATAAATTAAGCAAAAAAGAATATACAGAAGAAGGAATTAGAAAAAAATTAAAAAGATTTTTAAAAAATTTTTAAAAGTGTCCGGTTTGTCCGGTTGAAATATGTTAAAATGTTAGTAAGTCAAAAAGTCATCACTCATACTAATGTGTGTGGGTAATCCCGAGATGACTAGAATTGTGAATATTCCTGAAGAATTATCTAAGCATCATAGATAATTCTTTTATTTTGACTAGAAGGCTAAATATAATGATACTAGATAAATTATATTGGTTTGCTAATTATTTGATGACGCGTAGAATTGTCTATAGTGCTTCCTAATTATGTAGCTCAATTCTAGTTATGAGTATTAAATTTGACAAATTTACATAATTATTATATAATTATTATATAAAATTTATATAGAAATTATTGAAATTTCTAATAAAGTCGTATATAATACTAATACAAATATTGCAATCTAGTTACATTTTATACAAGAAAATGAAATGAAATTGTAATGTAATTGTTTTTGACAAACAAGAAGATTAAATGTATAAAATATACAGAAGAAATAAATAATGTCAGGACATAAGTCCTAACCTATTCCATTATTTAAATAAAAAAAATATGACAAGGAACAAAGTCCTTGTCACAGATCTTATTTAATTTTTGAATTGGAGTTCTTGGCGTGAACTTCAATTTTTTTATTGTTGGTTTTATATCGTATATATGTATTATAGCCTAAACTAGCTAGCAAACATACAACTATTCCAATAATTAAAATAATTAAAGCAATACCAAGAAGTCGAATTGCTAACAACATAGATGTCTCCAATTTGTTCACCTCCTCTCTATGTAATAATTAAACTGCAATATGTAGGTGCAGTTTATCAGCAGTATATAACTGCTACAATAATCAGCATTTATACTGCTGATTATTACACCTACACATATAAAGAAGTGACTAAATTAAATAATTAATTATAAAGTATCAAAAAATGGAAAATAAGTCAATATTTTATTCGACAAAATAATAAATATTTTTCTTTTTGGTATACATAAAACAAATTTTGCGAAAATATATGATATAATGTGTTATAATAAAAACAGTCCCAAATAATATATAATTTTTTGCAAAGGAGAAATCTATAGGAATACTTATTTAGTAAAGCTGTCATTACCTCTAAAATTCATTAAAAAAGGAGGTGATGATATAGGAAGTGGAAATTCATAGGAGTAACACGAAAGAAAAGTTGGCTAGAAAGATTAGAAAAACATATGAAAAAGTATAGAGAAGTATATAATTACTTTTCATTTTGGATGTCTGCAATTAGTTTTTTAATTACAATTGTAAAAAAATAAATAATAAATTTATAAGTCTATCTTATGATAGGCTTTTAATTTTTGTCTAAAGGAGAAAAAATATGAGTACAGAAGAAATAATAAATAAATATAAAGAAAAGATATGCCCAAAATGTGTACATTATGTGGATAAAGGGTATGAAGAATGTAATATAACATTAAATATAAAAAATGAAGCAGATTGTATAAATTACAAATGCTCAGAATTTTGTAAGAAAACAAAAGAAAATTAGTTTTCAACAGTTACTAACTATGTAAATATAGTTAAAGAGCTGTGAAATATATGTGTTAGTGGCGGAATAGACAAGCTAAAGCTTTAGTTTGGTAAAAAGTATGGAATAATAAGCCTACTTAATAGTAGACGCAGAGTAGATAATAACAGCCCTCTGATAAAGGGAAGGTGAGTTCGTAATGCCAGTAATAGTATGTTATTGTCATAATAAGTGCAAATCTTATTCTAACACAAATTACCTATCTACCAAGAAGTAGAAAAGGTTCCTGGAAATGTATGACTAAAACGGACGGCTTAGTGTCCGATTGACTAAGAGTTTAGTATACATTTTCTGTTATATGGAAATATAGCTCAATTGGTTAGAGTACTTGCTTATAAGCAAGAGATGTAGGTTCAAGTCCTAATGTTTCCACCATTAAATATATTATTACCCAAGTGCTAAACCGTAAGATCATACGGCTTGGAATTACCCGATAAGTAGTCAGCCATAAGGATACTTTTGGAAGGTTGCTTTCTATATATAGCAATATATGTAGAGAAGATGTAAAAATCAATAATGGGTAATGTGCAAATATTATCGCTTAATAAAACACTAGAGTTGTCGTAGTCGCAATAGACGGACTAGTAGTCAATAAGCCTATATCTCATTGTTAGCTACAATGAAGCAATGTAGGTAATGCTAAATAAGACTATTTCTCGTGAAGGTACTGAAAAGTGCCTATAAGACATAACTAGGTTAAAGTAGCTCAAACGAGATAAGTACAGTAAAACATTTTGATGTATTAGGCATTAATACAAAAAGACAAATTATCTGAATGATGAGTGAAATTTACAAGTAATCAATCTTGTATGTGCTAGAAAGGGGCAAGAAGTGTATGGGTCGCTACTATATGCTCAGACTTGTTCTCACAGTGGTTGAACAATTAAGTAGGTAATAGTTTGTAAGGGGAAACTCTAATAATATATTTGTTTAATTATAAGGTAGTATGTAGGATATATAAAAATAGTTGGGGTTATGGTTTCTTTAATATTTCAGAAGGATTAGATTATTAAAGTTCTCAAGATGCCTTATAAATCAAGTGAAGCTAGCTTGATAAATCCAATATATCTTACATAGTGTCTTATAAAAAAGGAAGTAAAAATGAATATAAATCAAAACATAAATAAATTATTATACGCATTAAAACAAAAAGAACAATTATATAAAATAAATAGCTTTCAATTTTATTCAGAAAAGAAAGAAAAATATAGTATCAAATATCAAGTATTAAAAAGAATATTTGAAGAAATCTATAATATAAAAGAAGATAAAATAGAATTAGTTGAAAGATATAAACAAGATTATGAATGTTATAGCAAAATAGATTTAATGAAGTATTTAGCAGGGGAATATAAGAAGATAGGAAGTGAGGCAAGTGAATAAAGTTCTAACAGAAAAACAGAAAAGATTTATAGATTACTATATTGAAACTGCCAATGCAACAGAAAGTGCAAGAAGAGCAGGATATAGTAAGAAGACAGCAAGAAGTATTGGAAATGAAAACCTTACAAAACTTGACACTTTTATTCAAGCAAAACTACAAGAAAAAGAAGATAAAAGAATAGCCTCACAGGAAGAAGTATTACAATATTTAACTGCTGTAATGAGAGGAGAGGAAAAAGACCAATTTGGATTAGATGCATCATTACAAGAGAGAACCAAATGTGCAGAATTGTTAGGCAAAAGATGGGGAACATTTAAAGAAAAAGTGGAGCATAGTGGAAGCATTCCAGTGGTAATACAAGATGATATTACAGAGTAAAATATTAGCAAAAGAACAACAAAAGCAAGTAAATAGATTATCATTACAAAGTATTGTAGGAAAAGGATATGCAGAATATTGGCATTGTAAATGCAGATATAGAGTGTGTAAAGGTTCAAGAGCAAGTAAGAAGTCAAAGACCACAGCTTTATGGATAATAGCAAATATGATGAAATATGATAAAGCAAATACTCTTGTAATAAGAAAAACATATAGAACTTTGAAAGATAGTTGTTTTGCAGAATTAAAATGGGCAATACATAGATTACAAGTAGATGAGTTTTGGGAAATAAAAGAAAGTCCATTAGAAATGAAGTATAAGCCAACAGGACAAAAAATATTCTTTAGAGGTTTAGATGATCCATTAAAAATAACATCAATAACAGTAGAAGTAGGTGTGTTATGTTGGTTATGGATAGAAGAAGCTTATGAAATAACAAAAGAATCAGACTTTGACATCATAGATGAAAGCATAAGACGGAGAAGTTCCCGAAGGACTATTTAAGCAAATAACATTAACATTTAATCCGTGGAATGAGCATCATTGGTTAAAGCATAGATTCTATGATATAAAAGATGATGATATATTTGCTATAACTACTAATTATATGTGTAATGAGTGGTTAGATGAAGCAGACAAGAAAGTATTTGACAGGATGAAAATAAATAATCCTAGAAGATATCAAGTTGCAGGTTTGGGTAATTGGGGAATTGTCGAAGGATTAATATATGAAAACTGGAAAGAAGAAAAGTTTGATTTAGATATAATAAGGAATCTAGAAAGTGCTTTTGGGTTAGATTTTGGATATACAAATGACCCAACAGCACTTTTTTGCGGTGCAATAGATTTGAAAAATAAAAAGATATATGTATTTGATGAAATGTATCAAAAAGGAATGAGTAATAAAATAATATATGAAAAAGTAAATCAAATGGGATATTCAAAAGAAAAAATAACTGCAGATTGTGCAGAGCCAAAGTCAATAGATGAGTTACAAGGATTAGGATTAAGAAGAATAACAAGTGCAGTAAAAGGAAAAGACAGTATAAATAATGGAATACAATTTATACAAGATTTTGAAATAATCATCCATCCTAGATGTGTAAATTTTATAACAGAAATAAGTAATTATACTTGGGATGAAGATAAATTTGGAAACAAAATTAATAAACCAATAGATGATTTTAATCATTTGATGGATGCTATGAGATATGCAGTGGAAAGATTTATAAATAAAAAGACCATTAGTTTTGGATATAACAAGATAATTTAGGAGGAAATATAATGATACAATGGAACAAAGAAACATTAGAAAATCCTGATAGTGTTGCACAAATGTTATCACTAGCAGATACGGAATGGAATAATAGAAAAAAACTTTATGAAAGAATAAGAAGAAAAGTATCTAATTCTGAAATAGTTAGTGAAAATGATGAAAATATAAAAGTTGGATTTGAAAATTACATTACTGCAATGACAACAGGATACTTTGCAGGAAAGGCACCTGTATATGATATCGAAAAAATATCTGATCCTGATAAGTTAAAAATTATAAAAAAATTATTAAACAAAATATTTAAATTAGATGCTAAACAAGACGAAGAACTAAAAGTATTAATAGATTATATAAGTAAATATAATGATGATGCAACAGAATTTTTTGATTTAGCTTTTGATTATTTTGGTATGAGGGCTTGTTATGAAGTACTTTATGAAAATGATGACAATGAAATTGTATATGCAAAACAAAGTGCTTTAAATACCATAGGAATTTTTGATTATTCTACTCCAGTGAATCAAATAGGACAATTAAGAAAGTGGACAGAAAAAGATAAAAATAATTCAGATATAACTATAGTAGAACTTACAACAATAAATGGAAAAAAATATTATTCTCCAACTCCTAAGGCAAAAATGAAAGAACTTACTGAAAGAGAAGAAGAAGGAAAATGGAATATGCTACCTTGTATAGCAATAGAAAATGAAATGGGATTATCAATTTTTGAATTGGTAGTCTCTTTAATTTGTGCTTATGAAAGGGTAATACAGAATAGTAGAAATACGTTTCAATATAATGATGATGCTAAATTAAAAATAACAGGATTTGAACCTGATGAGGACTCTCTAATTCAAGAAGTTGACGAAAAAGGTACACCTGCAGTAGATGAAAAAGGAAATCCAAAAATGATAGAAAATCCTTTAAGAAAACAATTTGATGAAACATTATTAAAAGCAAAAGTTTTCTATACCCCGGATAACAGTGGAGATATAGCATGGGTAGAAAAAACAGTGCAAGATACTGCTCTACAAAATCATAAAAAGACATTGATTGATTTAATTGCTATGATAAGTGGAGTGCCTAATATAACAGATTTAGGATTTACTACAGCAGACAATGCAAGTGCATTGGATAGAAAATTCTTTGCATTAGAACAAATGATAACGCAAGCAGATAAACAATTCAAAAAAGCTTTTTTAAGAAGATGGGAAACAATTATAGATAGAATTAATAAAAGAAAACATAAAAATTATGATTTTAGAAGTATAAAAATAGATTTATTAAGAAATTTACCAACGGACAAAGGAACAGAAACAGATAGAGCATTAAAATTAAGAGGGCTATTAAGTGATGAAAGTGTAATAGATATGCTTCCGGATGATTTAGATGCAATTTCAGAACTAGAAAAAGTAGATAAACAGAATCAAGAAAACATAGAAAAGAATGTTCAAAATATGGCTAAAATGGGACAAGACGTAAGCAATGTTGCCTTAAATACAGACCAGGATAATCCTAATCAAAAGTTTGAGCGAAAAGATGAAGTAAAACAAGAAAATATAAAGCAAACAGACACAGTTACAAAGACAGATAAAGAAGAAAAGTAGGTGTTGTAAATGAATAATTGGCGATACCATGATTCAAAAATGATTGAACTTAAAAAGACATATAATAAAATAGATAAGCAGAAACAATTAGAATTGCAAACTATATTTAATACATTTAATTTTAGTTTTAAAGAGTTGTATAATATTGCATCTAAAAAAACAAAAGATATGATAGATATAAAAATATCTGAATGGCGAGATAAAGGATTATTAAAAGGCTATTTTGGAACCATGGTAAACAATATCTATAAAAGAACAAGAGTAAAAAACAACGAAATATTAGAACTGCTTATATATGGAGCCTATATAGAAGAACAAAGCAAACTGGAAGAAACAGAGCTAAATACTTTTAAAGATGTTGCAAATTATTACTATCAGCAAGGACAAGATGAAATTAATCAAATATTACCTAAAAAGAAAAGAAGAAAGACGTCAGCAATACCTGATGCTATTTTTTTAGCTTTATTAGCAACACCTAACGCAAAAGGCTATATATGGGATGAATATATAGAGGCAATTATAAAATATAATGCAGACCAAATATATAGACAAGCCACAATTGATTTACAGCAACAAAAAGAGTTAGATATAACAAATGATATATATCAAAATTTAATTAAGCGACAAAACAATTCTAAGCTTAATATAAATGGAGATAAAATATCAGGAGATGTAGATTTGACTTTAATAGGAATAAATAATCAAGCTAAATTAGAAGGAATTTATAGTTTTGAAGATAAAGCCAAAGTAAAATTTGTATCAGTTATGGATGAGAATACTACTAAAATGTGTGCTAGCTTAAATGGTCAAGAGTTTTCGGTTCATGACTGGAACGAATTTAAAAGATATAGTAAAACAAATGACAGCCTAGTAAAATATAGATGTTATGGATTAATAGTAGGACTTAATTGTCCGCCTATAAATGATGGATTTCATTGGTGCAGGAGTTATATTATTTATCTACCATCAGTTGAAAAAGAAGATAAAACAGATTATAATATTGATATACCTAAAATAAACAAAGAAATAAAATCATTATTAAAAGACACAACATTAAACAAAAAAACAAAGAAATTATTCAATAAATATTTAACAAGTGAAAATATAGAAATAGATAATAATATGTCCAATGTGATGTGTTATAATACTGGAAAGGATAAAATTTTAGTTAATCCTGAACATCCTGATTTTAAGTATTATGATTTACAAGAAAGTTTTACTCATGAAATAATACACATGATAGACTATAGAAATAACATTTCAAAATCATTAAATATAAATAATGAATTAAGAAGAGCTAAATTTGTTATTGATACTGATGAAGATAAATATATAGAAATGTTCAAAAGCAGTAAATATGAAGATAATATGACATTGGGAGATATATTTTCAGCAATTACAAATGGAAAAATAACAGGCAATGTAGCACATGATACTGATTATTGGAATAAAGATGAAAGATTGGTTAATATGGAATTATCAGCCAATATAATGTCAGCATATTTAACCAATAATAAAGATACTCTAGAAATTATAAATTCAATAAATGTATTAAAGGAAATTAAAGAAAAGGTAGTGAAAAAATATAATGATTATACCAGATGAAATAAAAAAATTGATTCATGAATATATGGATAAATATAATAAAAGACCATTACCATTTAATTACGATGAATGGAATAGTTTAGCTGAATATAAAGAATATCTTCTAAAAGAATTGAATAAATAAGTTATTAAAGTTTTATAATATAAAAATATATAGTGGTGGAATAGACACTTTTCAAGTGGAAAAATAGTAGACACTAGGTTTAAAATACATAAACTCTCTGCAGGGAGTATGTAGCCGAGAAAAGATACCTTCATATTAGGTGCAAATCCTAATCTATATACAAATTTTAAAGACGTAGAAATACGTCTTATTTTTATGCCGTTTTATCGATAGTTAGGCTTTATAAAATAAACGAAATATCTAAATAGCAACTTTAGGCAGAGAACTAAAGGGGCAAGGAGGAATAAATGGACGGAGAAAATCAAAATTCAGATAATGCTAACTTAGGGGCAGAGAACCAAAAGGGAGCAGAACAAGCAAAACCTGAAAAGGTAAATTATGAAGAACTTATCAAAACAGATAAAGAACTTCAATCATTTTTAGACAGCAGAATATCAAATTCTAATAAAACAGCCATTGATAATGCAAGAAAACAATGGGAATTAGAAAGAGACACAGAAAAGACAGAAGCAGAAAAATTAGCTCAAATGACCGAAACACAAAAATTACAATATCAATTAAGTCAAAAAGATAAAAGTATTCAAGAAATACAAAAAAAGTTAAATGCAAGAGATTTAAAAGATGAAGCATTAAAAATAGCAACAACAGAAGATACGGCATTTGACCCGGAATTTCTAAACTTATTTGATTATGAAAACATGACAGCAGAGCAATTACAGGAAAAAACAAAATTAATTAAATCTATTCAAGACAGAATAGTTGAAAAAACAGTAAATGAGTGGTCAAAAGAAAAACCACCATATAATCCTGACCCATCAGGTAATAAGCCAAGTATTGATCCAGCAATTAGAAAGGCAATGGGATTAAAATAAGAAAGGAAGAATAAAAAATGAACAATATTGAATTATCAACAATTTATTTGCCTATGTTAGATGAGGTATATAAAAATGAAGCGAAAACATCTATTTTAGATGGAGATGAAACAACAGTACAAAAAGGATTAAATGGAGAAATAAAAATAGCCAAATTAGATATGGATGCATTAGGTGATTTTGATAGAAAATCAGGATACACAACAGGAAGCACAAAATTAACTTGGGAAACAGTTAAATATGATAAAGAACGTTCTCAAGAGTTGAGAGTTGATAGACTTGACAATCAAGAAGCATTAGGATTACCTTTTGCTAAATTAGCATCAGAATTTTTAAGAACAAAGGTTGTTCCAGAAGTTGATGCTGCAAGAATTGCAAAAATTGCAGGAGTAGAAGGAATATCAGAAAAAGAAGAAACACTTTCTGATGGTGCAGGAGTAATAACAGCCTTAAGAGCATGCACAAATAAAATGGATGAAGACGAAGTTTCTACAGAAAATAGAATATTGTTTATCACTCCAACATTAAAAGGAATGGTAGATGATTTAGATACAACTAAATCTAAAAAAGTGTTAGAAAGATTTTCTACAATAATTGAAGTACCTCAAACAAGAATGTATACAGAAGTAAAATTAAATGACGGTAAAGAATCTTATGGATACAAAAAGAATGATGGTGCTAGTGATATTAACTTTTTATGTGTAGAAAAATCAGCTGCAGTAACAGCATTAGACCAATATATCAAATATTTTACACCTGATGAAGATCAAAAAGCAGATGACAATGTATTCAAATATAGAAGTAATAATCTATATGGACACGTATATGAAAATAAACTTGCGGGTGTATATTGCTCGTATGCTCCTGCTACACCCTAGTCCAGCCACGAAAAAAGTAACCGTGGCTTTGCCGGAAGGTGATGTATTAGGAGTAGATGTAAGTACATTACAAGAAGTTGAATTAAATGATACTAAAGTAACTGGAACATCTAAATATGTTCAAAGTTTCCCACAATTCGATAAAGAAGCTAAAGGTAATTTCTTAGCACTAAAATGTGAAGAAGCTACTAAAGGCGAAACTATAGAATGGGAACTTTCACAAGCTACTAAAAAAGGTAAAGGCACACTAGATGAAGATGGTATTTTAGTAGTACAACTAACTTCTAATACTCAAACCGTAACCTTTAAGAACGGAGAAACAAGTAAAAAACTAGACTTAACAGGAGTAACTTTAAGTCCAGCAGAATAAAGGAGGATATAAAAATGGCAACAGTAATAGGAAGAAAGAGAAATAAAAAGGCAGAAAAAAGTTTTAAAGATATGACAGTAGCTGAAATAAAAAAACAATTAGATATATTACATATTGAATATGATAAAAAAGCAACAAAAGAAGATTTATTAAGTTTATTACCAAAGAAAGAATAATAAAGGAGGCAATAGAATGGAAGAAGAATACATAAAAAAAATAAAAGCAGATTTATCTGTAAACTTTAGAGAAGATGAAGAAGTATTAAAAGACATATTAGAAGAAGTAAGTTCTATTGCCTTTGATATTTCTAATATGAAAGATACTGAAGATAATAAAAAGAAACTATTTCCATACATAAAAAAAGCTGTAAAGGCAGAGTATTTAGCTAGAGGTGGAGAAGGTCTGCAAAGTAGAGGAGAAGGAAGTGTTTCTAATTCATTTGAGGACATTATAGAAAAATTAAGAAATGACATTATAAAATCAGGATTAAGGAGGATTAAGTAATGTTGTTGCGAGATTTAACTAAAGCATGGATATCTGAATATGAAATACTAAATGACCATGGAGAAAAAACGAAAAAGTGGAAGTTTAAAAATGTAGCATGGTTAAATTTACAACAAGATATAAATGAATTAGACAGAAATTCAGCAGGAGAAATTGATTATAGTATAGTTAATGCAAGAACAACTATGAGTTACGATATAGTAAAAGGAAATGGAATATCATTAACTGATATTTCAGGAACTGAAGGATTTATTCCGGACTATACTGTAACAGATAATCCCAAAATAGGAAGTACAATACTATATAAACTGGAGAAATATAATGGCAAGTAATTTTAGTTGTAAAGTAAAAGTAAAATACAATTATAAAAGATTTGGAGAAATAACTAAAAGATTAACATCTACTATATCTGCAGGAATAGAAGATACATTAAAAAATATTCAAGGATATGCAATAAGACTTGAAAAAGGACATCATGAAGATGGAATATTAGTAGAAATGGTAGATACATCTACAATGGAAATAAAGGGAAGGGTTTATACAAGTAAAGAAACTCTTCCTTTTGCTATGTTTGAACATTTTGGAACTGGTCAATATGCAGAAATGAATCATGTTGGAAAAACAAAACATTTTATTGAAAGTGGATATACAGAGTGGTTTATTCCAGTAAATAAAGTAGAAAGGTCTTTACCTTATCCTATAGTTACTATAAACGATAATCAATTTTATATTGCTCATGGAGTTACACCAAACCATTTTATGACAGATGCAGAATTTCAAACTAGAGAAAATAACGTTAATGCAATAAAAGAGCAAATTAACAAGATGCTTAAGGAGGTATGCAAATGATATATGATTTTACAGTAAAAGATATGTCAGATTTATTATATGATGATTTATCAAAAATACAGGACATAAAAGAATCTGATACCGAAACAATACTTACAATGCCTACGACAGAAAGCATTTTTCCATGTAGAGTATTACATACACCATTAGAAACAGTAAATATGACAGATAATGCGAGACCTATAAGAAAAACATTTCAAGTTACAATTGAATGTTGGAGCGATACTCAAAGATTTTGTATGGAGATGGCTGATAATACAGACAAAGTATTACAAAAAAGAAATTTTATAAAAGCAAATCCAAATGAAATAGGATTTGATGCAATAACAAAAAAGTACAGAATAATAAATACTTATGAAGTTCGTTGGAATGCTCTAACGAACTCTTTTCAATTTATAAGATAAGGAGGAAAATTAAATGGCTGAAAATGCAGGAACACCAAGCTCAAGTATTTTGAGCAAATTATATTATTGTGAAACAAAAGAAGGAGAAAAGAAACAAGTTTCTTGGGTACAAGAAATACCTGAATTTGATCCAGCACCTGAAGGAATTGAATTTAGTGCAGTAGATACAGATTATACTGGACAAGTACCAGGAAGAAGAAGTGCAGATGCTATTGCAATACCTGTACTATTTACCAAAGAACAACATGAAGTGCTAAAGGCATTAGATACAAAGAAAGATTACTACTGGTTTATATTATTACCTGAAGATGTAAATCCAACAGGGAAACCACCATGTTTTTATTTTCAAGCTAAGGTAAGACTTGGAATGAATGCTATTGCTATTGATGAGATGTTACAAGAAACACTAACTTTATACAAATCAACAGCAGTAGAAGAATCAGAAGGTTTACCCACAGCTTAGTTCTATTTTAAGTGTTAGGAGTAGAACAAGAAAGAAAATAACACAAATAAAAAATGTAGAGCAAGAGTAACATCTTGCTCTCTTTTGTAAAGGAGAAAATTATGATATTAGAAGCAAATAAAAAGAAAATTAATCTAGTTTTAAGAACAAGAAAAATAGTAGATATAACCAAAAGATTAGGCGGAAAGAACTTTGAAGATGTTTATTTTAAAGCAGTAAATGAAAATGATTTAGAGGCATTATCGCAAATAATATTCTTATTAGCTGAAACAGAAGACAAAAAAGATGCTTTTACAAGTAATTTAGAAGTATATGATTTTTTAGATGATTATAAAACAGAGAAAAAGAAAACATATAAAGATATTTTTGATGAAATAGCAGAGGATATAAATAAAGAAGGTTTTTTCAACAGCAAGATGACAAAGGAAGCATTGCAAGAAAAGATATCAAATCCTTTATCATCAATGAATATGAACGAAGTTATAAAATCATCAGCAGAGAAAGCAATAACACAAATAGCTACAGAAGAATTTCAAGGATACAGAGCATAAATGATTTAACAGATTCTATAAAGCAAGCGAACAATTTAAAAAAATTGATTTATGCATTGGAACCACTAGCATATTATTTTGGAATTAAACCTGATGAATTTTGGAATAGTGAATACAGTCAAATTAATTTATATATACAAGTAAATATGGTTAAAATGTTAGATGATTTTAAGTCTCAAATAATGTTGCAAGAAGCAGTAACGGATAAAATGATAAGAGCAGACGCTTTAGGAAATAGAAGACCTAAAGTAATTTCATTAAAGACAATATTCGCAAATTTATATCCGAAAGAACCTAAAATTAAGTATCAATCACCACAAGAACAATTAGAAAGATTAAGAAAATTAAAATAATTGTAAAAATATTGATTTTTCGTCTAAAATGCTTTATACTTTTATTTATAATAAATAAAGGAGCATGAGATTATGAACGATAAAAAAACAATATATAAAAAATGGTGGTTTTGGTGTTTAATTTTTTTAGTTATTTTATTCTTTGTTGGATATGGAGCATTTGTAAATGATATGTCTTCAGATGAAAATCTTATTAAAGATATAGAAGAAAAATATTTACAATCAGACAAAGGAGAAATAAATAATTGCTATATTGAAATTGGAGACTATGCAATTACTAATGATTATTCAGGAAATCCAATATTATTAGTAAAGGTTTCATTTACAAATAATAATGAAGAATCAAAAGCATTTTCTTCAATAATTAACAGTAAAGCTTTCCAAGATGGAATTGAAATAGAACCACCCATATCTACTTATGGAATAAACGATTATAATTGGCAAGATAAATCAAAAGAAGTACAAAAAGGAATAAAATTTGAATTTAACTTAGCATTTAAATTAAGTAATACTACAAGTGATGTAATAGTGGAATTAAGTCAATTATTGAATAGTTCAAATAGTAAAAAAATAACAAAAACATTTAAAATGAATTAATTATTATATTAAAATAATAAAAAAAACACTTCGCTTGAAGTGTTTTTATTTTGCGCGAAAGGAGAAAACATGACTGTTGAAGAAATTGAAATTATTGTTACTGCAAAAGTACAAGAAGCATTGAAAGATTTACCAAAATTAATACCTGCAATTAAAAGGGTAGTACAACAAGCTAAAGAAAATTTTCAAAAGATAGATGCAGAACCAATAAAAAAATCTATAGAAAATGTAAGTACATTTGTTAAAAAGAAAGTGCAAGATTTAAAGAAAAGCTCAAAAAATAATGAAATAGCAATAAAAGTAAATAATCAAGATGCAAAAAAACAAATTACACAATTAGAAAAACAAATAAATAGTTTGCAAGAAAAAATAACTGCCCGACAAATGAAGTTGGATATCATAAATCCTCAAATAGACAAAATAGTAAGTGATACTAAAAATGAAGTTGTTCCAGATGGGGTATCTAAAAATAGCAATTCCATGGATAAAGTAGTAAATAATGCTTTATCCTCAAATAAGGACTTTACAACATTAAATAATCAAGCTCAAAAATTATACACAGAAATTGAAATATATAGTAAAGAATTAGAAAATGCAAAAAGTAAAGTAATACAATTAGAACAAGAAACTGAACAAGTAAGTCAAGAAACTGAACAAGTAAGTCAAGAAACTAAACAAGTATCTAATAGTCAAAGTAAGTGGGCTAGTTTTTTTGATGTATTAAAAGGAAAAATAGCACAAACAAAAGGACAACTAAGTGGAGTAAAACAGACATTTGGCCAAATGCCTAAAATAACACAAAATATAACAAATAATATAAAAAAAATAGGTACAGAAGTAAAAAGTGGATTAAAACAAGTATTAAAATACGCAGCTGCATTGTTTTCAATAAGAGGAATCTATAGTGTATTAAGTAATTCAGCTCAAAGTTGGTTATCAAGTCAAAATGCACAAGCTAAACAGCTTAGTGCAAATATAGAATATATGAAATATGCTATGGGTAGTGTATTTGCACCAGTAATAGAATTTGTAATTGATTTAGTTTATAAGTTAATGAAAGCAATTCAATCTGTAGTATATGCATTTAGTGGAATAAATATATTTGCAAAAGCAACAGCTTCATCAATGAACAAAACTTCAAAAAGTGCAAAAGATGCAAGCAAATCATTAACAGGAGTTCATAATGAAATAAATAATATATCAGAAAATAATAATTCCGGAAATAGTGGCGATATAAATCCTAATATGGATTTATCAAAATTAGATAATCAAATGAGCCCATTTGCACAAAAATTATATGATTTTTTTAAACCACTTAAAGAAAGTTGGAATAATTATGGATCACAATTAGTAGAACAAATAAAAATAACAGCAGGACAAGTGACTGGACTTATTGCATCAGTATGGGGAAGTTTTGAAAAAATTATAACTAATGGAACAGTTTATTCTATACTAGAGAATATATTAGCAATCATAGGAAATATAGCAGAAGCTTTTGCAAATGCATGGAATTATAACGGTAATGGAGATGCAATAATACAAAACTTAGCAAATGCATTTAATAATTTATTAATAGCAATAAATAATGTAGTACAAAGTCAAAAATTTCAAGATTTCCTAAATTGGTGTTCAGATAAATTCAGAGAAATATCAGAAAAATTATCAGAAATAGATTGGCAACCATTAATAAATACATTAATGCAAATAGGAACTACAGTAGGTACAGTGGCTTTAAATGTATTGAGCGGACTTGTAGATGTATTTAAATGGTTAGTAGAACATCCTGATGTTATAACAGTTATATTAGGAATAGTGACAGCATTAAAGAGGTTTTCAATAATAAATGATGTAATAAAAAAAGTTTCAGCATTAAAAGGAACATTTGATACTGTTTTTTCAGGATTATCTTTACCATTACTTGCAATAATAGCAGTAGTAGCTTTAGTAGTATATACAATAATAACACATTTTGATGAATTAAAAGCATCATTAAGTGATACATTTGGTAAGTTTAAGACCATATATGATGAATATATAGCTCCATTTGTAGAAAATCTTGTATCAAGTATTACAACATTATGGAATGAGCATTTAAAACCTTTAATAGATAATTTATCAGAATTGATAATGACCTTATGGAATGATATATTAAAACCTCTAATTGATTGGTTCATAGAAAATATTCTACCTGTTTTAGTTCCAATATTTGAAGGTATATGGAATACATTAAGCAAAGTATGTGGATTTATAGCAGATGCTATTAGTGGAGTTATCAGTGTATTTAAAGGTATAATAGAATTTATATCAGGTGTGTTTTCGGGAGACTGGAATAAAGCTTGGGAAGGAATAAAAACATTTTTTAATGGAATATGGGAAACTATAAAAGGAATTATATCAGGAGTATGGGAAGCAATAAAGGGAATTATAGAAACAGCGATAAATATAGTTAAAGGAGTAATAACTACAGTATTTAATGCAATAAAAACAGTAATAAGTAATATTTGGAACGGAATAAAGACTGTAGTATCGAATGTTATAAATGGAATTAAAAATACAATTTCTAATGTATTAAATACAATTAAGACTGTATGGAATAATATATGGAATGGTTTAAAAACAACAGTAAGTAATATATTTAATGGTATATGGAATGTTATTAAAAATATTATAAATTCAATTTTAGGTGGAATTGAAGGAATGGCTAATGGTGTAGTAAGAGGAATAAATTTTGTAATTAAAGCATTAAATAAATTAAGTTTCAATATTCCTGATTGGGTTCCAGTTTTTGGTGGAAAGAAATTTGGATTTAATATAGGATTACTTAATGAAGTTTCTTTACCAAGACTAGATAAAGGAAATGTAGCTTACAATGAAACCTTAGCAGTATTTGGAGAATATTCAGGAGCAAAAACAAATCCTGAAATTACAGCACCACAAAATATATTAAGAGACACATTTGAAGAAGTTTTATCAAGACATGATGATAATGATGATAGACCTATAAACATAAATGTTATAGTAGGAAATAAAAAACTTGGTGAAATACTAATAGAAGATTTACAAGATAGAAGAAGAAGAACAGGAAAAGGAATTGAAGCATACTGTAGTTAAATAATAAATAATAGAAAGGCATCTTGAACAGATGTCTTTTTATTATGGAAAGGATAAAAAATGCTTTGGAAATTAAATGGTAAGTTAATGAAATCACCATCTAGCTATGATGATGATATAGAAGATACTGATAAAGATAGTTATACATCAATAACAGATGCAAGTTTAATAGACAATCCAATTGCAATTGGATTGCTTAAATGTAACATGAGCTGGGACTATTTAACAGAAGAAGAAGCAGAAGAATTATTACAGGCTACATATCAAAATCCTATGATAGTCACGATAAAGGTTCCTAGTGTAATGGGGGGAATGTTAGAAAACGCAAAGTTTAGAGTAAGTAAAAGAAAATCAAAAATGCATTTAACAGGAGAAGATGAAGACACTTCTAAATCGAGTTGGCAAGTATCTTTTAATATGATGCAAAAAGAATTGACTGAACAACAAAAACAGACAATTAAGGAGGCAACTAATGTACAAACAGACGAGTAAAAGGTGGGATGAAAACATATATAATAATTTTCAGTCAATTATAAAAGTATATTGTGATGACGTTCTAATTGATTCTAAGTATATTACAGACTTTAAAATAGGTAGCATATTGTTTGAAGAAGAATTAAGTTTAGGAAGTACACCGAGTCAATATATAGAAATACAAATACATAAGCAAGCTAATATCAAAATACCTAAAATTATAAGAGTTGAGTATGGGGTACTACTAAATTACGCTTTACGAGTTGAAGAAGTTAATTCTTTACCAGTACAAGAACTTGATAAAATTCCAGTAAGACGACTATCAAGAGATGATAGTGATTATGAAATGATACCAATAGGAATATATAATGTAGATGACTATAATGATGAAGATGATAATGTTATTAATATAAAGGCATTAGATAATATGATAAATCTAGAACAAAATAATGGTTATTATGATGCTAGTGAATTAATAAATAAAAATGGATATGCAACTTTAGGAGAAATAGCTCAAGATATATGCAACCAAAAAGGGTTAGAATTAGGAACTGATTCATTTCTAAATAGTGATAAAAGAATTTCTGTATATGATAATAATATAAGTGCAAGAGAATATATGGGAATGATAGCAGAAAGTGCAGGAGGATTTTGCTGTGCAGGAAGAGACGGAAAAATATATTTTAAATCAATTGGAGAAGACGAGGCAGAAATACCTTTAAAATTATTTAAAACTTATAAATTTGGAGAAGAATATAAAATAACGAAAGTAGCTTATGAAGACGGCATTAGAAGTTTTAAATTTGGAGACGAGATAAGAAACACATTATGGATAAGTCAAGATAATATGTTCATTGTTGATGAACAACAAATTGAAAAGATATATGACAAAATAAAAGATTTAACAATTAATAGTTTCGAAGGAACAGTAATAATTAATCCTGTAATAGATATAGGAGATAAAATTAAAATAGCAGGAAAAACGATTATATATCAAGGAGAAATGACTCTTAATGGAAGGTTTTTAGCTGATATAAAAAATAAAATAAGCATAAAACAAAGAACAGAAACAACAGTAAAAAAAGAATCTCAAAAATCGATAAATAGAAAAATACAAAGTCAAATAGATGCAGAAAACTTAAAAATAACGCAATTAATTGAAAATCAAACAGAAACATCAGATAGACTAACAAAACATGAGCAAACAATAGATACAATTCAAGATACAGTAAGTCAAGTCAATAAGAAAGTAGATGGTAATACTGAAACATTACAATCTCAAATAAAGCAGACCGCAGATGAAATAAATGCAGAAGTCAGTAAAAAAGTCGGAGAAGATGAAGTTATCAGCAAAATCAACATGAGTACAGAAGGGATTGTTATACAAGGTGATAAAGTTGATATTGAAGGTAAAAGTGTAAATTACAAAACAGAAGTAGAAGATGTATATACTTTGACACAGGAAGATGCAATTAAAATTGCTCAAGCAAACACAGGAAGTATTACTTTGACTGATACAGAAAAAGAATTATATGACTTAAATAATGACGGAGAAATTGATTTATATGATACTATGATAGCTACACAAGCAGTACAAGAAGGCGGAAAAGTAGATATAAAAGGTACTTTTGAAATAAATTCCAAAGATGCACGAAGGACAATTATATTGAGAGATAGTGGCGGAAATATCTCTACATCTATAGGTCTTTTGGGCATGCAAACTCAAAGTTTGGGTACAGACAAATTTACTGCAAATAGTGCAACAATACAAGATTTAACTACAAGTAATGCATACACTAATTCTGATGAAAATTTAAAGGAAAATATTAAAGAATTAGATGAGAAATATTTTAGCTTATTAGAAAAAATAAAACCTGTGAGATTTAGATACAAAAGAAATAAAGAAGAACATATAGGTTTTATTGCTCAAAATGTGAAAAAAGCGTTTGATAGTAACGAAATAGATTATATACCTATAAAACAAGATGAAATGGGAATATATTCATTAGATTATACACAATTAATACCTGTATTGTGGAAAATAGTTCAAGAACAAGGAAAAAAGATAAAGCAATTAGAAGGAGGTGTAAAAAATGAGTAGTACCCCAAATTTAAACTTATTTAAACATGATAATCCAGCAACAAACAAAAATTTATTTGATGTAGCAAAATCTTTGAACGAGAACTGGGATAAAATAGATGACTATGTTTATAACCAAGAAGCAACAAGACAAGAAAATGAACAAATAAGACAAGCTAATGAAGAAACCAGACAAAATCAAGAAACAACGAGACAAAGCAATGAATCAACTAGACAAGAGCAAGAAGAAATAAGAAAAACAAATGAAGATGCTAGAAAAGCCGAAGAAAGTAAACGAAACACAAATGAAGAAGCAAGAGAAACAGCTGAAACAGCTAGAGAACAATACATAACAGATTTAAAAGGTAGAGTTGATGCTGGTGAATTTAAAGGCGACCCTAATGTACTTTCAATAGGAACGGTTGAAAAAGGTAATGAAGCAAAAGCAAGTATTACAGGAAATAGCCCAAATCAAAAACTTAATCTTGTTTTACCAAAGGGAGATGCCTTTAAATATGAAGACTTTACAGCAGAACAATTATTAGCATTAACAGGACCACAACGGAGAAACTCCAATTATAAAAGTTGGAACAGTAACAACAGTAGATGCAGGAACAGATGCAAAAGTAACACCAAAAACTGAAGGAAATACAACAACATTTGATTTTTCAATACCAAGAGGAGAGACAGGCTTACAAGGAAAAGAAGGTCCATCTGGACAAGATGGTGCAAATGGTACTAATGGAAAAGACGGTATAAATGGAACAAATGGTAAAGACGGAGTAGGTATAACAAAAATAGAACAAACAACCACATCAACTGAAGACGGTGGAACGAATGAAGCAACAATTACATTATCAAATGGAACTACGTCAAAGTTACAATTTAAAAATGGCTCAAAAGGTTCTACAGGCTCAGCAGGGACAACTACTTATTCAGGATTATCAGACAAACCAATATTAAATACAAGTAACACAAGTGGTCAATCAGCAAATAGTTCTGAAACAATATCAGGAACAATAAATCTTCATAAGGTATCAAAAACAGGAAATTATTCTGATTTAAGAGATAGACCTACATTACCTACTGCTACTATTTTATACGATAATGCTTCAGGTACAACTGGAACTATAAATTTAAATTATTCTATGGGTAATTATGATTATATTGAAATATATTATTTAAAAAATACATATTGGTTTATGACTAAATTTTATTATACTTCTGGTGCTCAAATCCCATTAAATATATATTATGCAGGTGATGGAACAACGCAACAATTTCAATCAAAAGTTATGAAATTGGCTGGTGTAAAAGTATTAACACACGTTCATACAGCTGGACTTAATTTTTGGGATGTTTCTGCTTTGAATACGTTTACCAATAATGGAAATGAAATACCTGTATATAAAATTATAGGATATAAATATTAAATATGAAGGAGGAAAGATAAATGGCTTTACAAAAACAAATAGAACAAAGAAATGGAATTATATTGAATTACCATAGAATAGCAGTAATCAATAAAATAACTAATATGGTAAATGTAATTGAAATAAATTCATATATAAATAAAGAGCAAAGAGAAAAAGAAAAAGAATATCAATTGTTACAAAAGAAAAGTGCTAGTGGTGGAGAATTAACACCTGAAGAACAGTCACAATTAGAAAAAGGTATTGATGTATTGGTTAGAGCTGATTATGTAGAAATGGAATATGATGAAAATACAAATATAAAAAATGCTTATGAATATTTAAAAACCACAGAGAAATATAAAGATTCAGTAGATATTTAACTAGAGAATAAAAGAAAGGAACAAGTCAATGGGAGAATTTATGCAAGACATATCAAACATAAATGTATTAATAGGATTTTTTTCAGGATTATTAGGTTTACTAATATCAATAGTAGGATTGGCAAAATATATATTAAAAAAAGTAAATCAGGTATTAGAACAAAAAGTAAAACAGCCAATCTTAGATGAAGTAAAAAAGAACGGTGAAGAATATAAGGAAGAACTAAATAAACATATTATACAAGATTATAAAACATATTTAGTTGATTTCCTTACACAAGCAGAAAATGGACAAACAATAGCAAAAAATCAAATGAAAAACGCCTATGATATGAAGGAAGAATACAATAATCGAGATGGAGACAGTTATGTTGATGATAAATGGGATGAGCTAGAAGAAAAAGGCATTATAAGAGATTTAAGAAAGAAAGAAAGGAAGAAAAATAATGAATAGGAAAAAAATAATCATAACATCTGTAATTACATTAATACTAGCTATTGCAACAGCAATCTTTGGTATTAATTATACTAATGAAGATGTAGATAAAATATCAGAAGGAGTAGAAACAATAACAAATATAATCGAAGATAATTTATCTACAACAGAAATTCCTGAATTAACAGCATTAGATGAACAAACAATAGAAGTTCAGGAAACAGAATCTGAAGCTTTTGAAGAGCAAGGAGAAATTGCCTACAATGGTTCTACAGAATTATCACATATAGAATTAGGGGATTATGCAGGTCTTACATATTATAGTCAAATAGATAGTAGGTGGAAAAATCATATTTATACAAGTATTGGAGATAGTTCACAAACTATAGGAACATCAGGTTGTGGACCAGCATCAGCTGCAATGGTAGTATCAAGTATAAGAGGTGCAATTACTCCAAATGTATTAGGAGATTTGTATGTAAGTTATGGATATAGAAGTGCCAATAGTGGAACTTATTGGAGTGCTTTTAAATGGACTGCAGATGTATTTAATATTGAATATTCAGAATCTAGTTCATTAGATGAAGTAATAGGAAAGTTAAAAAACAATCATTATGTTATAGCAAGTTGCAATCAAGGTTTATTTACTTATGGAGGACATTTTATTGTATTAGTTGGAATAGAAGGAAATACATTAAAAATATATGATCCATATTTATATGCTGGCAAATTTGATACAAGTACAAGAAGGAATAAAGTAACAGTCTCAGGGAATACAGTATATTGTAGTATAGATAATTTTAGAAATTATGCAAATGCCAAAGGTTATTTCTGTTTTAAAAATGACAGAGAAGATGTAAAAGAAAATCCTACAACACCGGTTATAGATAATAATGTAACAACAGATGTAAAGGAAGTTAATTATAAGGCAAAAGTTACAGCTAATAGTGGATTAAATATAAGAAGTGGAGCTAGTACATCTTATTCTATTTTAGGTGGATACAGTAAAAATACAATCATTACAATAACATCTGAGAATAGAAATTGGGGAAAGACAGATAGAGGTTGGGTATGTTTAGATTATGTCACAAAATTATATTCTAACAGTAGCTCAATCTACACAACTGGAAATTATAAAGTAACAGCTTCAGTTTTAAACGTTAGATTTGGTCCAGAAACGAATTATAAAGCAAAGACATATAATCAGTTGTCTGCAAATGCAAAAAGCCAAAATAAGCAACGTGGTAATTATTATTGCAATGGATATATGAACGGAGTAATATGTACTGTAACACAAATAAAAAACAACTGGGGGTTGACAGCAAGTGGTTGGATATGTTTAAATTATTGTAGTAAAGTGTAATGAATTGGTATTACTTTCCAAGAAAATTAATGCAATAAATAATGCAATAGCAGAAATATTTTCAAATAATAAAAAATATTACAAATTAAAAAAGCCCGAAATATCAACATTTTAGATATTAATTAATAATAATAAATATTATAAAATAATATATAAATGTTCGGGGACACCAAAAATTCAATATCAAACGAAGACAAAGTTTGCATGAAAAAATGCAAACTTTGTCTTTATGTAAACGTAAACTTTTTTAAAATATGACGAAAAATAGACTTTAATTTTCTAGATTTTATGTTATTATATAAGTGGACCTCTTTTTATACATTTTTTTACAACAAAGTATAAAATTTCCGTTTTGACAACTGAAAGTTGACAAATTGCAAACCGTAAGTTGATTGTGTTTCAAAATGAAAAATATTATAATTATAGTTGTAGAGATTTCTATAAGGAGGTACTATTAAAATAGGGGGAGAAAAAAATGAATACTTTTGGTGATAAGATCATTGAGGGCAGAAAGAAAAAGGGTATGTCTCAAGAAGCATTTTCTGACATGATGGGTGTTAGTAGACAAATGGTTTCTAGGTGGGAATTGAATACGGCTATGCCTAGAATGCAAAAGATTAAGAAAATTAGCGAAATCCTTGACATTTCCATAGAAGAGTTATTAAGTGGAAATGATAAAAATGAAAAAAATAGTCCAGTAACTTTCATAAAGGTTAATCTGAAAACATTTTTTAAGGTCATAGCCGTTATTCTTTTAATTTTAATAGTACTTTACCTATTATATTTTGGCTACAAGATGATAGTACTTAATTCAATAAGCTCTAAAATAGAGCAGTATATGAACGCAAATAATTATCATTGTAAAATTGAATCCGCAATTGATGGAAACTTAACAGAAAGCAAAGAAGTATGGTATAAAGATGGATATTACAAAATAATACAATCAAATTATATTAATTCAATAGAAAGTAAAGTTGTTACATATATTGATTTAAATCAAAATTATAGATATATGGTTAATGATGTACAAAAAACATATAGTGAAGCAAAGACTCATATGTTAGCTCCATATGAAAATGGTATATATATGTATAGTTTATTTCCAACTATAATAAAAAAAGATGTAACGGATTTTAAAGAATTGGCATTAAAATTAAATCTTGTACTATATACAATAAAAAAGGATTCGGTAACTTTAAAAATAAATAATGAAGAAATTGAATTTGCTAAAGATACTTATTTGCCAATAGTTCAAAATATAGAAATGCAAGAAAATAAGAATGCACAACTTAATGTAAATACCTATAATATTGAGTTAAATGCAGTAAATGATGAAGATGTTAAAGTTCCATTAGATTACACTAAAATAAACTAAAGATAAGGCTTATGGGGAATCCCATAAGCCAAATATTTTTTAATCATAAATATAACCAGAAACGTATAATTGAGCATCTGTTGTTGCCTCAAAAGCAAAGGTATATGTTCCAGTTGCTAAAGTGTAAAAGGGAACTTTTTGAGTAGATCCACCAGATGCTGGAACAGTACCCAAATACTGATATGTCCCGTTGGGTATAATAACCCAGCATTCAACAGTACCACTAGCAGTACTTGAAGAGACAGCGGCTTGTATACTACCTGAAGTCAAATGTCGTGTTAAAGTACATGACCTTGTACCATATCCGCCTGAAATGTATCCAGCAGTAGAAGCAGGTACACTCATCGGAGAAACCACATCGACTGTTATAACCTGCCGATTAGATTCTTCCGGCGTTGCAGTTGCCGCAGAAACGGGTACTGCATACATAGAAACACATAAAACCAATGAGAACACCAATGCAAACAATTTTTTCATAGCACTTTCCTCCATTCTCTTTTTTTGTTTGCTCCTGAATCTCTATTATTACATACCATAACAAGAGTTATGATATAGTAATAACCAAAATAGTAACATAATGTATTTACAATATAATAATACTATTATTCAAATTAAAATTCAATATAATTAGAAATTGTATGAAGGAGTTGGAAAAAGTGGTTGATTCAATATATGAAAAAATATTGTTCGAACTAAGGAATTTTAATTTCAAAAGAAATTCACTAGCTTATGAGTATCTAATAGACTCAATTAAAATAGTAATAGAGAATAGGTATGTTATTAAGGATTTTAATAATTATGTATACAAACCAATAGGCAAAAAGTTTCATACTAATTCCAATAATGTGTTATGGTGCTTAAATAAGCTAATTACATTGATGTATTTTAATACAGATGAAGAGATAATTAACACATACTTTAACACATATAAGTCAGTAAAGCCAACGACTAAAGCATTTATTATAGGAGTAGCAAGA
The DNA here is from genome assembly GCA_947624185.1 of uncultured Clostridia bacterium. Lineage (GTDB taxonomy): Bacteria > Bacillota > Clostridia > TANB77 > CAG-508 > CAG-793. Next base: position 218 of record CANQJG010000002.1, on the reverse strand, counting down.
GAAGTAATCATAAAAAATAATATCAAAATTAAAAAATCGTTAACATAATACCATAAATTTTTATATACTAAAATCTGTAAAGTGTTGATAACAGATAATTACAAGAATTTACAAAAAAATATAGAAAAAAATGTAAAAATTTTTTGAAAAAAGACTTGACAAACCTTGGAATAAAATGGTATTATATTGATTGTAGCATTTAAGAAAAGAGGTGAACA
>CANQJG010000001.1 GCA_947624185.1 uncultured Clostridia bacterium | reverse complement strand
AGTAATTTACTCATATCATCATTTTCGCTATTTTTCATTTTAGACATGATGTTTTGAATTTTCATTAATGTTTCCATGTCTATGCCAGGGTTATTGTTTGAGTTATTATTATTTGAATTGTTATTGTTAAAATGATTGTTAGAATTATTATTAAAATTATTATTTAAGTTATTATTGTTCAAGTTACTATTATTTGGGTTAGTATTGTTGTAATTACTTTTATTATTATAATTACTGTGGCTTATATTACGATTATTATTTATATTATTATTACTGTTATTTATGCTATTACTATGACTGTTACTATTACGGTTATTATTGTTGTTGTAGTTATTGTTATTATTACTGTTGTTGCTATTGTTACTATTATTATAATTGTTATTGTTACTATTGTTGTTATTATTATAATTGTTATTGTTATTATTGTTACTGTTGTTATTGTTAGCATAAGTGCTGATTAGTTTTTGGATGTCTTCAGGAATCTGATTATTCTGTATCATAAACTGAGCCTTTTTAAACATTTCGTTCATATCATTATCGTTCATGCCTACCTCCTAAATGTAACTATAATATTATATGAATCAAATTAAAAAAAGTTACTAAAAATATAGAACTAATGTTACAATAAAAAGCTTACGCAAGTAATAATTTGAACGTCGAAAAACGCATATAACAAGCCATTTTGCAATTATTTTGTAATATAAATTTAATATTAGAAGGCTAAAAATGCCTTCCGTAAAGGCATAAGAGAAAATTAAAAAAAGTACTTATTGAAAAAATTTTCTTTCTGTTTTAGTATTAGTATGATTAAATAGCATAAAAAAATAAATAGCTAAATTACATAAAAAGAAAGGAAGAGAAATGCATAAGTATCTAAGTAAAATCACAGCAAAATTCACATCAACATTCACAGCAATAGTATTAGTTGGATCCAACTTTATACCTGTTGTTAGTTATGCTGCAAATGAAATTGCTATGTTAAACGAAGAGAGTAACATAATATTTAATGCAACAATCAACAATGATACTGATGTAGCAAATATTGATGAAAAGCTTAATTTAGACATTGATTTAGCTATTAAAAATGAAGGTTACATAAAAGAAGGAACAATCACAATTGAAAATAATAATTATAAAATAGACGATGATGTTAATATAAAAGACAATAAAATTAAGCTAGGTCAGGTGAATAGTGATCAACCAGTAAATTACTCTATCCCAATAGAGTTTGAAAAGAAAGATATAATGGATAATGACTATTTTGATAAAGATAGCACTATAAAGCTTGATGCGACTTATATAAATGAAAATGGAAAAGAAGAGAAAATATCAAAAACAATTAATGAGCATTTAAAATGGGATATGGATGTACAAGCAAGCATTTCTCAAGAATTAACAAGATACTTAAAATATGGAAATAAAACATTGATAAGTTTTAAAGTAAATACAGGAGTTCAAGATAACAAATTTCCAATTAGTGAAAAAACAGTTCAAATGTTAGCACCTATGATAAATGGACAAGAGCCAAGTAAGGTAATTGCTTCAGGCGAAAATCTAAGTTATACATATCAAAATCAAGTAACAGTATTAAATAAAAAATATACACAAGATGACAAAATTCAATGGAATTCTAATGATGAATGTATAGTAACTTATATATATGACACAAATACAGATCAAACAAGTATAGAAACAATATCAGTTATGTTAGCAAAAACAGTTTCAGGAAAAGAGATACAAGCAAGAACTGATAAACTTGTTTACAATGTTCAAAACACAGTTGGAAATTTAGTAGATGTAAATATGGTTGGGGACAACGGTATAAACAAAGGATATATGTACACCAATTTAAATAGAACTGAAAATAAATTGGAAACCCCTTACAAATCAGGATATCAGATAAACATTGGATTAGCAGAATTTGTAGATGAAATTCAAATAAGAGAAGATGCAAGCAATTATTTAACATTGAATAGAAAAATCACAGTTGACAAAGATGAATTAATAAAAATGCTTGGAGAAGAAGGAACAATAAGAGTATTAGACAGCAATGACACAGAATTAGGAAATTTGAATAAAGATAATTTGCAATTGGAAGTAAATCATTATGGACTTAAATTTATTGTTAGTAAACCAGTACAAGAAGGAAACATAAACATTGCATTAGATAAAGTTGTAAATCCAAATTTAACTTATACTAAACAATCTCTTGCAGGAGTAGCAACAATTGAAAATAGTGTTGAAGCACATATATTATATCAAGGACAAGAAATTCTAGCTAATCGTATACAAAAAAATATTAATTTAATAGAACCAGAATCAAAAGCTACAATTAGCATAAGTAAAGAAAATCTATCAACAATAGTTAAAAATGAAAATGTAGTTATAACAGCAACATTAGAAAAAGATGATATCAGTGATGCATTATACGCAGATCCAGAAATATTGATAACATTACCTGAACAAATATCTGAAGTAAATTTAAAAGATGCAAAATTAATATATGAAAATGAGCTAAAACCAATTGATTTTAAAATGATTGGAAAACAAATATATTTAAAATTACAAGGAACACAAACACAATATAACAATATACCAAACACAAAAGGTTCAATTATAAGAATTGTTGCAGATTTATCATTAAATAATTTTGCTGTAAGTTCTAATGAAAATATTAAATTACAATATATTAACAAAGCAAGAAATGAGCTAAAATCAACACAAACTCCAGTAAATATAATTGCACCAACAGGATTTGTAACAGCAAATCAAGGAGCAATTAGTCAAATAGTAACAGCTATTAGTGAAGATGCTACAATGCAGATTGCAGCAAATGATATAGAAAAGAGAATTAAATTAGGCGGTACAATTGTAAGCAATTTACAAGAATCAACATCAGGCTTAATGATATTAGGAAGAGTACCAGCTGAAGAAACTACATTGACAAATTCAAGTAGCGAAAAAATAAACTCAACATTCACGACCACTCTTGCGAGTGCCATATCAGTAAACGGAATTGATGCAGATGTATATTATTCAAGCAATGGAAATGCAGGATATGAATTATCTGATCCTGATAATGGCTGGACTACAGCAATAAATGAAAATGTAAAATCTTACATGATAGTAGCAAAAACAAATATAGAGCCAGCTCAAAAAGTAACATTCAATTATGACATAAATGTTCCAAGAAATATTGATTATGAAAAACAAGCAATTTCAACATACTCAGTTTATTATGATAATAAATCAGAAGAAGGAATAAGCAAAAATGTTGTCATGGCAAAATTATTAAGCATAGCAACAGAAAATATTCCAATAATAAAGACAACTATTACAGCAGAAAACTATTACAACAAAGAACAAATAAATAATGGAGACACAGTAAATGCTGGAAAAATTGTTAAATACATTATCCATGTGGCTAATACAGGTAAAAAGGCAGCAGAGAATGTAACAGTTAAAATTAACAAACAAGATGATAACAATAATACAGAATTTTATCTAGTAAAATATCATAAAGATAGTGGAATGGAAAGATATTATGATTATTCTAATGAATTATCACAAACAATAGATAGGATTGAAGCGGGAGAAACAAAGGATATAGAAATAAGTGTAGAAGTATATTCATGGGCAAATGTAAATGATATATACATAATTAGAACAGAGATTTCGGCAGAAAATATGTTAGAAAATTCAAGTGCTTCATTTGAAAATACAATAACAGAAGGAACACTAGAATTAAGACTAAGTAATATGCTATATAACGAAGATGTACTTATTAATGAAGATTTGTGTTATTATGTAATACTTGACAATAACAATCATGAAAATCTAAACAATGTTACTGTAAAAGTTAATATACCAAAATATCTAGAAATAACTAATTGCGAAGGTGGAAGTTTTGATGAAAAAACAGGTATTTTAACTTATAATATAGATAGCATAGAAAGTCATAAAGAGTTCTTATTAAATGCAAGAGTAACTTATAGTGATGAACCAAACCAAGCAATAGAATTATCAGCAACAGCTACTTTTGACGGTGCAGAGAAGGAAATAAAATCTAATAAATATATAAATACAGTAATGGACACAAAAGGTTTCTCAGCAACAATGAGTAGTAACATATCTAATAAAATGTTAGATACTGATACAATAGAATATTATATAAATGTAAAAAATGACTCTAAAAAGACAGCAAATATAAGCATTACAGATGAATTACCAAATGAACTACAACTAATTAGTTACACCGTCAAAAATGGAGTTATTGGATATACAGAAGAAAATCCTGCATCATCCGTACTAGTAACTGAAGATGTAAATCCAGGAGAAACATTAAGAGTAACAGTAATTGCAAAACCATATATATTAGATAGCGTTGGTCAAATTAAGGAAACAGAAAATCAAGCATCAGTTACTGTTAACGGTATGGAATTAAATATTAATGCACTAAAACATCAAATAGAAGGAACATCTAATTTTAACACAAACATCACAGATGAAACTCTAGAAGAACAGGAAAATATTAATTCTATTTCAGGTAAAATATGGTATGACAAAAATTCTAATTCAAAACAAGATGATGATGAAGTTGGAATATCAAAAGTATCAGTAACACTTTATGATGTTGCAACAAATTCAATAGTAAAAGATATGAATGGAAAAGACATAGAAGTATATACAAATGATAATGGAGAATATAAATTCGAAAACTTAGCAAAAGGACAATATATAGTTATAGCAAACTATGATACAGCAAACTATGAGATTTCGAATTATCAAGAAAAAGATTTAACACCAAATGAAGACTCAGATTTTATAGAATCTAACGAAAAAGCAACCACAAATGTGATTACAATAGACGGTGGAAATATTTACAATATAGATTTAGGATTAAAAGACATAGAAAAATTTAATCTAGAATTAGAAGAAAAAATATCAAAAATAAGTGTAATAAATGGAAAAGATACAAAAGTCTATGATTTCAATGCTGACAATGCTACTCTACAATTAAATAAAAAACAAAATATCACATTAGTAATAGAATACCTTATAACAATAAAAAATGAAGGTAATGTAGAAGGATATGCAACAAATATTGCAAGCTATATACCAAAAGGAATGAAATTTATATCTGAACTAAATGCAGATTGGTATATAGATGCTAATGGAGATGCCATAAATACAAGTATGGCAAATACAAAGCTTAGACCTAATGAGTCACAAGATATTAAATTAATATTAGTAAAGGATATAACTTCAGAAGATGTTGATTTAATACATACTACTTCAGAGCTAAGAGAAGTATACAATCAATATGGTGCAAAAACAAATATAACAGACTTAGCAAAAATAAATGTAAAAGTAGCAGATATAGTTATAAAAGATAATACTGTAAAAAATACAATATTAATTATAACCATATCAGTATGCATAGTAACAGCAATGACATTAGCAGGTTATGTAATATATAAATTACTTAACAGATAATTATAAAAAGAAATAAAAATACAAAAGAAAGGGGGCAATTAATCCAAAATGAAAAAAAGACTTAAATATGGATGTATGATTATATTTGTAGTTTCAGCTATTCTAGTAAGTATAATACAATTAGGAAAAGTTTTAAATCATGCTGAAACTAAAGAAACATCTCAAGACGTAGAAGATATAGTTGCCTCTTTAGGTGAGCTAAAAATAACAGGTGGAAGTCTTAGTGGAGCTAATGCAAATGAAATGTATACATTTAGAAGTGATACATATTGTGCTGGACATGGCTGGGCATTACCAAGAAGATTAACATATTCCGCAACAGAGAAACTATTTGTACCTGACGGTGGTATTGATAATGCTCAACAAGTGGTAGAATGGGAAAGAAAGAATGTAGTAGATATCCCACAATGTATAGCTTATGCTAGAGCAAATGGAGCAAAGAACGAAGAATTACAAAGGGTAGTATGGTCTTCATATCAATGGAGTGATTATGGGTATGAGAAAAGTTGCTTAATAGATATAGATCGAAACAAGGATAAAATATCCTCAACAGAATCTAATCGAGCAGGAAGATCTTATCAATTTGCTAATTTTGTATATATAGCACTAAATGGTAATAAATTGGGATTAAAATGTAGTCCAAGTAGTCCAACTAAAGATAATGATGCTAAGCTTAAAGTAATGGTAGACCAAAGTAACTGTACATATACTGTTGGACCTTATTCTATTACCTTTGACAATTGTGATGATACTGGGGTTAATGGTTGGAATAAATCAATGGGAAAACTGGTATATGATGAAATACTTAAACGAAACCCGGGAGAAACAACAGCTAATCAATTTTGTACAGGTTCAGTATATGCTGAAATAGATGGAACAAATAATAAAAAGAATTATGTTAGTAATATACAATTAATTGATGAAAATGGAGCAGTAATAAGTGCTGTAAATGGAGTCGTTTTCCCTGAGTTTGGAAAGAAATTTTATGTAAGGTATACAACATCAGTAGATGCAGATCAAATCCAAATGATTAAACCAGTTATTCGTATTAATTATATGACAAAATTCTCAGGAAAAGCCTATGTATATAGATCATCGAGCATAACATATAATATGACAATGGATTATGCTGGAATATTTCAATCAGTAATTAAAACATTGGAAATTTCGCATATTGGACTAAAGATAGAAAGAGATATTAGCTCTGGATATTGGTTAGTTGTAAATAAGCCTGAGAATGATCCTGAAGGTAAAGGTAGAAGTTATCCTACATCGGCTAATCAAGATGCATTTGATGAATTAAAGGGATTATTGTTAAATTGGGGAAATTCATTAGAACTTGCTCTTAGACAAAAAATAAAAGAACTTTGTAGTAGCTGGGGATTAAATGATGAAAAGGCTATTCAAGTTATTCTAGAACAGGAAATTGGATATTATTATAAAAATCAATTTTATCCTAATACAAACATAACACCTAGCATGGGTTATCCGACTGAAGATAGAGAAGTATGGAAATGTACTAATCATAATCAAACATTTTATAGTGCAAATGCTGCCTATCAGCATTTTGAAGCAACTAATGAAGATAGTAGATATTTAGATAGATATACGGAACGAAGAATGCAACTTGCAGTATACAATTTACCTGACGGAAGTACTTATAGAACTAACTGGTCAGCATGGTGGCCTACAGGAGACCATTATGATGATAATGCATATAATAGAGCTATAGATGCAATATTAGCTCAACTTAAAAATGATGTTAAAATATATTTTGCGGCTAAAGTTTCAAAAATACAAATTATTGAAAAGAATGGGAAAATTCAACCAGCAGTGCAATTTGATAGCATTGCAATGCCAATTGATCCAGAGCCAGACAAGCCAAACCCACCAGTCCTACCACCACCACCAGATCCAACTAAACCAGGACAAGAGATACATTACTGGAAGAAAATCGATACATATATAGAGGGTGAAATTGATACAGAAAAAGATTATACTCTAGATATAGATGGAGATGGAGAAATTGAAATTAGGTATGAATGGGATGAAACGCGAAAAACACAATGGAAATTTTTCTCAAACTTGCAAGGTGCAGTAGAAAAGATTACACTTCCAGGTAAAGATATAAATATGTATATTGGCGGAAATGTATGGCAATCATTACCGAGTGTCAAGCTCGGGGAATTTGGATCAAAGAAAAATGAACATTCTTTGAATCTTGCTGGAATACAGGTCGAATTATATGATGCAACAACCAAATCTAGATATTATAATACTAGAAGATTATGTACAAGAACAGATGCACAAGGTGAATATGGTTTTCAAGGACTAAATCCAATGCATCAATATAGGATAGTATTTACATATGACGGTATGAGATTTGAAGACACAACATATACTAATAATTTAACTGGTGGATATTCAACAGCAGATGAAGGAAAGCCAAGTGCTTCTAATAGAACGAATTTCAATGATAAATTTGATGAAATTTATAGTTCACCAAGAAATTATATAAGTAATGGAAGCAATCGAAAAGCGTATGGTTTGTATTCTAAAATAGAAGATTCAAGTGGAAACTATATAAAATATACGAATTCGGGCACTAACTCAGGTTCATTTAGATATTATGATGCATTGCAGATCTTTAAAACTATAGCAACTAATTCACATAACTTTATTCAAACAAATGCTAATACAATGAATAGTTCTTATTATAGTCTAAAAGACGGTAAAAATGAAACTTATAGTAATTTATCAGGAACATTCAAACAACGTTTACAGGCTATAGGAAAAATTTCAGATGCAGAAGTAAATAATATATGGAATTATATTATGGATACATTGATTTCTGCTTCAACTATAGCATATCCAGAAGAAAAGAAATTTACATTAGAAAATGTAAGTAGCCCACAAAATGGCTCTACCTTGGGATACCCAAATTTGTATAACAAATCTAAAGATATGAGTAGACATGTAGATTTTGGAATGTATCTAAGAACAAATGCAGACTTAGCTCTTACAAAAGATTTATATAAATGTACAGTATTAGTAAATGGAAAGAAACAAGAGTATGTATATGATAAAAAGAAATCAGAAACTGATATGTTCGGAAACTGGTATGTTAATATGGGAACAGGAACTTACGAATACAAAGAAACGGAAGCAAAATATCCTGCACAAACTGTACCACAAGTATCTGATTCTGCAAAAAGAAATAGTAATAAAGATTATGTTGGAGAGCAATATGGTGGAAATACATATACAAGAGAAATAAGAAAATCGGAATATCTATATGACGGCTCTGACGCACACCCTGACGGAAATGCAAAAACAGAAGATCAAAAGAATTTACAAGTATTTGTAACTTATAAAATTGCAATAAAAAATCAATCACAAAATATATTTACATCAGTATCGGAAATAGTTGACTATTATGATTCAAGCAATTTTACATTTGATGTAAATAGTACAATAATAAAAGACAATACATTCTTAGGAGATAGAAAAGGTAACAAAATAGGTGATTTAAATGTAAGCGAAAATTCAATTTATACATCTATCTATGGCTCTATGACAGGATATAATGCAAATAGTAGTAATATAAATGAAATATATAATTATTCTTCACTATTTTTAACTGGAATAAGAGAAGATAATGGAGAAGAAAGACTAAGCCCAGGACAACTTACTTATGCGTATATTACATTTAAAGTTGTAAATGATACATCTACACAGAAAGTAAAAATTGACCAAGATATAGGTAAATTATTGAATGGTCAAGTTGAAGACACAATAGGAAAGAGAAATATTGCAGAAATAAATGGATATAAGACATTCTATAGAAATGGAACTGAAGGAAACTATACATGGTCAAAAGCTGGAGTTATAGATGTTGACTCAAATCCAGGAAGTTTAAAGGCTAAAGACTTAAACAGTAATGGAGATATCATCTCAAGTAATAATTCATGGGAAAATAGATTAGAAGATGATTGTGATAAGGCTGGAAACTTAAAATTAAAGATTGATCAAAAGGACCCTAGAAATTTCAGTGGATATGTATTTGAAGATGCAAGGACAGATATCTCCGATAATGCAGTTATTGGAAACGGAGAATATAATACAAAAGATAAAGATGTACAAAACAATGCTGATAAAAAAATCAATGGTGTTACTGTTGAATTAGTAGAATTAGTGCAAGAAACGACAGCAGAAGGCTTCTTTACTGGTAATTATACAGGAGAACATGTATGGTCAAGCATTAGCTATGGAACAAATTTAAAAGCAAATATTAATGATACAAGATATTATAGTGGAACAAAATCATCTAAAGTTATATTATCAGGACCAGGAATATTTGCAGTAACTGCAAAGAGTTTGACAGAAGGAGCAGGAGAGTATATGTTTGAATCACTTCCACCAGGAGACTTCTTTATAAGATTTAAATATGGAGATACCAGTCAAACAGTACTAACAAATTCAAATAATAATGATGTTCAAAAATTGATAAATCAATTAACAAATACTCAAAAATCGCAATTTGTCAGCCAAGGTAGTGCTAATGGAATATTGGGTACAACTGGATTAAATAGCAGATCATATACTGGACAAGACTATAAATCAACAGTATATCAAAAAGGAATTGACCAAAATTCAAGTTATAATGGAATAACAGGATTTATAAACTTTGATGATCAAAATTACAAAGATTATAAAACCAAAGCTTCAATGTACTATTATGATATTGCAAAAAGTGCACCTGCAAAGAATGTATCAGATGCAAAAGATGTATATTCATATAGAGAAAAGGAAATGTCTTATTCAAGTGGAAGTACATCAAATTCATCTATTACAGGATTGCAGACATTAAAGAATCACAGAGCTGAAGTATTAGCTTCTGCAACGCAGTTAGTGTTAAAAGCACAAGATGCACTTGATAGAAATGATAAAGCAACAGCAGCAGAGTATCAAAGAAAAGCAATAGAAGAATTGATAAAAAATACAGCTATGGTTGCTCAGACAGGTGTAATAAATACAGAAGTAGAATATAACAAAACGAAAACACAAGTTTATGATGAGACAACAAAAAATTATATACAAGACTTGAGTTATAATGTTCAAGATATAGACTTAGGACTTACAGAAAGACCAGAAGCACAGCTTGCATTATCAAAAGAGCTTGTAAATGTTCAAGTAAGACTTGCTAGTGGACAAATTCTATTTGATGCGACTCAATCTATACCAAATCTATCTTATGGTTCACATTATACACATAAAAATGTATATGAAACAGGAAATAGATATAGATTAAGAACAGCTATAGCTAAAGAACAAGAAGAAAGAATGGAAGAATTAGTAACTGCTTATATGGATGAAGAACTTATGAGTGGTGCAACAATTAGATTGATCTATAAAATTACAGTAGATAATATAGGAGAAGTAGATTATAACGATAAGCAATTCTATTACACCGGTAAAACAAACAGTGCAACAGTTGGAAACATGTCAAAAACAGGAGCAGTAAATGTTATAGACTATGTAACTAATGAAATAAACTACGAACCAAACTATCAAAACGAATCAGATGATTGGGGATTAGTTACAGTTACTAAATTGTTAGGATCAACTTCAACAGAAGATGATAACCTAGTAAATGATATATATGAAGATAATTTAAATACTTATAATATATTAATCACAACAAAGAAATTAAATGGTTCATTAGTTCCAAGAGCAGTCGATAGTGTAGAGCCATATTCAAGGTCAAGAAGAGAACTATATTTGACATTATCTACATTATTAACTAATACTACTCAAGAGAAAAACTTAACATATAATAACTTAATAGAAATATTAGAAACAACAAATACTTTAGGACGTAGAATGCAATTATCAAAAGCAGGAAATCAAGCAATGGCATATCAATCAAAAGATAAAACAGAAGACGGATCAACCACATGGATTACTCCAAGTGAAATAGATTCAGATAGTGGACAAAAAACACAAGTAATGGTACCAACTGGAGAAAATAAGAACATAAATCGAGCAATTGTAATAACGATAACTGCTTTGGTAATAGTAGGAATTTCAATTTATATGATAAGAAAAAAGATATTATTAAAAAAATACTAAAAAAACCTTGAAAATAAAGCAAAAACGTTGTATAATATATAGTATATTATTATGTAAATATTAATAAGGAGGATTACAATGCAAAAGCTTTTAAACAAATTAATTGCAGTAATAGTTGTAGCAATGCTAGCTAGCGTAAATTTTATGCCAGTAGTTTCTTATGCTACAAGTACAGCGCAAGATACCAAAACATCAGAAGAAAATGTTGAATTTAATGCAACTATTAATAATGATTATAATGCATTATTAGATGTTGCAGAACAAGGAAACTTAGTATTAAATATTAAGGTTTCAGGAACAGGTTATTTAAAAAATTCAACAGTTACATTAGAGAACAATAACTTTGAAATTATTGATAACGGAGAACTAAACGTAAAGTCAATAAACGGAAATGTTATTGAACTTGATGAAGTTAACACAGGAAAAATGCTAAATGTTTCATTACCAATCAAGCTTGGAAAGGAAGCTAGAGTTTCAGAAGACATACTAGGTAGAGACAGCACGGTTACTCTTAATGCAATCTATGTTAATGAAAACGGAAAAGAGAGAAAAATAAAGAAAACATTAACAGAACACCTAGAGTGGAATGCTGAATTAAAAGAATTAGCTGAACAAAATTTAGTTAGGTATATTAAGTTTGATGAAAATAAAACAATGATAAGCTTTAAGATTAAAGAAGGTATTGAAGATAATAAAATGCCTGTACAAAGCAAGGAAATTATTGTTAACGTTCCAGTATTAGAAAATAAACAACCAAGCAATGTTATAGTAATAGGAACAGGAATTACATATTCTTATGAGAACGGAAAAGTTACAATAAAGAAAGAAAATAAACCTGACTCAGAAGGAAAAATAAAATGGGATTCTCAAGATGAATATATGATCACATATATTTATGATGTTCAAGCTGAGAAAACATCAATTGAATCAAATGTATCAGTTAAGGCACAAGTAAAAGGTAATGCAGTTGAAACAACTATAAATAATGCTTTTGAATTAAATGAAAAAATCGGAGAATTTGTTGAAATAGAAGCCTTTGGAACAGATGAGATAAACAAAGGGTATATGTATACAAACTTAAAAAATGAACAAAACAATTATGAAACCGGTTTTGAAGTTAGATTAAGAGCAAATGTTGGTTTTAAAGATGTTTTAGATACAATAAAAATGCAAGAAAGCGATCCAATGTTTAATGGCAAAATTGCAAGTAATTCTATAACAGATAAAAAAGTTAGAATTGATAAAGACAATTTAACCGAAATTCTTGGAGAAAATGGAACTATCAAAGTTATAGCTGAAGACGGAACAGAATTAGGAACTTTATCAAAAGATAATCTTGAATTAGAAGTAAATCAAAAGCTTATATCTATTGAAACAAGTAAAGTAGAAAAAGAAGGGGATTTAGAAGTAATTATTTCAAAGGTAATCAACTCAAACAGATCTTTCTCTAGAGAAGAGATAGCAAGCTTTACTGAATTAACAACTAATGCAGTAGTTGAAGGATACAAAGAAGGAAATGTAAATAGTTCAAAGAAGATTGCAAAATCTGCAAAATTAGCAGAACCAACATCAACTGCACAAATAGATATAAACGTAGATAATTTATCAACAGTTGTTAAAAATGAAGATGTAATTTTAACAACTACACTAGACACAAAGAAGATAAGCAATGCATTATATACAAATGCTAAATTAAACATTACATTACCTAAAGAAGTAAAAGAAATAAATATAAAAGAAGCTAACCTTATATATGAAGATGAATTAGTTCTAAATAACTTAAAAGTAAATGGAAATGTTATTTCATTTACTTTAGACGGAACACAAACAAAATACAGTTCACAAGCAACAGCTAATGGAACAGTAATAAGATTAGTTACAGATATAACATTGGATAATCTAGCACCAACAACAGAAGGAACAATTACTTTAGATTATTCAAATGAAGCAACAGGAGAAATTAATCAAGTACAAGAAAATATAGGAATAGTTGCTCCAACAGGATTTGTTACAACTAACTCATTAGAAGTAAATGGAGAAAAGGTAACAGCTCAAGAAGGAGAAGAAAAAATCTCTAAAATACAAGCTAATGATACAGAGAAAAATGTAACAATTAGTGGAACAATTGTTAATAACTTAGGTCATGAAGCAACAGGAGTTACAATTTTAGGAACATTACCAACTAGAGGGAACAAAGATGCAAATGAAAATGATTTAGGTTCAAACTTCGATACAAAATTAAATAGTGCAGTTAATGTAAATGGATTAGAAGCAAATGTATTATATAGTGAAAATGCAAATGAAACAGTTGACGGAAGTTCATGGACAAATGCTTATAATGAAAATTCAAAAGCATATAAAATAATTGCAAATGGACCAGTAGAACAAATTTCATCAATGACATTTGATTATAGTATAAAAGTTCCTGAAAACTTACAATATGGCAATACAGCTAAATCTACTTATGCAGTATATTACAACAACAATGCAGAACAAGGTCAATCACAAAACGTTGTATTAGCTAAGGCAGTAGGATTAACTACTGGAGAAATACCTGAAATTAAATTAGAACCAATTGTTACTGAATTTACAACAGGAACTCAAATACAAAACAATGGTCAAGTTAAAGAAGGAAAAATTATTAAATACAGATTAAATGTAAAAAATGATGGAAAAGATGTAGCAAATAATGTAAAGGTAAATATTAATTTACCAACTGGAATAGTTCCAGTAAATGAAACTCGTAGTATGACAGATGTTCCAAAATATACTAACGATTACAATACTAAAACATTAAGTTTTACAATAGATGTACTTAACATTGGTGAAACAAAAACAGTAGAATATACTTTAGCCATAGTACAAATAGTTACTGGAGCAGAAAATGAAGCAACAGAACAAAAAATTATGGCAACAGTTACAGCAGATAAACTAGAAGAAAATGTTACATCACAAATAACAGTACGTGTTGTTAAAGGAGATATAGAAACTTTAGCTACATCTAATAAGACTAATAAAGTAATTAGTGTAGGAGATACAGTAAAATATAGCGTAGAAATCAGAAATGCAAACTATGAAGCTAAAAATAATGTAACAGCTAAGGTTAGTATACCTAGTCAATTCAAATTAGTAAATGTATTAAATAATGAAAATACAGAATACAGCTATGATGAAGCAAGTCATACATTAACTTATAAAGGTGGTACATTAAAATCTGGCGCAACAAACGGTTTTGTAATAAATCTTGAAGTTGTAAATTCAAAAAATGACGAGCAAATAAGCATAACAGGAAGTGTTACATGTGAAGGAATTGAAGGAGAATCAAAAATAAATACAGTTTCATATAAAACAGCACAAAACTTTGTAACAGCTTCATTATCAAGCAACATCCCTGAAGGAAACATGGGAGATAATGATGATTTAGAATATTACATAGATGTTAAAAATAATAGTAGTGAAAAAATAAGAGTAACAGTAAAAGATACTATTGCTTCAGCATTAGGTGTATTAAGTTATGAAGTTCAAGATGCTAATGGAACAAAACAAAAAGATATAGGTGCATCAGACATATTAGTATCATTAGATATAGAAGCATCTCAAACAGCAAGATTGACAATAATAACAAGCCCATATATGTTACAAAAAGGAAGAGTTGAAGACATACAAAATGTAGCAACTGTAACGTATGGAGAAAATACTATAAATACTAATACATTAACACATAAAATTGTTGGAACATCAGAAAATTCAGCAGGTTCAAGTACAGAGCCAAGTGGAAAGCCAGGAAGCGGAAATGAAGATATAGATGATGTTGTAACAAAAGAAGGAACATATAAAGTCAGCGGAACAGCTTGGTTAGATGCTAATATAGACGGTAGAAAAGAACAAGCAGAAGAAAGAATATCAGGATTAACAGTTAGACTATATGACAAGCAAACTGGAAATGTAGCAAAAGATGTTGACGGAAAAGAATTAGTAACAACAACAAATTCATCAGGAACATACATTTTTGTAAATGTAAATCCAGGAAGCTACATAGTTGTTGTTGAAATAGACGGTTTAAATTATGGTGTAACATCATATAAAGTAGCTAATATATCAGATTCAGAAAATTCAGACTTCGTAACAACAAAGATGAATGAGAAAGAAGTAGCTACTACAGATACAATCGTTATAGACAATGCAAATATATACAATATAGATTTAGGACTTGTAAAAAATAGAATATTCGATTTAGACATTAACAAAACAATAACAAGAATAACTGTAACAAACACTAAGGCAGAGACAAAAGTTTATAATCAAAATGATTTATCAGTAGCAAAAGTTGAATTAGCAACAGCTAATGCAGAGTTTGCAACAGTTCTAATCGAATATAAGATTAGTATAGAAAATAAAGGTCAAGTTTCAGGATATGCAAAATCAATTGTAGATTATATTCCTGAAGGAATGACATTCAGCTCAGAATTAAACAGTTCATGGTATTTAGGACAAGACGGAAATGCTTATAATACAAGCTTAGCAAATACATTAATTAATCCAGGTGAAACTGTAGTTGTTAATTTAGTATTAAGCAGAAAGATGACAGGAGAAAATACAGGTACAGTTAGAAATACAGCAGAAATAGCAATGTCTTATAATGAATATGGATTAGAAGATACTGATGCAAATTCTGGAAATACCCAAGATGTAGTAGATGACAAATCATCAGCAGATGTAGTAATAGGAATGGCAACAGGTAAAGAAATAGCATCATTTACAGGAATTACATTAGGAATATTAGCAATATTAGGTATAGCAATATATGAAATAAAAAAACACATTATAAACAAAATGTATAATTTTATAGAAAGGAGTTAGCAATGAGATTAAGTAGTAAAAAATTTAAAATTTTACTAATGATAATCGTTACTGCAATTATATGGTTAATAAGCCAATCAGTATATGGTAAAACAACTTATAATCCTAGTGATAAAAGTATAACCATATCAGATCCTGCAACAGAAGCTTATCTAAATGATGCATATCTATTCTGTATTGATCATCTTAGATCATATTGGTTTCAAAATGCAACTATAGATACTAATTCAAGAGTAATTGATTATAAATATAGTAAAGATATTAAATTGGAGCAAAGTGTTGCATTCGGAATTTATACAGCAATACAAACAGGAAATTGGGATGCAGAAGCAATACAAGATATTATTTGGGCATCAGATCAATATAAAGACTCAGATAAATTCCAACAAATGCTTATGGATTATGCTAGTGATGATGCAACAGGTTATGCAAAATCAGATTTGCAAGCTAGAGCAGAACAATATGCACAATTCTATTATGGAATACTTAACAAAGACGGCAAAATTGAATTTACAAATGAATCAAAAAATTGTAGAGTATTAGTAGATTCAATTAATGACTTCTATATAGTTGGACCTTATAAGTTAGATGTAAAAACAAATAATCCAGATATAGCACCTGATGCTAAAACTATATTCTTCAATGAATTAGCTAGAATTAATGATTTCTCTGATACAGTACCTTTTGCATCTATCGAAATGGAAGGAATAGACGGAACAGATATTAAATATATTGATAAAAATGGAAGAGAAATGGAATTCCCTGGATTAGGAAAAGAATTCTACATTAAATTCAAACCTAATAAAGGTGTAACAAAGGTTAATCCAGCAATTAGAATAAGATATATTAAAGAAGTTTCAGGAGTTGGTTCAGTTTATATTGGATCAAAAGGAACAGTAGAAGGATACATAAATGATGTTAATGTAAGAATTGAAGTACCTGACAACTTTGATCCACATAAAGTATCTGCAGACATTTTTGATCCACAAAAAGATGTAGGTCTAGATTTAACAGGAACTTTAACTGATAAAGGAAACGAAGCTGCAGCAATGGGATTAAAGGTATTACAATGTGACATAACAGACGGAACAGATGAAGGAGTAGTACCTGACGGTAATGGTAAAAGACATCATTATTACTATATTAAATCATTTAAATATAAAGCAGAAATCGAAGTACCAAGCAGATTACAAGAGCTTGTTAAATTAGGAATTGAAGGATCAGCAGATGCTGGTATAAGGGCTAACTGGGTAGAAGACGGAAATGTTAAAGTATCAGTATTAGCAAAAGAAGATACATGTTCACCATTCTTTGGAGATACAGACCTATTAATGGAATTAGGTGGAAATGTATGGTTAGATTTACCTGAAGTTAAAACAGGAATTATTTCAGGAATAAGATTATCTAACGATACACCATTTGCAGGAATAGAAGTTAGATTATATGATGAGAACAATAATCTAGTTGCTACAACTGCAACAGATAGTAATGGACAATATCATTTCTATAAACTAGATCCAATGTTAAAATATTATGTAAAATTTGTATATAACGGACAAATTTATCAAGCTACATATTATAAAAATAATTTAACAGGTGGATATTCAAATGCACAAGACATTTCAAGAGATGCATTTAATAACAAGTTTGGAAAAATAGACTCAACACCAAAAAATTACAAAGTAAATGGTGAATGGCATAAAGCGTATGCATTGCTATCAAAACTTGCAAGAGATAATGGTGAATACATTGAAAATGGAAAAAATGAAGAAGGAATCATTACAGCACTAACATTCGAAGATGCATGGAATAAGTTCTTAGAATTATCAGCATCAACTCTTTCATATGATAAAGCTTATACAGAACTTACAAAATGGCTACAATCTAAGGGTGTAGGAAGTGTAGATCGTGCAGGAGTTGTTACATTTATCAAAGATTGTATGATAGAAGCAACTACTCAGGTAGATGATCCATTAACAAGTGACACATCATTAGTGCAATATCCAGTATATGATAGATTTGTATTAGAAGACTTAGATAATCCACCTGAAAATGTGGAGACCGTTACATTAGGAAATACATATTCATATCTATATACTAAGAAATCAGACCAAAGTAGATATGTAGACTTTGGAATAACTAGAAGAGAGTCAGAAGATTTACGTTTACAAAAAGATGTTTATAAGGCGACTGTTATTGTAAATGGTAAAAATCAAGACTATATGTATTCTAAAAAAGATGAAAACGACGACGGAAGCTGGAACATAGAAGTAAGAGCAGCTGATGAGTTATATAATGGTACATACTCATATACTAGAGAAGTTCGTCCTTCAGAATATCTATATAACGACGAAAACGCAACAGCTAAAAATATGCAAGTATTTGTAACATATAGAATAATAGTAAAGAACAGTTCTCAAACATTATATTCATCAATAAACGAAATTGTTGATTACTATGATGCAGACCAATATACATTTGACGGAACATTAAATGGAAATGGAACATATAATGTAAATTCATATAACAAATATGATGAAAATGGAAACATAACAGAAACATATGTAAATTCTTATATTGGTGCTGATACTAGAGGACATAAAATGGAAAATAGTAGACTAGTAGTAAGCAACAAGACAAGCTTTGCAGACGGAGAAGAAAACAAAAAACTTTCAAACGGAAATTATAACTACAGTTCATTATATATTACTGGAATCAAATCAGCATCAGGAAGTGATAGATTAGCTCCAGGAGAAAAAGCTTATGTATATCTAACATTTAAAGCAAACAATGATCCAGCAACAGGAAAAATAAAACTAGACCAAGACTTAAATACAGGAACAATTACTGTTGGAAAACGTAATATAGCAGAAATCAATGGATATTCTTCATATTATAGTCAAAATGCTCATATTCCAAATTACTTAGACAAAGACAATAATAGAGTAGAAACATCAGTTTCTGAAAAAGTTGCAGGAATTATTAGTACACAATCTAACGCCGGAAGCTTAGAAGAAATTGATTTGACAAGCAATGGAGATTTAAGATCATCAACAACAAGTGAAGTAGAAAACAGACTTGAAACAGATACAGATAAGGCACCAAATATTAAGATAGTAATAACTTCAGATAATGGAGAAGATGATACCAGAAAGCTATCAGGATATGTATATGAAGATACAAGAACTGTTACAAACGACAAAGCTGTAGTTGGAAATGGTAAACATGAAGACGGTGAACCATTAATAAACGGTGTTAAAGTAGAACTTGTAGAACTTGTACAAAATGTTGATAACAACGGTATGTTCTTAGGAAGCTACAATGGTGAAAAAGTATGGGGAACTACAACTTATGATTATGGAGCAAACGGACAATTAGTAAAAATAAGCGAAAATAATGATAGATACTTTAGCGGAATAGGTTTATCAAAAGTAATACTTACAGGGCCTGGAATACTAAGTGTTAAAGCAGATAGCTTAGGAACAAATAATGGAGCATACTCATTCAAATCTGTACCAGCAGGAGACTTCTTCATAAGATTTACTTATGGAGATAGTAAACAAACAGTATTATTAAATACAGATAATGATGTAAACACATTATTAGGAGAAAAAGGTTTAAATGCAAAATCATATAACGGTCAAGATTATAAAACAACAACATATCAAACAGAAATAAACCAAGACACAAATTATAATGGAATATTAGGATACAAAAATTATGAAACTCAAAACGAAAACAATTTTGCAAATAAATCTTCAATGTATGTATATGATATAGACTCAAGTGCTAATGTACAAGGTGCATCAGATGCAAAAGACGTATATAGCTATAGAGAAAAAGTAAATACTTGGTCTGCAGGAGCAAGTGATAAAATATTATTAAATAATAGAGCAGAAATATTAAATTCATTTGAAAGTCTTGGATCATATAAATACAATACAACAGAAGAACAAAAAAGTTCACAGAATAATAAAATAAATGAATTAATAGCAAATACTGCTATGGTTGCAGAAACAGGTATTATAGATACAGAAATAGAATATAATACACATAATACTGAAAACCAAGGAAACAACAATAAAATAGCTTATACAATCGGTGACATTGACCTAGGACTACAAGAAAGACCAAAGGCACAATTGAAATTAAATAAAGAAGTAACAAACTTTAAATTAGTACTTGCAAATAAACAAACATTATTTGATACAACGCAATCTGTAAATAACTTGTTCTTTGCAAAACATAATGGACATAGCGTAAAATATAATGGATACAGATTAGACGGATATGAACTTGCAAGAAATTCTAAAGCATTACCTGAATTAATACAGGCATATATGGATGAAGAATTAATTGCAGGAGCTACAGTAGAAGCAACCTATGACATATCAGTAGAAAACGTAGGTGAAGTTGACTATATAGATAAGCAATTCTACTATACAGGAAAATCACAATATCCAAATGACTTAGAAAAAGTATCAAAGACAAGTGCAAAACAAATCATAGACTATATATCTAACTTATCAAAATTTGATGAAAACATTCAAGATATAGACTCTAGCTGGAAAGTAATAAATGCACAAGATATAATCAAATCATCAACATTAAATGATAAGGGTGAATTAATAGTAGATGAAGCAAAATTAGATAGTGACTTAGTAAATAGAGCATATTTACCACAAACATCAACATATAATACAATGGTAACAACAGACAAATTATCAACAGACGAATTATTACCAGCATTATTTGATGAAGATAAGTCAAAGACAACACCTACAAGACTTGTAATATCAGCATTATTATCAAATACTGGCGAAGGAAACTTTGTATATAACAACTTAGCAGAAATTATAGCTACATCAAATACTCAAGGTAGAAGAATGGCTTACTCAGTATCAGGAAACCAAGAAATGTCAGACCAATCATTAGGAGATGATACTAGTGAAGAAGTTTACACATCAGTTGATTTAGTTACACCTACAGAAATTGATGCAGACAGTAGCCAAAAAATAATAATACTACCACCAACTGGTGAAAATAGAAACTATTTACCAATACTTATAATATCAGTTGCAGTAATATTAATACTAGTTACAGGTATATTGATTATCAAAAGAATAGAATAATGCTTAAATGCTAACTAAAAAAGAACAGTGTGATTGCGAAAGCAATCCACTGTTCTTTTATGAATAATAATAATAAATTTTATGAAACATTATGAATAGTACATCAAACATATAAATAGTAATGAATAATAAATAATAAATAATAAAAAAAATAATGAATATAGTCATTTTAGAATACGCCGCGCAGCGCCCAACCGGAGCGTTAGCGTAGGGCGAATGAAGCAAATTTCATACAAGCGCCGAATGGCATTATGTAAGCTTTATGAAGTAAATTAATTGCAAAGCCATGAAGGCATAATGGAATTTGCGACAGCAAGGCATGAAAAAATGACTTATATTTATTATTTTTTATTGTATTATATTTAATAATTAGTAAAAAAATATGACGATATTCATTATTTTAGGGTTATTAATTATTATAATTTTTTATAAAACCTTGTAATTTTGAATAAATTAAGATAAAATAAGAAAAAAATATATCACAAAATGTCGTAGACTTTTTTAGCATAGGTACGTAATTTTGACAAAAAAATCAAAAAGCTTGTATTACAATCTAAGCTAAGAAAGTTAGAGGTGGTAAGGATGTTACAAAATATTTCAAGAGATTATGAAGAAAATAGGGAAAATATTAATTTAAAAGAAGTACTTTCAAAAATTTTTAGTATTCAAAATATTTTTATATACATATTAACTTTAATGTTATCAATGGTTGGATTCGGAGTTGACCAAACTGTAATTGCACCATTTGGACTAGCTATGGTTGCCGCAAGTATAAGTAATGGAGTGCCAATTGCAGTAGTATATTTAGCAAGTCTTTTGGGAACAGCTATAAAATTTGGTGGTAGTAATACCCTTCTATTTGTATTTTCTTCAATTTTGATGTTACTTATGGTTTTAGTTAAAAAGCCTGCTAGAAGAGAAGAAGAAAATGAGAAAATCAGATTAGGAGGATATCTTTTTATTTCAATATTTGTAGTACAAGCTATTGCAATAATTTTTAGGGGATTTTACTTTTACGATTTGCTAGTAGCTGTTACGACAAGTGTTTCAAGTTATATTTTCTACAAAATATTTGTAAATTCCTTAGATGTGATAGAGCAGTATGGAATTAAAAAAGTTTTTTCAATAGAAGAAGTGATTGGAGCTAGTTTACTTATAGCTATTGCAACGATTTCTCTAAGTAATGTGCAATTATTTTCATTTTCACTAAGAAATATAATATGTATTTTTATAGTGTTAGTTTTAGGTTGGAGAAATGGCATATTAGTAGGTGGAATTAGTGGAACTACAGTAGGAATCGTTTTAGGTATAATTGGAGACGGAAATGTGGCGTTGATAGCAACGTATGCAATATCAGGTATGTTGGCAGGATTATTAAATAGATTCGGAAAAATTGGAGTAATAATAGGATTTGCACTTGGAAATATACTTATAGCATATAGTGCAAATGGTGGAGCAGCTGATATAATTATGTTTCAGGAAATCTTAATCGCATCAGTTGGATTACTAGCAGTACCAAAAAGTACAAAAATAAATATAGATAAAATAATCCCACAAACAAAGCTTTTGCCTGAAGCAGGAAGAGTATTAGAAGGTAATGACGAAGCATTGATAAAACTTAATAGCATATCAAAAACTATTTCAGATATTGCTAATAATTATAAACAGGACGAGCTTTATGAAAAAAATGAAGAAACCTTTGAAGATGAAGTAATGAAATCATTAGAAGGCATGGAAGACAACCTTTTATATGATGACATTTATAATGATGACGGAAGCATATTAAAAGATATATTTGATAATCTAATGGAAAATGGTATACTTACTCAAAATGCGATTATTAGTATATTTGCAAAGCATAATACTTATTTAATGAGTTTAGATGACATGGTGGCAAATGAAGTAGAAGAAAAAGAAATTAGAGAGATGCTTAAAGCAATAAACTCAGCATATAGAATTTGCAAAGTAAATCTTGTATGGCAGAAAAAATTAGATGAAGCAAATAAAAATATGTCTGACCAATTAAAAACGGTTAAAACCGCAATAGAAAACATTACAGACGATATGATAGAAACAGACAACGACGAATTCAAATTACAAAAAGAAAAGATAATAAAAACTTTAAAAGACAAAAATATAGAGATAAAAGATTTAAAAATCAGGAGAGAAAATTCCGGAAGATTTATAATAAACGCATATACTGATGTATGTGATGATATGGCAGGAAAGCTATGCCCAATTAAGCAAATATCTAAAGGAATCTCAAGTGCACTCGGAGAAAGACTAACAGTACAAGACCAAAAATGTGGAATTAGGTTAAATAGAGATACTTGCGTATATACATATATTTCAGATGATAACTTTTTACTACAAACCGGCATTGCAAAAGCAAAAAAAGACGGAGAAACTGTATCAGGAGATATGATGTCAAGTGTAAGACTTGGAGACGGAAAATATTTATTTGCAATAAGCGACGGTATGGGAACAGGTAAAGATGCTGAAAAAAATAGTAAAATAGCAATAAGTATGTTAGAAAGATTGCTAAGTTCAGGATTTGAAAAGGAAACATCTTTAAGACTCATCAATTCCGCTATTTTAACAGCTAATAAAGAAGATAGCTATGCTACTTTGGATTTAAGTATATTAGACTTGTATGCAGGAAATATACAACTAATAAAAAGCGCAGCATGTCCTACTTATATAAAGAAAAATAGAAATGTAAGTTTAATAAAATCGAACTCACTTCCTACTGGAATCATGAACGACATAAAAGTAGATATATATGATAAAGACCTTGAAAATGGCGACATTATAGTAATGTGTAGTGACGGAATATTAGACTCAAGTATTGAATATGCTAACAGAGATTTGTGGTTAAAATATTTGCTAGAAGATATACAAACTGATGTACCTGAAAGAATTGCCAATATAATCTTAAAAGAAGCTATAGACAACTGTGTAGGCAAGCCAAAAGACGATATGAGTGTAATGGTTGTAAAAGTCATAAAAAAATAGTATATTATTAGATAATATTTTTAAAGAGGATTTCTTTGAAAATAATATGTTACAGATAATGGCTTTAATAAAGAAAAATACTGAAAGTTAGTTGCTGTAATAATTTGGCAACAAAAAAATTAATATTATTAAATTTCAATTTTTCTATTGAAAAAAATGTAAAAACTTGATATATTATAGTTGACTAAGATTATTCCTTAGATTTGTAATTTCACATATTTACAAAATGTGTATATAAAGTGCAAAATCTAAGTTAAGAAAGGAGATTATAGTATATCAATTTTATTTTATATAAAATGTATGCTATAAGAGAAGTATGGGAAGAGGAAAGAGATATGACGGCGAAAGAAAACTTAATGTGAAAAAAGTTGTTGCTACTGTACTTGCTTTAGCAGTTATAGTAATGATAATCGTGCTAATGATTAATTTTCCAAATCTAAAAAGCAAAGTTGAAACAAAAAATGTAACAAATTCATATTTAGTTGTATCAACAAATGATAAATGGGGCGTAATTAACTCAAAAGGCGAAATAATAATAAACCCTGAATATGACCAAATGATTGTAATACCAGATCCAACTAAGGCTATATTTATATGCCAAGAAGATGTTAATCTTGAAGGTAATACATATAAATCATTTGCAATAGACGACCACTCTAATAGATTATTCAGTTTATATGATAATGTCGAAGCTATGCAAAATGTTGATAGCAATGGAAACGTATTCTATGACACAAGTGTATTAAAAGTTGAAAAAAATGGACAATATGGACTAATAAACTTTAGCGGAAAGGAATTGCTATCTCCTGAATATACTTCAATTACACCACTAAGAAATGTAACAAAAAGTTTTGTCACAGAAAAAGACGGAAAAAAAGGATTAGTCGACAATAGCGGAAGTATAATTATTGAAAACGAATATGCTGATATAATAGCATTAACTGATAAATATGAAGACGGCTATATTGTAAAAAATGATAGCGGAAAATATGGACTAGTGAATTACAGTAGAAAGCAGATGTTAGACTGCAAATATACTGAAATAATGCATATATACGGTAGTAAAATGTATATTGTAAAAGAAGAAAACGATATTGAATTAGTTGATGCAGAAGGACTAATTAAATTAAAAAATGGATTCAGCGAAGCGGTAAGCATTGACAATAGCAACATAATCGTTAAAACAAATGATAACTATGGTGTCATTTCTTCATCAGGCGAAAACGTAATACCACAAGAATATCAAGATTTGAAATATCTATTTGAAGGAAATTATATTGCAAAAAAGGACGGAAAATATGGAATAATTGACACAACAGGTAAAGTAGTAGTTGACTATACTTACAGCAATATATCATTTTCAAGCAAAGAAGGATTTATCGAAGCAGAAAAAGAAAACGGAGAAATGGACTTATTAGATGAAACATTTACAATAAAGACATCAGGAATATTATCAGAAATTAATACAAATCTAGGATATATTAAAGTAAGAAAAAACGGAGAATATAAGTATTATAATTTCAAATTAGAAGAAAAAAATGTAAAAGATGTGCTATCAAGTAATACATTATTCCTATCAAAAAATAATAATAAATACGGATTTGTAGACAAAAATGGAATAGTAGTAGTTGACTATATATATGATGATGCAACAGAACAAAATGACTATGGATTTGCAGCAATAAAGAAAGACGGAAAATGGGGAGCAATAGACGCTGTTGGAAAGGTAATAGTAGAGCCAACATACAGTTTTAATCAAAATACAGTTATAAGTTTCATAAATAAATGGCATTTGGCACCTGACCTAAATGCAAATTATTACACAGATGTAAATGAATAGTGATTATTATGTATTTATATAAAACCCTTGCAAAAACTAAATGAAATAAAAAGTATGTTTATAAAATCTGTATTAAAAAATTTATAAAAAATTATACAAGGAGATTACGAAATGGAACAAAAGAAAATTAAGATTTATCCATATTTAATTGATGAGAAAAGAATATCAGGATATTATGAGCTTTTGTTAGAAGATAAGTACAAACTAAAAATATTTGATAAGAAAAAGAATAAATCAGTATATGATTATTTTCTACCAAGCATTAGAGAATACTTATTTTGGTCATTTAATATGAACGCAAAAGAAGTAATAGCAGAATATAATAGTTTAGGAAATGACTTAAAATCTGCGATTTGCAGTACTTATAATTGCAATGTATTCGAAAAAGATAAGAATATAGTAATATGTTTTAGTACAGGTGTATGTTTTGCAGTTACTGACAATGAAGCGGTTGTTAAAAAACTAACTAAATATGAAGAAACACAAGAAATGGAAGAGATTAATCTAAGATCAGAAGACGCTTACGAATTAAAAGACAGTAAAGAAGAGCATTTGTATGCACAAGTATTAGAATTGTATAAATTAATATATTTAAATAAGATAAATAAAGAATTACAATTTCCAAATTTGTTCGACAAAGCAAGAAATAGTTATGTAGATTTTTCACAACAAGTATATGCAGTAACAGAAACAGATAAGGATAAATTCTGCGACACATTACGAGAAAAGCTTAAATTAGACAAGATATACATTACAGTAGAAAATCAATTTGACTTGCTATATAAAAATAATAAGCTAAACGAAAATATTGCATATAAAAGGTTTGGAATAATTCTGTTGGTTGTATTTATAATAATTGGAATAATTATTTTAATTAATGGATTGGATATATAGATATATAAAATTACTTCATTCGCCCTGCGCCTAAAGGCTCCGGTTGGAGTTTAGCACAGATGCTATCA
The DNA here is from genome assembly GCA_947624185.1 of uncultured Clostridia bacterium. Taxonomy (GTDB): domain Bacteria; phylum Bacillota; class Clostridia; order TANB77; family CAG-508; genus CAG-793. The sequence goes on along the minus strand of CANQJG010000001.1, from coordinate 33,060 downwards.
ACCATAATATTTTAGATTAATTATAATTATTCTTAGTCTTAAAAATTGAATTATATAAAATAGGAAAATGAAATGAAAACTACAATTGGTACGGATATAATAGAAGTTAATAGGATAAAGGATGCGTTTGAAAATGTAAAGTTTGCACATACCGTGTTCACAGATAAAGAAATTGCATACTGTGAAAGTAAAAAAAGTGCAAAGTATCAGCATTACGCTGCAAGATTTGCAGCAAAGGAAGCGTGCTTTAAAGCAATATCAAAGTATCTACAAGATAAATATTCTATCTCATGGAAAAATGTTGAGATATTAAATGACGATAATGGCAGACCATACATCAACTTTATTGATATTGATATACAATGTGTAGATATTGATGTGAGTCTGTCTCATCTTAAAGAGTATGCAATTGCCAGTGTTTTTTTCATGGGAGAATAGAAATGGAGTTCTTAGATTCACATTGTCACTTAGATGACGAAAAATTTGATATTGATAGAGAGAAAGTAATACCTGAAATTTACAATGCAGGTATTACTACTTTTGTTAATTGTGGATATAGTTTGCAAGGTTCGTTAAGAGCAATAGAGCTTTCAAAAAAATATGATTATATATATGCAACGGTGGGTATTTCGCCAAATGACTTATCCACAAACTGGTCAAAAGATGTGGAAAAAATAGATGAAATATTACAAGCTAATGAAAATGAAGTTAAAAAAGCAAAGATTGTAGCAGTTGGAGAGATAGGCTTAGATTATCATTATGATACAGATAAAGAGTGGCAGAAGCAAGCTTTTATAAAGCAAATCGAGATAGCGAATAAACATAACCTTCCAATCACAATTCATACAAGAGATGCAGTAATGGACACATTAGAGATATTAAAACAAAATCCTGTAAATAAAAAAGGAATATTCCATTGTTGTCCATTTAACAGAGAACTTATAAAGGAAGGTCTTAAGCTTGGATTTTATATATCTGTTGCTGGACCGATTACTTTTAAAAACTCAAAAAGTGCTGAAGAAATAGCCAATTTAATACCTTTAAATAGATTATTAATAGAAACGGACAGTCCTTATCTAGCCCCTGAACCAGTTAGGGGAACTAGAAATGATCCGAGAAATGTTAAATATACTGCACAAAAAATAGCAGATTTAAAAAACATATCAATTGAAGAGATAGCAAAAGCTACTTATCAAAATGCATTGAATATATACAATATATAACATATAAGTGTATATGATATAAAATACTAAAATAAGAGACTAAGATATAAAGCTATAAGGTATTATTATTATGACAGATAAAAAATTAGATTGTGAAAGTTCTAATTCCCTAAAGAAAACGCCCTTTTGGGCGCTTTTTTTAACAAAAATGTCACATAAAAGTAATAATATTACTTTAAAAAATGCAAAAATACCTTCCGTAGGTAGATTAAACTAGATATAAAAAATGAGAAAAAACAATATATTGACTTTATTAAAATATATATATAAATTATTTACAGCAAAATTATTTTATCTAGAAGGAGATAAGCTTAAGATGAAAAAAAGATTCTATTTAGGTATTTTTATAATGTCAACAGCTATGATACTATTTGCATCTATCTTTTTTAGAGTTGTCAATATTGTTATATCATACGATATTCAAGAAAGTATTAGACAATCAGCAACAAATCAAGAGAATAATTCTGAAGAAGAGCAAATAGAAAACGATAAAGTAAATACTAATGCGAATGATGTAGAAAATAATACTATTGCTGAAGATGCACAAGAAGATGCAGCACAAATAGCTTCAGTAGCAGAACCTATGCCAATAGCAGTTACTAGCTCTACAACTTATAGAGACTGGTCTACGCTATCATCATTAAATGAGAAATATTCATATTCGACCTTAGTTTGGCAATCTAATAGTAAGGTAACAGTATTAAGTGATACTAAAACAGATGCAAAACATTACATGGCTAAAGACCCAAGTGGAGAAGACAAGCCTAAATTTAGAGCTTATCAAGGTGATATAATTAAATTTGTTGTAACAAACTGTGGTGTTGATGCTGACGGAAATGCATTTGATGTTGTTTTTACAGTTGATAATGTAACAAGCTATAGAAAAGGTAGTTATATAACACCAGATAGTGATGATGATATAGCTCATGATGATGATGATAGAGATAATTCAGATTTCATTCAACTTAAATTTAGGGGAATGCAATATATAAATAATCAAAATGCACCAACTGCAGATACTAGTGGTTCAGGGTATGATGATAAAGAAGATGATTTTACAAAAGAAGGACATTTAGTTACTTTCCACTTACAGGCATATCATGCAAGTTGTACTTTTAAAATGGAATATTATAGAACCGGAACTTATAACTCAACAAAGCAAAAGGCAAATGTAACTGGAGTAAATAGTTTCTTTTTCGATTTTGATGTTCCACATACTGCTATACCATCATCTGCTGATGATGCAGCTGGAGTCTTCTTTGGTGGAGACGAAGGTATGGCTCCACAAGTTGGAAGTTCTACAATTTGGTATGATAGAAATGAAAAAAATACTAATCCTACATATAAAGTAGTTTTAGATGAAAAAGAAAATGGTATAGCATGTACAGCATGTGAAACTAATACAAATGGTATATGGTACAAAACATCAGCTTGTATGACAACTGACTTACAAACAAAAGGAGATTTTAGTTTCAAATATGGTGGAGATAGCTGTGGATTATGGTACAACTTTGTATCACCAGTAGCATTTAATGAAGAAAGCATAAAAAAATATATAGAAGAGAATAGTACATTAAAACAATCAAATGATGTAAGAGAACAAGCAAGTTTCAATTATGTAATACAACAATATATTCCAAGTAACTATTATGGTCAGTTTTTACATTTTGATACAAAATATTCAAATATTAAAGATCCAAGATATAATACTTTTTCAATTACTGATACAATACCATCAGATTTAACTATTACAAATACAAATAATATAAAAATAACAACAGAAGACGGAGTTGATAAATCAAGCTATTTTACGGTATCAGTAAGTGGTAATAAAGTAACTGTAACAGCAAAGCCTGATACATTACAAAATGATGCATTTTATTATTCACACACTTATAATATAAGAATTCCAGTACAAGTAAAAAGTGGAGTAGGAAAAGGTGCAACATTTAATAGTGGTAATAAATATATAGATAACATAGCTATGTATTCATACACAAGAGACGGAAGGACTGAAAGCAGAAATTCAAATAAAGTACAAACAACATTGAACTACAAAGTAACAACAAGTATAACACATGGAACTATAACTGAAACAGATAATGATGTTAAAATACATGAAAACAAAACAGTAACATTTAATCCAAGTCCAGGCTATTATGTAAGCAATGTAACAGTAGATGGATCATCTGTTTATCAATCAAGTTATGCAGACGGTGGATCAGTAACATTGAGTGATGTTAGAGAAGATAGAACTGTAACTGTTGTTTGTTCACCAATAAGTGGAACAATAACTATAAATAAAACAGATAGTAGTAGTGGCGCAAAGCTAACAGGAGTTACATTCAAAGTATTTGAATGGGATAACTCAACAAGTAATTATAAAACAACAGGAACAACTCTATCAGGAAATAATGGAACATATACTGCAACAATAACATATTCAGAAACCAATAAGGGAAAGTTTAAAATTGAAGAAACTGCAGCACCAGCACATTATTATGCTCCAGATTGGAGTCAAACAATTAATTTAATAACTGATAACAAGAAAAACAATTTTACATATTCATACAATGTAACAAATGTCCACTATCCACAGGGAAAAATAACAGTAAATAAAAAAGATAGTATTACAAATGCAAATCTATCAGGAGCAATATTTAAACTATATGAATATACAGGAACTGGTGATACTTATAAGGAAGTTGAGACATTATCATATACTTCAAATGGAAATTATACATCAAGTACATTCGAATATACTCCAACCAACCAAGGAAAATTTAAAGTGGTAGAAACAAGAGCTCCAGAACACTATTATGGATATAGTGATTCAGATGCAGCATCATATAGAAAAGAACATTCCATAACATTGTCAAAAGATGCGAACCAAACATTACATAATCTAACATGGAATACAACAAATGTCCATTATCCACAAGGAAAAGTCACAGTAAATAAAACTGATAGTATTACAAGTGCAAAATTACCAGGAGCAACATTTAAGTTATATGAATATAAAGGAACTGGAGATGCTTCAAGTTTAAGTAGTTATAATGAAGTCGAAACATTATCTGGCAATGGTAGTGGAAGCTATACTTCAAAGGTATTTGAATACACGCCAACAAATCAAGGTAAATTTAAAGTCGTAGAGACACAAGCTCCAGAACATTATTTTGGACATAGCAGTTCAGATGATGAAAAATATAGACAAGTAAAAGATATAACTTTAACTACAAGTTCAACTGAAATATTACATAATATAACATGGAATGCAACAAATGTCCATTATCCACAAGGTAAGGTTACAATAAGTAAAACTGATAGTATCACGAAAGCAAAATTGTCTGGAGCAACATTTAAGTTATATGAATATAAAGGAAGTGGAAGCACTTCAGATTTAAATAGTTATAAAGAAGTAGAGACATTAAAAGACAATGGTAGTGGAAGTTATACTTCAAATGTATTTGAATACACACCAACAAACCAAGGAAGATTTAAAGTAGTAGAAACAAAAGCACCAGCTCATTATTATGGAAATAGTGACAAAGATGATGCATCATATAGAAAAGTAAAAGATATAACTTTAACTATAAGTTCAAGTGAGATATTGCATAGTATAACATGGGATGTAACAAACTTACATTATCCACAAGGACGAGTAACAGTAAATAAAACAGATAATGTTACTCATGCAAAGTTACCAGGAGCAATATTTGCATTATATGAATACAAAGGAAGTGGAAGTACAAGTGATATTAGTAATTATACAAGAAAAAGTCAATTAACTGATAATAAAAACGGAAGCTATACTTCAGCTATATTTGAATATTCACCAATAAATCAGGGTAGATTTAAAATAGTTGAAGAAAGAGCACCAGAACACTATTATGGTTATAGTGACGAAGATGATCCAAAATACAGAAAAACTTATGATGTAACATTAGAAAAAGATGAAACTAAAATACTTCACGAATTAACATGGACAATGGATAATACACCATATCCAAAAGCACAAATAATTTTGAGAAAAACAGACTCAATAACAAGTGAAGTATTAGATGAAGCAAAATTCAGAATATATGAATGGAATAAAAATTCTAATAACTGGGTAGCAAGGGGCTTGCTAACAGATAATGGAGACGGAACATATAAAACTCCAGGAGAACATGAAGCAGGAGTATTAGAGTATTCAGCAACTAACCAAGGAAGATTTAAAATCGACGAAGAAGCAGCACCATATTATTATACAAATCCAGGAACCAGTATAGCTATTACATTAACAGATCCAGGATTCCATACCTACACATATTCAGATCATGCTAATTACAATGTAAAAGATGAACCATGGAAAGTAAAAATAAAGGCTATAAAAGTAGATAGTGAAACAAAAAATAGAATAGAAGGTGCCGATTATACAGTATATGAATATAATAAAAACACTAAACAATATGAAGAGTACAAAATAAACAGACAAGGTAGTACAATAAAATTAGAATTCCAAGAAGACAGAAGTTATATAAGTGGTGATTGGTTATATGCAAATAGAAGAAATGAAGGAAAATTCAGAATAATAGAAACTAGAGCACCAGAAGGATATTATGGTGACTATGTTTCAGGAACAAAAACAAAAGTAGTAAACGACATTACAATAACAGCAGGAAATAATGGAAGTACATTAACAATAGATAATCATTCAGGTTTATATTATAATACTAGGGTACTTGGAACTATAACTGTAAGCAAAATAGATGTAGAAACAAATAGATATTTAGCACAAGGAGATGCTACACTTGACGGAGCAGTATATGGACTATATGCTGCTGAAGAAATAAAACATAAAGATACTGTAAAGGGAACTATATATGTAAAAGATCAGAAAGTACAGGAGCAAACTATACAAGGTGGTAAGTTAGTATTTGACGATGTAGAAATAGGAAAGTATTATGTAAAAGAAATAACGCCACCAGTAGGATATTTACCTGATGAAAACAAATATAATGTAAGTATAGATTATCAAAATGAAACTATACCACACATCGATACAAGCACAACTGTTCATGAACAAGTAAAGAAACAGGCATTCCAATTAGTAAAATTAAGTGAAAATAATGAAACGACAGAAGCATTCCCATTAGAAGGAGCTGGATTTAAAATTTACTTAGTAAGTGACTTAAGCTTTGTTAAAAATGGAACAGTAAAACCTGATGCAAATGGTAAATATAATCCAAAAGATTTTATTGGATATAATTATCAAAATGAACAAACAGCATTGGATTATAGTAATAATCAAAACGGAACAAGGATAAAAGAGCAGTTTACAGATGAATTAGGAAAATTCACAAGTCCAGAGTTGGCTTATGGAACTTATGTAGTAGTAGAGACTACTATTCCAGATGAAAGATATATAATCGATCCATTTATAGTAGTTGTAACAAAAGATAGTAAAACTCCACAAAATGAAAGATATTTCTTAGATAGAGAATTTGAAGCAACAATAAGAGTAAATAAGAGAGATACTGAAAATGGAGAAATGGTATTAAATAAAGATGCAGCCTACAGAATATGGAGTTTCACAGAAAATAGATATATTGAACAACCAATAAGATATCCAAAAGCAGATGTAGTAGGAACTGAGAAAAATCCATATAGAATCAATGAAGAAGGATACTTTATAACACCAGTAAACTTAACAGTAGGAGAATATGAATTAAGAGAAGTAACTGCACCAGACGGATATGTTTTAACAGGACATGAAGGATCAATATTAAATGGTCAAGTAACTAACGAACCAAGACAAGCTGTAAGATTTAGCGTATCATCACACCAAGCATATTATCAAGATACTATAACAGACGCGTTAACAATTAGTGTAGAACAATATAACACACAAATGAAAGGCGAATTAAAGCTAATTAAAAAAGGTGAATATTTAACTGGAGCAAGTCAAAACGAAGACGGAAGTATAGACTTTAAATATGAACTTGGAGCAATAGAAAATGCAAAATTCGAAATAAGAGCAAAAGAAAATATATATGCCCAATATGATTCAAGTGTTATAGTATATGAGAAAGATGCATTAGTTGGTACAATTACAACAAATATACAAGGAATAGGTTATGTAGATAATTTGCCAATAGGAAAATATTATATTAAAGAAACAGAAGCAGGATATGGATTTGTACTAAATAAGGAACAAAAAGAATTTGAAATAAGCTATCAAGGTCAAACTACACCTACTCAAACTGTAGAAATAGAATACATTAATGAAAGACAAAAAATTAATTTAAACGGTGAAGAAGGAATTAAAGTTGAAAAGATAGCAGATAAAAAATGGTATAAACCTGGTGAAACAGCAACATATACAATTAAAGTAAGCAATCCAACAAACAACGATATAACAGATATAACTGTATCAGAGACAAGAATAAATGGTGAATTTGAATATATTGACACAGATAATGTAAAGAAGATAGATAGTACACATGTAAGTATTGAAAGGTTAAAACCGGGAGAAAGTGTTAACCTAAGATTCTCTGCACAAATAGGTGAATTGGAAGAAGGAGAAGAAAAAGTAAAAATTACAAATGTTGTAAAAGCTGAAGGAACTACAGAAATTCCTGATCCAGATGATCCACATAAAAAGATAACTGTGACAGTAGATGACGAAGATGATGAAGATGTATATGTAACAGAAGGAAAAATATTAGTAATAAAAGAAGCTCAAAAGAAAGTATATGAACCAGGAGAAACTGCTCAATATATCATTCACGTAATAAATACAGGAGATGCAACTCTACATAATGTTGAAACAGAAGAAACATTAATAAATGGTAGATTTGTGGATTTAGAAGGTTCAAGCGTAAATGGAGTAAAGATTGCATACAAAACAACTGAAGCTGGAGAAGATAGAAATGTAGTTATTATAGACAAAATAGAACCAGGTGAAGAAATCATATTAAGGTATGAATATGATATTCCACAAGGAGTTACATTGCCAGTAGAAGGAACAGAAAAACATCTAATTGACAATGTGGTAATGGCAACAGGTACAATAATAAGAGACAATCCAGAAAATCCAGATAAACCGGTAGATCCAGAAGATCCAGACAATCCAGATAATCCAGAAGAACCAATAGAAGAGAAAGTAACTGATAAAGATGACGAAGAAATAGAAGTAAAAGAAAATGGAAAACTTGGAATAATCAAAAAAGACATTTTGACTGGAGAAAGACTAAAAGGCGCAGTATTTGGATTATACGCATTTGAAGATATAAGAGCCCAAAATGGAAATGTACTAATTAAAAAAGATGCATTAATAGAAAAATCAATAACTAATGAACAAGGACAAGCAATATTCAAGGCAGATTTACCATTAGGAAAATATTATATTCAAGAGATAGAACCACCTGAAAACTATAAACCAAATTCAGAAAAAGTAGTATTCAATAGTACATACAGGGGACAAGATGTAGAAATTATTGACGTAAGTGAAGTAATAACAAATAGAAGAATTGATACTATAATTGAAAAGAGAAACAAAGAAGGTGAATTAGTAGAAGGAGTAGAACTAGAAATATTAGATGAAAATGGTAATGTAATAGAAACATGGACAACTACTGATCAGGTTACAATGTTCGAAAAATTAGAAAAAGGTAAAACTTATACATTAAGAGAAAAGAAACCTGCAAAAGGATATGTAACTGCAAGAAAAATCAAATTCTTTGTAGGAGATGACGGAAAGCTATATCAAAGAATTGAAGACGATGAAGAATTCTTAATAGAAAATATTGAGATAGAAAGAGTAGAAATGCTCGATGAAAGAACAAGGATAGAGCTAAACGTAGTAGACAAGGAAACTAAAGAACATATACCTGGAATCGAAGTTGAAATTAGAGACAAGGAAACAGGAGAAGTCGTATATAGTTTTACAACAGGTGAAGACATCGAAATAATAGAAGGATTAGATGTAGGAGAGTATGATATAGTAACAAAAGATCCTGAAAATAGGGGATATGTAACATCAGGTGGAGAAATAAAAGTAAAAGATGTAAATGTAGTACAAAAATTTGTTGTAGAACAAGACTTCACAAAAGTAGAAATTAGTTTGAAAGATGAAGAAACAAAGGAATTCTTAAAAGGCGGAATAATAGAAGTAGTGGATGAAAACGGGGAAGTAGTAGCAGAAATAGAAACTAAAGAGCAGGCAGAAAGATTAGAGAGACTACCAGTAGGAAAATATACATTAAAAGAAAAGCAAATACCAACCGGATACCATGGAGCAAAAGACATGCAAATAGAGATAAAAGATACTCCTGAAGTACAACCATTTGAAATGTTAAATAAAAAGAAGAGATTTGACATAAGCATCAAGAAGAAAGTAGTAGCTCAAGAATATAATGGTACAAGAACAGAATTAAACTATGACTTACCAAAACTTGAAATAAGAACTAGAAATATACCTAGTGCAGATGCATGGTTTATGTATATTGTTACAGTTAAAAACGAAGGAGAATTAGCAGGAAGCGTAGAAGTAATAGAATATATACCAAGCGGAATGCAAATGAAACCTGAAAGAAACCCACAATGGGAAGTTCATGCAAATGATGCTACCCTAAAAATAGACAACTTAGAACCAGGAGAAACTAGGGAATATACAATTTGGCTAAGATATGATAACTATTTAACAAACCTAGGAACTAAAGAAAATAAAGTAAGGATAGCTGGAACAAACAATGAAGCAGGATTTAAGGATATTAATACAGGCAATGATGAATCTACTGCAAGCATAATTATAGCAATATCAACTGGTTTAGGAAGAACAGGTGACATAATAATGATAATATTGCTAACAATTGTAATAGGTGGAATATCAGCTGCAATAGTTGTTCAAGGAATTAAAAGAAAAAAAGGTAAGGAATCAACAGACTCAAAAGAATAAGACATTCTAAAAGTTAATAAACAATAAAATCAAGTCTATATGTAAAATTTTATACATATAGACTTGATTGATTTTTCAAGTAATTCGTCACAATAAAACCCTGCTTGTTTACATAACAACCAAATAATGATTTGACATATTATATAAAAAATGGTATAATATAATTGTGTTACTTAAGAAGGAGGTTTTATGAGAAAACGATTAAGTAAACAAGAAAAGCCTGAAAGATCAATGCTTCCACTTAGAAGAATTTTAGTAATATTAATAATATTTTTCCTAATTGCTGGGATGATTGGTGTAATGGCTTCTAACGAAAGATTAATGTCAGTTAAGATTGTACTTTCAAGTGGTTATGAAATGAACGTTATGACAACTAACAAAAAAGTATCAGATATTTTAGCTGAAAATCATATTATTGTTTTAGAAGATGAAAACGTTACTCCTGATGCAGATTCGGAGTTATCAGATAATAAAACAATTGTAATTGAAAAGGGAATAGCAAAACAAAAAGCAGAAGAAATATTTTTCTCATCAGAAGAAATACTTCAAAGTTATACATCTATAGTAGAAAAAATTATCACAGTACAAGAAGAAATTCCTTATGAAACTATAACAAAAGATGTTTCAAACGGAAGTAGCACAACCCAAAATAGAGTCACACAAATAGGTGTAAATGGAATTAGAGAAGTTACTTATAGAATAAAATATCAAAATGGTGAAGAGATTGAAAAAACAGAAATTTCTTCAACTATAATAAAAGAACCAGTTAATAAAATTGTCGAAGTTAGAACAAGAGCTGTTACATCAAGAAGTGTAACTTATGTATCAGAAGGTAGATGGAGCTACTCAAGTGAAGAATTAGACTTATTATGTGCTATTACAGCCCAAGAGTGTAGTTCAAGTTATGAAGGAGCTTTAGCTGTAATCACAACAGCTTGTAACAGGGCACAAAGTTCTACTTGGAGCAAAAATGGTACAGACCCATTAAGCCAATATAAGGCACCACACCAATTCTGTTACTCTATAGACTCATATTGGGTAAAAAGATTAAATGGTAACTATGCCGATTATGTAAAGCAAGCAGTAGAAGACGCATTAAATGGAAAAAGAAACCACAACTATTTATCATTTAGAGGATATCAAACTTCAGGAAGTGTTAAAATAGGTGGTAACTGGTATTTTAACGCAATGAACTAATATTTGTAGCAAAGGCTGAGTGTCAATTTATTGGCATCCAGCTTTTTAGCTAGTAATTAAAAAATCAAGTGATAACAAACAAAATTAGCTATTAAAAATAGATGATTGTTTAAATAAAAACAGATTATTAAAAAGCAAATGATCTAAATAAGACAGATTATTAAAAAGCAAATTACTTATAAATAAAACAGATTATAAAAGACAGATTATTAAAAAGCAAATTATTTAGAAAAGCAAGTATTATAGAAGGAATAAAAGTAAAGAAATGGAGAAGCAAATGAAATTAATTTCGTGGAACGTAAATGGTATAAGAGCAGCTGTAAATAAAGGATTTAAAGATTTTTTTGTAAAAGAAGATGCAGACATATTTTGTATACAGGAAACAAAATTGCAAGAAAATCAAATTGATGCAGATATGAAAAAACTAACAGAATATAATTATTGGAACAGTGCAGTAAAAAAAGGATATTCCGGAACAGCTACTTTTTCTAAAATAGAGCCAATATCAGTAACTTACGGTGATGATGATGAAGGCAGAATTATTACTTGTGAATATGAAAATTTTTATTTAGTCAATTGCTATACACCGAATTCCAAGAGAGAGCTTGAAAGACTTGATTTCAGGATGAAATGGGAAGATAAAATTAGAGAATATTTAAAAGAATTAGATAAAAAGAAACCTGTAATCTATTGTGGAGATTTAAATGTAGCACACGAAGAAATTGATTTGAAAAATCCTTCAAGTAACCACCATAATGCAGGCTTTACAGACGAAGAAAGAGACAAAATTGACAAGCTATTAAAAGACGGTTTCGTAGACACATTTAGATATAAATATCCAAATAAGAAAGAAGCATATACATGGTGGTCGTATATGTTTCATGCAAGAGAAAATAATGCAGGGTGGAGAATAGATTATTTTATAGTATCAGATAGAATCAAAGATAAAATTGTTGATGCAAAAATACATAGTGAGGTTCTTGGTAGCGATCACTGCCCAATTGAGTTAGAGATAAATTTGTTGTTATAATTAAAATTTAAATTTTGACGACTAGATTTGAGTAATAAGTGAAGAAAAGGCACGGAAGGGATGAAATTGAAAATGAAAAAAGATAAAGTAATGGGAACTAAAAGGTGGTTTTATTGGCTTTCAATAGGAATCATATTAATATTAGTATATAAATTTTTAGACAACTTTTCAGGAATTGGAAAATGGCTTCTTAATCTACTTTCAGTTTTATTACCATTTTTAATAGGAATTATTATTGCATATATTTTATATGTTCCATGTAAAAATATAGAGAAGTTTTTAAGCAAAAAGATAAAACACTCAAGGGGTGCAAGTATTGCAATTGTGTATACTTTAGCAATTACAGCCATTGCCTTGATAATAAAATTCATTGTGCCAATAATAGCGGAAAGTATAGCAGATTTGATTAATAATATACAAAGTTATTATAATTCAATTGCAGCAAATGAACTAAATTCAGACATTTCACCATGGCTACAAACCAATATATTAAAGCCAATAGTAGACTATATACAAAATATAAATTTTGAAGAAATGTTTACACCTGAAAGAATAAAAACGTATGTAAGTTCAGCATTTGGAGCTGTAAAAAGCATAGTAAATATATTTATATCATTTATATGCTCAGTATATATAATCGCTCAGAGAGAATCAATCGTCAATTTTATAAATAAATTAGCCAAAGCAACTATGACAGAAAAAGGATATAAAAAATTTGTCAGATATTTTACGTCAGGTAATCAAATATTTTTTAAATTTATATCAAGTCAAGTAATCGATGCATTAATAGTAGCAGTAATATCAACTATTGCAATGGCTATAATGGGAGTAAAATATTCATTGCTATTGGGTGTATTTATAGGAGTATCAAACTTGATACCATACTTTGGAGCAATTGTAGGAGTTGCTATATCAATTATAATTACACTTTTAACAGGTGGCTGGAAACAAGCTCTAATAATGGCAATAGTGGTTATAGTGTTACAACAAATAGATGCAAATATTATCAATCCAAGGATAACAAGCTCAAAATTAAAGATAAGTCCTTTGCTTGTAATCTTTGCAGTAACAATTGGTGGAGCATACTTTGGAGTTATGGGTATGTTTATTGCAGTACCAATAGTAGCCTTGATTAAATTAATAATAGATGATTTTATAGAACAAAAACTTAAACAGGATTAATATATGTGACCGATAAGTGAAAATGTCTCAAAAATTTAAACAGGATTAATAATATATGTAACTAGTAAGTGAAAATATCTCCAAAACCTAAATATGATTAATATACTTGCAATTATGTTATAAATTTGATATAATCTATCTAATTCATTTGGACCCAAAGGAAACCAAAAATTACGGCGGGTATATCCACCGAATAATTATAAGGAGGAGTTACTATGACAAAGGCTCAAGAAGTCCGTCAAAGGCGGATTGAAAGAAGGCAACATGATCTTACAGTTGTAGCTGAAGGAATCTTTGATTGGATTTTGGATCTAATTGATTTAGATACCAAAAAGGGATATTTAGACTCAACAAAGATTTGCCTGTTTAAGGGAGAGAAAAAGTTGAGAAACATTTATGGTAGCGAATATAAGGTGTATTCGATTTATGACCTATCAGAACCACTTAAAAAATTCAATAAGATTGAAATTTTTTCAAAATTGAAGGAAGTTATTGAAAACGAAGATGGTTATGAAGTGGATCTCAATCGTTCCGCAGTATTTTGGGATTCTACAGGAATCCTATTAGAAGTCTTTGTAAAGTAGTGGTAATAGATCTCCAACTCATACACGAGTTGGGGATTTATTATAAAAAGAAATATATTATAAAAATAATAGATTAATAAAAACAATGGATTAATAGAAATAATAAATTAATAAAATAATGGGCTATTGATTAAAATAGTCCATTATTCCATTATATATGCCCCAAGCAAGCTTATCTTGATATTCATCTGTGATTAGAAGAGATTCTTCATTATCATTTGAAAGAAAACCACACTCAACCAATGCAATTGGTATTTCAATATGTTTCATAATATAAATATTGTTGAGAATTAAAGGCACTCTGTTGTTAGGGGTATTTATTGTTGAATTTAAATTATTTTGTATGGATGTTGCAAGATTTTTAGAATTTTCATTTCCTTCTTTGTAAAAGGTTTGCCAACCATAGTATTGTTTCTCAGGAATTTTGTTTAAATGTATTGAAACAAATATATCAGCAGAAGATTCGTTTCCAATCTTCACTCTGTTTTTTATATCTGAAACCTTTTTCTGAGTAATAGTTTTAGAATCCAATTCATATATTGCATTTTCATCATAACGTGTTAAAATGACTGTTGCTCCACTACTTTCCAGCAACTTTTGAAGTTTTAATGTAATATTTAAATTTATCTGTGCTTCAGATGTCCCATTAGTACTGGTAGCCCCTTCATCAGGTGTTCCATGTCCAGCATCTAAAACAATAATTTTATTAGAAACCGGAAGTGTCATCGTTTCAACAAGTTGAACGTCTGAATGTGCACTGAAATTCGCAAATGCAATTGAAATTAATAAACAAACGGCAATTAGAGAAAATCTTTCCTTCATAAACAATCCTTAATTAATAATTTTGTATTAGTAATTATTATGTATGGAAATGTATTTTATGATTGCGATTAAAAAATTGTTATATATTAATCTTCTGTAATTTGGAAAAATATTGTATAAAAGCAAAAATATTTTTTATAATGTAATTGACAAACAAACTTATTTTATGTATAATTAATTTAATAGAACATAAAATAATAACAAAAATAAGTTTTATTTATAATAAGTCCTTTATGTGCGAAAGTCAGCTACAAGCTGTGAGTATTTTAATACCTAGCCGTAAAGGGCTTATCTTTTTTATATCAAATGGATTTTTCTTGCTATAAAAATTTTTCCAGCCTTTTTTATAATCATACAAATCAACAATCAATCCAAACTTTTCTTTTAAAAAATTATAATATCTCATATCATTTTGTAAAAAAGCTCGTTGTATTGCCCAATTACAATAATCTACAATTTGCAAACAGACTTCTCCGGAAGGTGTTTGTGGTAAAATCTTTTGGGTAGATTCAATAGTAGTATTAAATTTATTTTCAGTATAATATAAAGATGTTTGTATTGCTTGCTCCAATGGTTCCTGTCTTTTTTTACTTCCCCTAGTTGCTATGTAAATATAATTATTATTAGATAAATGTAATACATTTTTAAATAAATTTGTTATCAATGAATCATATAATTTTTGAGTGTTACCATTAAATTTATTAAATACATGCTCTGTTTTTCTTGCCACAACTATATTACAAGAAAAAGGCAATTCTTTTAATAATGTAAAAACTTTATATCTAACTTCAGGGCAATCGTCTTTTGCATGAAATGCTATTTTGGTTTTTTTCATAGAAGGTATATCTTTTAAATATTCATCGTGCAATATTTTATACTTTAATTCATTGATTTTTTTCCTTAAAAATTGTGGCTCAGTAGTTCGGATAAATCCCATAAGTAATATTTTGGAAGATCCATTTTCTTCTCCAACAATCCATTTACTTTTTCTATTATAAAATGTTGTATCTCCTGATTCGTCTACGAAAAAGTATGTGTTATTATATATATTTTCTTGCATATTAATCTCCTTTACAAGTTTATGCTGGTAATATTTAACATAAATTATAACACAAAATTTAAACAATTGCATTAAATTTTGTAAAAAAGTTTTAAAACTATTTAATTCTAACAGTTGTGTATAAATTTTCCACAAATCGGGGAAAATATGTGAAAAATGTTATCTTTGAAGAGGAGTAAAAAACTTTTATGTTGAAAATTTTGTACACAAAAGATTCCGTACTTAATAAAAAAGATTTAGAAGAATATTTAGCGAAATTTGCATCAGATAATATTGTAAAGGAATTTTCTGAAAAAAGCACATATCCAATACCAAGATTACGAGATAATTGCAAGTATATATCGTTAGTGTATACTTTATTAAATGAGCATATAAAAATTGGGATTCCAATTCATCCAGCTGGAGAGTGGATATTGGATAATTTTTACATGATTGAAAAAGCTGTAAAAACTATTGAAAAGGATTTATCTTTAACAAAATATATTAATCTTCCGGGTATTTCTCAAAATGGCTTTGCTAGAATTTTCATGCTTACAAATGAAATCGTATCTAATACAGACGGAAAGATTAATAAGAGCGATTTAAAAGATTATTTGATTCAATATCAAACTCAAAAAAATCTTACTATGGAAGAAATTTGGTCTATTCCACTTTTCTTGCAAATTAATATTATTGAGAAAATTAGGCATATTTGCGAAAGAATTTTTATTTCTCAAATGGAAAAATACAAGGGTTATAATATGATTAAAAGAATCATAGAAAACAAGCCTGAAAAAGAAATAAAATTTTCGGCAAATGGTGCATATCCATTTATTGAATATATGTCATATCGATTAAAAAGATATGGCAAAGACGGCATGCCATATTTGCAAGCTTTTGAAGAACAAGTTAATAAAATGGGCATGACAATATCAGAAGTAATTAATAGAGAGCATTTTAATATTGCGGTTAGAAAATTGTCAATAAAAAATGCAATTATTAGCTTGCGAGATATTTCTAGGATGAACATGATTTCTATTTTTAAAGAAATAAATGTGGTTGAAAAAATCTTGAACCAAGATCCAGCAGGGGTTTATCAGAAAATGGAATATACAAGCAAAGATTATTACAGATCAAAGATATTAGAAATATCTAAAAAGACTAAAATATCAGAAATATTTATAGCTGAGACAGTACTAGATTTGTGCAAACAAAATGAATTGCATAAGGACGAAATTTCCAATGACAGATATACTGAAAAAACCAACAAAATTAGAAAACAAAAAATGTCACATGTCGGATATTATCTTATAGATGACGGAAAAGACATTTTATTAGGCAAGTTACTTAACAAAAAGGTAAAAAGGATGTCATCAGATGCAAAAGCTAAGTTGTATGTTTTTTCAATTTATTTTTTTACAATTTTAGCAACGATTATTGCTTCAAAGTGGTTAAAATTTGTAGCAATTTTATTATTTATACCAATACAAAATGCTGTAACGCAGATTATACAGTATTTCTTGAGCAGACTTGTTAAGCAAAGGCATATTCCAAAAATAAATTTGCAAAATCATATAGATGAAGAAAATGCTACAATGTGTGTAACACCGATTTCTCTAGCATCTAAAGAAGATGTAAGAGAAATGTTTAAAAAAATGGAAGTATATTATCTTGCTAATAAATCTCCAAACATTTTTTTTACTCTTTTAGGAGATTGCAAAAGTAGTGTTAAGCAAAAAGAAAATTATGATAATGAGATTATAAAAGAAGGGCTAGAACAGTCTAAAAAACTAAATAAAAAATATGGAGAAATATTTTTCTTCACTTATAGAAAGCGTGAGTGGTCTGAATCGCAAAGATGTTACATGGGTTGGGAAAGAAAAAGGGGGATGCTTAACCAATTCAATGAATTTCTAATGACTGGTAAATCACAGTTTGAAACTAACAACTGTGATTTGAAAAAAATTCCTAAAATAAAATATGTGATTACAATAGATTCAGATACCAATTTGGTAATGGATAGTGCATTTAAGCTAATTGGAGCAATAAGTCATATTCTTAATTGGCCTGAAGTTGATAAGATTAAAAATATTGTATTTAAGGGACATGGGATAATCCAGCCAAGAGTTAATTTGGATATTAATAATGGAAGAAAAACTTTATTTGCAAGATTATTTGCTGGTAATTCAGGAACTGATTTGTATTCAACTGCAGTTTCAGATGTTTACCAAGACACTTTTGATGAAGGAATATTTACAGGAAAGGGAATATATGATTTAGAAACTTTTTATGAAGTTTTAAAAGATTCAATCCCGGAAAATAAAGTATTGAGCCATGATTTATTAGAAGGAAATTTTTTAAGAGCTGGACTTGCAAATGATATTTATTTAATGGACGGATTTCCTTCTAGCTATAATGCTTACAAAATCAGGCAACATAGGTGGATTAGGGGCGATATACAAATATTAAGTTGGATAAGGAGTTCATTAAATTTTCTATCAAAGTACAAAATAGTTGATAATATAGTAAGAAATTTAAACGAACTATTTATATTTACAGCATTAATTATTGGGATGATTATGCGCTCTCCAGTAAGCATTTTCGTGCCTTTAATATTGCTAGCAACTCCAATGATATTAAGGTTAATAGATTTATTTATAAATAAAAAATCGGGAGAGTGTAACAAAAAACTATTTGTACCAACATTTACTGAAATACAAAGGGCAATATATAGATACATTTTAGATATAGTGCTATTGCCTGATATAGCAAATGTAGAGTTAAATGCATTTTTAAAATCAATTTATAGGATGAGAATATCGCATTTATATTTGTTAGAGTGGACTACTGCAAATGAAGCGGAAAATATGTCCAATATTGGGATTAGCGATTATTATTTATCAATGATTTTTACTGTGCTTGTTGGTATTTTCACAATGCCATATCCTTTTGCATTTTTGTGGATATTTGCACCACTTATAATGTATTTAATGGGCAAGGGCGAGAAAGAGCAAACTTACAGACTATCAAAGGAAAATGAAAATTATATATTAGACATTGGAGAAAAGACGTGGAAATATTTCAAAGATAATATGACCAATTATTTAATAAATGATAATTATCAAGAAAGTAGAAGAAATAAGCTAGTATATAGAACGTCATCAACAAATATCGGATTGCAAATATTATCAATTATCACAAGTTATGATTTGGGGTATGAAAGTAAAGAGTATGTAATTGATCTGTTAGAAAACACCATAAGTACAATTGAAAAATTGCCTAAATGGAACGGACACTTGTATAATTGGTATGACACTAAAAAATTAGAACCACTGTATCCATGCTTTGTATCTACTGTGGATAGCGGGAATTTTGTGGGTTATCTGTATGTGTTAAAGCAGTTTTTAGTTGAAGAAATTGAAATGCAAGAAAGTAAAGATAACAACGATAAAAAGAGAAAAATAGCTGAAGATGATAATTATGAAGAAATGGATAGTAAAATAAGAGAAAATAAAAGCTTGGATTTAATAAAGGAAAAACCAATAATCACAAAACTAAGTTCAATGTTAGAGAAAATAAATAAATTGATAGCTGATACTGATTTTAGTAAATTATATGATGAAAATATTGGCCTATTTTCAATTGGATTCAATGTTGAAGAAAATAGATTAATAGATTCATATTATGATTTGTTAGCTTCAGAATCACGACAGACTATATTGATTGCAATAGCAAAAAAAGATGTTCCAACTAAAGCGTGGAGCATGCTAGGAAGGACTTTAACCAGTCTAAAAGGTCATGTTGGATTGGTATCATGGGGCGGAACGGCATTTGAATACTTGATGCCAAATTTAATAATTCCAACTTATGAATCTACTTTATTAGATGAATCATGCAAGCTATTAATTTTAAGCCAAAAAGAATATGGTGCAAAATTAGGAGTGCCATGGGGTATATCAGAAAGCTCTTTTAGCGTAAAGGATTTTCAAGGAAATTATCAATATAAAACTTTCGGAATACCATGGCTTGGATTAAAAAGGGGATTAAATCAAGATATAGTGGTAAGTCCATATTCTACATTTTTAACATTAACAGAAAATAGAAAAGATGCAATAAATAATTTAAAAAGACTTGAAAAAGAAGGTGCTACCGGAAAATATGGATTTTATGATGCAATTGACTATAATCCAACAAAAGAAGTAATAAAGGTATTTATGGCACATCATCAAGGGATGATTTTAGCAGCGATAAATAATGCCTTAAATAATAATATTTTTCAAAAAAGATTTATGAGAAACCCTGAGATAGAAGGAATAAAAGTATTATTGCAAGAAAATGTTCCAAATAATATAATTTTAACAAAAGAAATAAAAGAAAAAGCACAAAAAATAAGATATAAAGTTTATGACGAATATTCTCAAAGAAATACAGGATTAAATGTTATCTCAACAAAAGATTTTACAACTATTAATTATCAAAACGGATCCGAAACTAATAAACTAAATGATATTACATTAACAGATGAAAATAATATTTATATTAAAGATATAGATAGTTCAAAAGTAAGGCATTTAACTGGTGTAGGAAAAAATAACGAATTAATTACAGAGAATAAAATAGCAACAACAGAAAAAAATGGAAAAAGCCGTGAGACAGCCTTCACAAGCTATGATAATGAATACAAAATAGAAGATAATGAATTAAAAATAAAAATAAGAAGTACAATAGCTCCGGATTTGCAAGTTGAAATCAAGGAAATAAAATTAACAAATAAAAGTAATAAGGATTTGAACTTGGAAGTTACAAGTGTAGCCAAACCAATGCTTGTATATAAAAGACAATATGAAGCACATCCAGCATTTGAAAATATGTTTTTAAGATTTAAAAATCTGGACGAAAAGTTAGTCGTAACAAGAGCAAAAAGAATAGAAAATGAAAAGATTCCATGCTATGTGACAACATTATTTGCAGAAGAAGGAAATGTAGAATTCGAAATAGATAAAGAAAAGTTTGTAAGTAGAAAAAATCATGGTGTTCCAGATGCAGTACTAAAATCATGGCCATTTAGTAAAAAACAAGGAACAGTAATAAATCCAATTATAGCATTGAGAAGGATAATAAACGTAAAATCTCAAGAAACAAAGAAAATATATTTAATAAATTCTGCAGAATATGATGAAAATCAAGCTTTAAAGAATTTGGTAGAATATCAAAATGTAAATAATTTAGATAGAGTATTCGAATTGTCCAAAGTACAAACAGAAGCAGAAACAAGGTATTTAGGAATTAAGGGAAAGAACATATCAACATATCAAAAAATGTTAAAATTTTTAATAGAACCAAATAATATAAATATTGATGATAGAAACTTAAATATAGATTTATCAAATCAGAAAATATGGAAATATGGAATATCAGGAGATTATCCAATATTACTGGTAAATATAAAAGACTTAAATGACTATTATGTGGTTAAAGAAGTATTAAAAGCTTATGAATATTTTTTGAGCAAAAATATAAAAGTAGAAGTTGTGATTACGACTAAAGTGGATATAGAAGAAGATATTGAAAATAGCAATATGAATAGGTATTTAAATCAAAATGGTGGAATTTTTGTATTGAATAACTTGCCAAGAGAAGAAAGGAAAATATTAGAATTAAGAGCCAATTTAGTTATTGATGCTACAAACGGATTACTGGAAAAACAAATTAATGAGCTAGAAAGTGCAAGTAGCGAAACGGAAAAGGATGCAATAGAAAGTGACAGTCAAGTAGAAGTAACAGAAAACGACAAAGCAAAAATCTGCAATCAAGAAGGAGAAATGGAAAACAATCCAACAAAAAGTGAAAGCCAAGAAGAATTAATGGAAAATGGTATGAAAAAAAGTTACAGTCAAAGTGGAGAAATAGAACAAAACGACATAAAGAGAAAAATAGAAAGTGAAAGGAGCATAATTGAAAGCAAGGAAGAGAGTATAATAAAAATAAAAGATTTAAAATTGTTTAATGGATATGGTGGTTTCAATAACGACGGCTCAGAATATTGGATAATACAAAATAAAAATAATATATTGCCAGTAGCATGGTCCAATGTACTAGCAAATAAAAAATTTGGAAGTATTGTAACTGATTCTATGGGAGGATTTACATGGTATAAAAACAGTAGAACTAATAGAATAACAAATTTCTCAAACGATAGTTATATGGACAAGGCATCAGAAGGATTTACTATAAGTTTGTATGGGCAAGAAAACAATGAAAAATTAAGTAAAATTGATGATGATAAAAGACA
This sequence comes from uncultured Clostridia bacterium, assembly GCA_947624185.1. Classification (GTDB taxonomy): domain Bacteria; phylum Bacillota; class Clostridia; order TANB77; family CAG-508; genus CAG-793. Next base: position 10,750 of record CANQJG010000001.1, on the reverse strand, counting down.
CATTAAAACATGGAATCTGACATTTAGAAGTACAGAAGACAATCAAGACTATGTAACTTGCTTTGGATTAGGGTATGTGAAGTATTTCTTAAACAATGGCATTTATCAACAATGCACTCAGTATGTTCCAATTGATGATAGTTGCAAAATTAGTATTATAAAATTAAAAAATAATTTGGATAAAAAAGTATTATTAAAGATAAAGTATGATTTAGATTTTCAAATAGGTGAAAACATTGAAGATAAAAGATTCGTAACAAAAATATATAAAGAAAGTCTAAATATGAATTTAATAAAAAACCTGAAAAATCCGTCAGGATATGTATATGTCACAAGTAGTGAAAAAATCAATGAATTAAATGAGATAGAGATAAAACTAGAGCAGGAAGAAGAAAGAGAATTAATTTTCATTTTAGGCTGTGAAGAAACAGACATGGAAAGTTTAGATAAAGCAACGAAATATATTGCAAATTATAAAGAAGAATTTGAAAATACAAAAAAATATTGGAGAGAACAAACTAATAAAGTAAAAAGTTCAACTCCGTCAAAGTCATTTGATTTTCTACAAAATAATTGGCTTGCATATCAAACAATTGCATCAAGGTTGTATTCAAAAGCAGGATTTTATCAAGCAAGTGGTGGTTATGGATTTAGAGACCAGTTACAAGATAGTATAGGACTAAAATATGTAGATATAAATATTCTAAAAAATCAAATACTATTGTGCAGTAAGCATCAATTTTTTGAAGGAGATGTAGAACATTGGTGGCATGAAGATTCTAATTTAGGGATAAGAACAAGGTTCTCAGACGATTTGTTATGGTTACCTTATGCAGTGCTAGAATATATTGATTTTACTGGAGATATGAGCATATTAAATGAAGAAGAAATGTATTTGAAAGCAGATGAATTAAGAGCAGATGAAGAAGATAGAGTAGGAATCTATGATGTATATGAAAATAAAGGAACGATATTTGAGCATTGTATAAAAGCAATAGAGTATGCATCAAGATTCGGAAAAAATAATTTGCCACTAATGAAATCAGGCGATTGGAACGACGGGATGAATAGAGTAGGACAAAAAGAAATAGGCGAAAGTGTATGGTTGGGATTTTTTATGTATGATATATTAACAAGGTTTATTCCGTTAATTGACTATGAAGCAAAGTTCTTAAAACAACAAGGAGTAAGTAAAGAAGTAGCAATAGCAATTAATGACAATAATGAAAAACAAGAAGCTAAAGTAGAATTCATACAAGATGTGAACAATTTGAATTATGAGGAAATCAAGGAAAAATTTGAAAACACTTGTGAGAAATTGAAAACAGCATTAAATACAACAGCTTGGGACGGAAGATGGTATAAAAGAGCAATAGATGACCAAGGCGTTGAAGTAGGAAGTATAACATTAGATGAAGGCAAAATCGACAGCATTGCACAAAGCTGGTCTATTATTTCAAAATGTGGAGATAATGACAAAAAATATATGGCATTGGAAAGTGCAGAAAATTATTTGGTGGACAATGAAAATAATTTAATAAAATTATTGACTCCACCATTTGAGAATAGAGATTTAGGGTATATTTCAGCTTATGCAAAAGGTTTACGAGAAAATGGTGGTCAATACACACATGCCGCAATATGGCTTATTATTGCAGAAGTAATGCTAGGATTTAATGAAAAAGCATTTAATATGTATAAAATGATAAATCCAATAGAACACTCTTTAACTTCAGATTTAGCAGACAAATATAAGGTAGAACCTTATGTTGTAGAAGCAGATATATGTTCAGAAGGAACCATAGCTGGCAGGGGCGGTTGGACTTGGTATACTGGTTCAAGTGCATTGCTATACAAACTACAAATCGAATATTTACTAGGAATACAGATAAAAGGTGGAGTTTTAACAATTAATCCGTCTGTACCAAAAGATTGGAAAAAGTTTGAAGTAAAATTAAAATATTATGATGCAGAATATACGATAAAATATGTAAAAGGTAATAAGAATTTAATGGTTATAGATGAAAAGGAAGAAAAAGAAATAGTATTACAAAAATCAGGTCAATATAATGTAACTAGATATTTTAAATAATAAATTAGGATTAATATCAATTTTTTTGTCAATATTTATTGAAAAATATTACATCTTATGATATAAATAAAAGTAAGTATAGTTTTGTAGGAAGGTAAGCTTATGGAAAATATTGATGTAAATCATACTTATGATGAAGAAAAAAAGAAGATATTAGCCGTTGATGATGAATTGGCAATAATAGATTTATTAAAGTTCAATATTGAAAAAGAAGGTTATACTTTTATCTCTGCGCAAGACGGAGAAGAAGGCTTACAAAAAGTAATCGAAGAAAAACCGGATTTAGTTTTATTAGATGTTATGCTTCCTAAAATGGACGGTCTTTCAGTTTGTAGAAGAATAAGACAAGAGCAAATAAATATTCCTGTAATCATGCTTTCTGCAAGGGGAGAAGAAATAGACAAAATATTAGGATTAGAAATTGGAGCAGATGACTATATTACAAAGCCTTTTAGCACAAGAGAGTTGATTGCTAGAATCAAAGCAAATCTTAGAAAATTAGAGCAAGATATTAATCTAGGATATTCAAAAGGAAATAAACTTTCTGTAGGAGCTTTAACTCTTGACCTTGATAAATTTGAAGTTAATGTAAAAGGTCAGATAGTAAGTGACTTGACAAGAAGAGAATTCGAAGTTTTGAGATTTTTGGCTCAAAAACCAGGACAAGTTGTTACTAGAGAAGCTTTGCTAGAAAAGGTATGGGGATATGAATATTATGGAGATATAAGAACAGTTGATGTTACTGTAAGAAGAATTAGAGAAAAAATCGAGAAGAACACATCAAACCCTAAAATTCTAGTAACAAAAAGAGGAGTAGGATATTATATAGCTAACAAATAGTGGAGGAGTAAATGAAGAATTATCAACTTAAATCAATATTAGCTTTCTTCATAATTGGTAGCATTGTTATTATTGGATTTGGGCTTGTTCTATCCGCACAATTTAATATATTTGGAACAAAGTTGATTTTAACAATGGTAATAGCCTTAGCGATACTTGGGCTTTTCTGTATTGCTATGGCTATTTTTACAGTAAAAAGAATAATCGAGCCAATGTCAAAAATGTTAAAAGGTGCAGTCATATATGGAGAAACTGATATTACTAACAAAAATAGTAGTGAAATAGAGAATTTAATTACAGATTTAAAAACAAGTCTAATAGAAGCAAATAGCCAAAAAAGGCAGACTGACACTATATTAAAACACATGACTGACGGTGTCATTGCATTTGACATGAAAGGAAAAGTGACTTATATAAATCCGACAGCAATCCAAATGCTTGATTTAAAGGAAACAGACAGAACATTTGAAAAAATATTTTCAAAATATGATAATATAAATATGGAGAAAATAATTTATTTGGAAAGTTGGACTTCAACAGAAGTCAAGATTGAAAATGATAATGTATCAATGAACTTATTTTTCGTGCCATTTAAGGACGAAATCAATAGACCAACAGGTGTAATGGTTGTTATACAAGATATTACAGAGCACGTTAGATTAGACGATATGAGAAAAGAATTCGTAGCAGATGTATCACATGAATTGAAAACTCCGCTAACATCAATAAAAGGGTTTTCAGAGACATTACTTGAAGGAGATTGTGACAAGGAAACTGAAAAACATTTCTTAGGAATAATCAACGATAATGCCGACAGGATGGAAAAGCTAGTACAAGATTTGCTTATATTATCAAGATATGATAATAAGAGAGATCAAAGCAGAGTTACAGAATTTGATTTAGGTGAGCTAGCAAAGAAATGTAGTGAAAAATTTGAAATAGAAGTCAAGAAAAGAAATCAAGATTTAGAATGCTTTGTAACAGCTGATGTACCACCAGTACAAGCAGACAAAGACGGAATAGAAAGAGTAATAATTAATATAATTAGTAATAGTGTAAAATATACTCCTGACGGCGGAAAAATATCCATTTATGTTGGATATGTACATAATGACGCATATGTGAAAATTAAGGATAGCGGAATAGGAATTCCAAAAGAAGATATTGATAAAATATTTGAAAGATTTTATAGAGTTGATAAAGCTAGATCAAGAAAGCTTGGTGGAACAGGTTTAGGTCTTTCAATAGCAAAAGAGATAATTGAACAAAATAAGGGAAGTATAAATGTAAAAAGTACGTTAGGAAAAGGTACAGAAGTGGTAATAAGAATACCAGTAAAAAAATAAAATTTAAAGGTTAAATAATCTCTAATAGTTAGGATTATTAATCGAAAATTATGCCTTCAAAGAAAGGAATTCTAGAAAAAATGGGTAAAGACAAGAAAGAAATTAAGGTTAATCAAGAACAACCAATAGAAGTAAATGATAAAACCAAAGCTGTAATAAAAGATATATTAGAGTGGATATATTGTATAGTAATAGCGATAGTAATAGCAATACTTATAAAATATTTTTTAGGAACACCAACAGTAGTAAAACAAAGCTCAATGTATCCTACTTTAGAGCAATCTGATAGATTGATTTTGAGTAGAATTAATAGAACTATGAAAAAACTTCCAAATAGGGGAGATATCATAACTTTTGAAGCACCAAGTGGAAGTGGAGATGTGGATATAGAAAATCCAATAGCCAAATATGAAAAAGAACCACAAGGCTGGTGGAATAAATTTGTATACTATGTATTGGAATTTGGAAAAACAAGCTATATAAAAAGAGTTATAGGGCTTCCAGGAGAGCACGTTGAGTTAAAAGATGAAAAAGTATATATAAATGGAGAAGAATTAGAAGAAAACTATTTGAGAGAAGGATTAAAAACACCAATAACAGGAGCATATTATGATTTTGTCGTTCCTGACAACTGCGTGTTTGCAATGGGTGATAATAGGCCTGATTCAAAAGATTGTAGAGAATTTGGCTGTATTCCATTGGAAAAAATAGAAAGTAAGGTAGTATTAAGATTTTTCCCATTTAATAAATTTGGAAAAGTGGATTAATAAATTAGTGGAGGAAAAGTTGTTCGAAGATATAATTGGAAATAATAAGGTAAAAGAATATTTAAAAACAACAATAGAAACTAAAAACATTTCTCATAGTTATATGTTTGTAGGCAAATCACGGCATTGGAAAGAAAATGCTAGCACGAGAATATGCAAAAAAGATAATGTGCTTAAATGATGAAAAATGCGATTCTTGTATAAAGTTTAATGCAAATTCAAATCCGGATTATCAAGAAATACTTCCGGACGGCAAAACTTTAAAAATAGAACAAGTTAGAAAAATGCAAGAAAAAATTGCAGAAAAACCAATTATATCTACAAGGAAAGTATATGTCATAGATGATGCAGATTTAATGAGTGAAGAAGGGCAAAACTGCTTGCTAAAAACTTTAGAAGAGCCACCTGAATATGCAGTAATAATTCTAATAGTATCAAATGAAAGTAAGATTTTGGCAACAATCAAATCAAGATGTGTAATAGTAAAATTTGAAAAATTATCAGATAGTGAAATTAAAACTATTATGCCAAATTTAGATTCAAATTTCATAAAAATATTAGAAGGAAGCTTAGAAAATGCACAACAATCTGAAGAAAAATTAGAACAATACAAATCACTAAATAAAATAGTAAATGTGATAGAAAACGGAACAAAAACACAGTTATTTACGGAAACAGATTTACTTTATGATAGTAAAGATGATATAATAAGTTTGCTAGAATATTTGAATATTATATTTTTCGAAAAAAGGTGGATAAACTGTGTGGAAATTGTGGAAAAGACTAAAAGAAAAATACTAGCAAATAACAATTATGATATGTGTATAGATTATCTGCTAATGCACTGTTATGAAGCGGTAAATGCATCCAAATAATTTGATAGATAAAGATAATTTATGCCATTAATACCAATTATTTATAAAGGTTTATAGGTAGCCTTCAAAAACCTAAATCTATTGAACAAGGAGATATGGTTATTTAAGTTATTAAATACATCATACAAGTTAAAATGAATATAGTTGGGGTCAGATTTAAGAAACCAGGTAAAATATATTTCTTTGATGCAGATAATTATGAATTAAAACTAGGCGATAATGTAATTGTAGAAACAGTTATGGGAAAAGAACTTGGAGTAATTGCAGTAGCCAATAGACAAATAGATGAAAGTAAGCAAAAAGAACCTTTAAAAAAGATTCTAAAAATAGCAACTGAAGACGATTTAAAGCATCAACAAGAAAACGCAAAGAAGGAAAAGGAAGCATTAGAAACTTGCAGAAAAAAGGTAAAAGAACATAAATTAGAAATGGATGTTGTAGAAGCAAGATATTTGTTTGACAATTCAAAATTAATATTTTATTTTACAGCAGAAGGCAGAATAGACTTTAGAGATTTGGTAAAAGATTTAGCAGCAATATATAGGACAAGGATTGAACTAAGACAAATTGGAGTAAGAGATCAAATAAAAAGATTAGGCGGAAATGGAATATGTGGAAGAGAATTATGTTGCTGTTCATTTCTAAATGACTTTGATTCAGTCTCAATAAAAATGGCAAAAGAACAAAATCTATCACTAAACACAGCAAAAATAACTGGTAATTGTGGAAGATTAATGTGTTGCTTAAAATATGAACAAAATGTATATGAAGATAAGATGAAAAAATTACCACACCTTGGAGCAATTGTCGAGACAGATGAAGGAGAAGGAGTAGTAGAAGGCGTAGAAGTATTAAGAGAATTGATAAAGGTCAAATTCAAAGATGAAGAAGGCAACAATTACTATAAAAAATATAATGCAAATGAAATAAAAATCATAAAAGATAATAGGAAAGATATTGCTGGGGACGACGAAGTTGACCCTGAAGAATTAAAAGAATTACAAAAAATAGAGCAAATGGATAAATATGATAAAAAGAACACCAGTGATGATGACATATAAATAAATATAGATGTGAAAGGTGGTGATAATATGGCATACAAAATTTCAGACAAATGCGTACAATGTGGAGCATGTGCAGCATCATGCCCAGTACAATGCATATCTCAAGGAGATAGTCAATATGTAATTGATGCAGAAAAATGTATAGAGTGTGGAACATGCTCTGGAATATGTCCAGTAGGTGCACCTCAAAAAAATTAGATACATAAAAACATAATGCAATATTTAAATAATGGATTTATACTTAAGAAAAGTAAAAAACATAATTTAATATATTGCATTTTTGTTACTTATTTGCCATATGTATGGCTTTTTGGAGTGAAAAAAGAAAGGAAATAGTATTTTATGGAAGATATTTCAATTATGATTGGAAATCATAAGTTCAACTTTAGGGTATCTACAATATTCAGAAATGGCAGTAAAATTTTGCTACACCATGGATTAAAAAGTGACCATTATACTTTACCAGGTGGTAGAGTAAAAGAAGGGGAAACAACAGAACAAGCTTTAAAACGTGAAATGAAGGAAGAAATGGGTTATGATATTGATATATTAAAACCAGTATCTTTTATGGAGAATATGTTTAATCTTGAGAGTAAAAATTATCATGAATTATTAGTTACATATGAAGCAAAATTTAGAGATGACGAAGCATACAAACGCGAAAAAATAGTGGGTATAGAAGAAAGAGAAGATTTAGAATTTATTTGGAAAGATATTAGCGAATTGGACAAGTTAACTTTTAAACCTGAAATACTTATAGATGTAATAAGAAAAAATGACAAAGAATTTCAACATATAGTAAATATAGAAAATAAATGAAAACACAAAAGATATATTAAAGCAATTTATAAAAGAGTTAAAACAAGGAGATAAGGTTGAAAAATAATTACAATTTTCAAACTAGATTTGTGTCTTAGGAAGGAATGAGATAAAAAATGGAAAATAAAGAAGAAGTAAAACAAGAAATAAAAGAAAAATTAAAAGAAACAAAAACAAAAAATAAAGAATTCATAAATGAATTTAAAGAATTTGCATTAAGAGGAAATGTATTAGATTTAGCAGTTGGTGTGTTAATTGGTGGTGCATTTCAAAAAATAATTACATCACTTACAGATAATGTGATTTCTCCAATATTAGGACTATTTGGTGGAGTAAATTTCTCAGAATATAGTTGGAAAATAGGAAAGTTAAATTTAAGATATGGAAGTTTCATTACAGATGTGATTAACTTTATTATAATGGCATTTGTCATTTTCTTAATAGTAAAATTTATGAACAAATTAGCTACAATGGGACATAAAGGAGAAAAAGTTGTAGAAGAGATTACTACAAAAACCTGTCCGCATTGTTACAGTGAAATTAACATCAAAGCTGATAGATGTCCACATTGTACGTCAAAATTAGAAACTACAGAGCAAGATGATTCAAAATCAGAAACTGAAAAGGCAAAAAAATAAATAATATATAATTAAAAAATATTGTGATAATAATAAAAAATCTCTATTTATTAGTGAAAAAATAACTTAATAAAAGATAATTTTTATTTCGATATATAAAAATAAAAGTCAAGGTATAAGTATTTACTTCACTAATAAACAGAGATTATTATTATACTATAACAGCCTAAACTATACTACCACCATTTACATGAATAATTTGACCGGTTACATATCTTGAATCATCAGATGCTAAATAAAGATAGGCAGGAGCAAGTTCAAAAGGTTGCCCAGCACGTTTTAACGGCACATCAGTTCCAAAAATCTCCACTTCAGATGCAGTAAAGGATGACGGAATTAAAGGCGTCCATATTGGACCTGGAGCAACTGCATTTACACGTATTTTCTTATCTGCTAAAGAAAGTGAAAGTGATTTGGTAAAAACGGTAATTGCCCCTTTAGTAGATGAATAATCAATTAAATTCTTTTTTCCGTCAAAAGCTGTTATTGAAGTAGTATTTATTATGCTTGAATTTTCTTTTAAATGTGGAAGTACAGCTTTAGTCAAATAAAAGAAGGTATAAATGTTTGTTTCAAATGTATCTTTAAGTTGATTACTCGATATATCTAATATACTATTTTGTGGAAATTGAACACCACAATTATTAATTAAAATATCAATTTTCCCAAAATTATTTAATGTTTTGTCGGCAATATATTTAGACAATCCTTCATCTCTTAAATCGCCCGGAAACAATAGACATTTTCTACCTAAGCCTTCGATTATTTTCTTTGTTTCATTAGCATCTTCATGTTCATTATAATAGCTAATTGCAATATTAGCTCCTTCTTTTGCAAAAAGTACACTAACAGCTCTTCCAATTCCACTATCGCCACCTGAAATAACTAAGACTTTGTCTTTTAGCTTTCCACTTGGAACATAGTTTGGATTATCAAAAATTGGAAGAGGTTTCATTTTATATTCCATGCCAGGCTGAACATCTTGATGCTGTCTAGGAAAAGTTATTGGAATTTTCTCAGTCTCAGTTTTAAAGCCTATGTATGGAATTGTTGGATAATTCTGATTAATTAAAATCGCCTCCTTCTGATAAATAAATATATTTATACTAGAAGGAAAATATTCTAAGAATTAAATATTAATTTTTGAATCTTTTTTCTTTTTACGATATAAAGTAATTTTTCTACCCATTACTTGCACTAATGTACAATTTGTTTTTTCAGCTAATTCATTTCCAATGTCCAAAGCAGTATCAGGAGAAGTTTCCAAAACGGTTAATTTAATAAGCTCACGAGCTTCTAAAGCATCGTCAACTTGTTTTATCAAATTATCATTTATACCTGATTTTCCAACCTGTAAAATTGAATCTATAGTATTAGCCAAACTTCTTAAATATGCTCTATCTTTGCTAGTCATAATTGAACCTCCTTAGGTTATTGTAACATATATTTTAAGTTTTAAAAAGAAAATTGTAAAAAAAACTTGACAAAAAGAAGAAAAAATAGTAAAATAGTATCAATTGATACTATAAAGGAGGCGGGGTACATAGGAAAGGAGCAATAATGAATCTAAATACTGCAAAGCATGTAAACCATACAAGAGAAGAGATTGATAAGTATTTAAAAATTGTAAAGAATAGCATAAAAAGGGATAAATTTATAATATGCACTACAAATAAAAATATAAAAAATAGAAAATTTATTGAAAAATATAAATTAGATAAGAATAAAATAAAAGAAATGATGATGCAATTAAGAGTTAATGATTTTTGCTATTCAGCAGATGATTATAACAATCCAAGTGAAAGATTATATATCTTTTGTAGAGAATATGAGCTTAATAACTGGGGTACAATAGAAAAAGCCAAGGTATATATTAAGTTAAGCAAAAAGAAAGAAGATTTAATTGTTATTATTTCTTTTCATAAGCCTGAAAAGGAAATAAAGAGATTATTTTGATAAAATAAGGGAGGTGAACTTATTAATGAATAAAGGTTTTTGTGAAAAATGCAATACATTAGTGGAGTATAAAGTAAAAGAAGTTGAAAATATAGCCAATATTAAAGGAAAAAATTATACGTATAATAGATTAATTGGTTTCTGTAAAAAATGTGGTGAAGAAATAAGTTCAAATGAACTAATGGATGAAAACCTAGCTAGGATTGATAAAGTATATAGAGCAAAGGAAAATATAATTACAGTAGAAGAAATAAATAAAATACTGACTAAATATAAAATAGGGAAAAAGCCTCTTGCAAAATTATTAGGATGGGGAGAGATTACTTTAATAAGATATCTAAATGGTGATACAC